>CANHIS010000004.1 GCA_947460255.1 Bacteroidota bacterium
CACTTTTCCATTTACCAATACGCTCACTGTGTCGCCATCAACTTGGTCGGCATCATACAAACTGAGTGTGATTTTACCGGGTTTCGATATGATGACTTCCTTCACCAGCGTGTTGTTTCGGAGGTTCCAGTTCTTCATTATCGCTGGAGCTTCCTTGGTTACAGGAGCCACCTTGACTTCTTCAGCTTGCAGTGCTGCTCGTTTCTTTTCGAGGGCTTCAATTTCGGCCTGTACGGCTGCCTTCCGCCGATTTTCGGCGTCGATCTCCGCACGAATCTCTCGCAAACGAACTTCCTCGGGAAACTCAGGCTCCCTGACTGGTTCGAGATTCATTTCCGCTTTTTTCACAACGGGCATATCCACAGGTTCTTTGCACATTACCAAACGGATATCGTCGAGTGCGAAATCGTTGCCGCACCCTCCGGGGATGGTATTTTCGAACCGTAACATCACGCCGTTTTCGCCCGGTGGAAGCGTGAAATCAACCAGCAATTCTTGCCATTCGAATGAGGAACGCTGCTCGATTAATCCAGAGCTAAATCTGGTAATCAGAGAACCTTTCAGCGTTTCGACTTTCACCACAATTTCGGGCTGCGTTGGTGTACAATTGTCGGCACGACGAAGCAAATTCGCCACATAAAAACTCAATTCATACCTGCGCCCACCGGTGAGATTCGGCACTGGCATATTGAACAATCTTTTCGGATCGGGTGATGCATTAAAAATCAACATCCGCCCTTGTTTGTCGCCCGGTGTGTGATCGCTCATCCCATCCAACCAACGGCCTTCAAAGCAATTTCTAGAAAAGGAAGAAATCGCGAAATTCCCATCATCCGGACAACCACCACGTGCTTTCCCGTAAGAGCTTGTTTCCATCACAAAATCGTGGCGCGGCGAAGCATTCGTACCGAAATCCAACTTGAAAATTTCCTTTTGCACAGGGCAACCTTGGGCCATCAAAGCATCAGGTGCCAAAAGGCGCAAAGCAAGGATTATCGGAAGGGTACGGAAAAACATACGCTAAGATAGGTATTGGGTATTGAGTACAACGTATTTCGTAAAACGTTTTGTTCGGGACAACCCGCAGCCTCGGACTTTAGTCCGGGGAATTGAAAAGAGGGGTGCGACGTAAAACGTATTTCGTTCAACGTTTTGTTCGGGATAACCCGCAGCCGCGGACTACAGTCCGGGGTGTAAAAAAGGATTTACGTTTTACCGTCTTTTTGATCCAAACTCAAATCTGCGTATGGAAAAAACTTTTGTCGTTTCCATACGCAAAACTGAACATAGATTTCAATATTTGGAAAAGGGGATACAAAATCTGTAACGGCATTTCAATATTCTGAAATCAGGGTACAATATCGCCTGCGAAAATCACTTAGTATCCATTTAACCCCGGACTAAAGTCCGGGGCTGCAGGAAACCATAATGATCAATAGCAATAACTGTAACCTCTGACTTTAGTCCGGGGCTGTAGGAAGCCATAATGATCAATAGCAATAACTGCAACCTCTGACTTTAGTCCGGGGCTGCAGGAAACCATAATGATCATTAGCAATAAATATCTCTTTTCTAGACTAAGTACTCAGGACTTTGAAACTTCATCCATCATCAAAAAAAGTCCTTAGTCGCAAACAAAAAGCTCACGACTAAAGACTAAAGACTAAGGACTAAAGACTAAGAACTACTGCTTGTAAAACTTGTGCAGTACAGACGAGCGTTGTTGTGTGGCTTGAAGCGACACGAGATAACTGCCTGTTGGGAAATTACTCAGATCGAGCTGGATGTTGTTACTGCCTGGCTCGAGGTTTACCATCTTTACAAATGGCAATGCTCTTCCTTGGGCGTCAAGCAATTGAACCAAAATGGGAGTTGCCATATCTGCTTCAACGATAACAACAAACTCAGCATCCATGCGACCTTGTTCTAAGCGGCTTTCAAGTCTTGCTGGAGAGGCTTTCTCTTCCAGAACTTCGGTTGTTGTTTCAGATGCCATCGCAAGTAAAGATGCGTCATCAATCGGCATCGGCTGTGCGGCCAATACTCCAGAAACAATCAAGAATGAATTAAGTAGTAAGTGTTTCATGCATTTAATCGGTTTAAGATTTCAGCAAAGTTTAGGCTTCCTGACTTTTCATTCAGACACCCTAGGTGCAAATACTCACAGGTGTAAGATTTTTCGCACATCTTTGATCAAAAAAATTGCAGTCGTTATTTTTAACCTCGGACTATAAGCCCGAGGCTGCTTTGAAGTCCGAGGCTCGCGGTGAATTGTAATACCCGATTAATTGATACAGCCCAACAGTATGAGAAACCTACTAAGGACTAAAGACTCAGTACTAAAGACTCAAGACTAAAAACTACCTTTACGGTCCTATGCGCTACCTCTACACTACCTTATTCATGTTGTTTGTGGCCTCAACATTTGTAGGCTGCAAGAAGGAAACAGAAGCTCCTGAAACCGCAAAGCCTAAAGCACTTAAAGCGGTCGATATGATCGGAACTTACAAATACAACTTTCAATTTACGGGAGGTTCGCTCTCTGGCGACCTGATCGCCCAAATCACCGAAGGCGACAATGAAGCACAGTTTATAGTGAACAACTTCACATCTAGAAACATCCCACTGAAAGTAAATATGGCAGGATCGGCTGGCACAATTCTCAATTTTAATCAGGATGCGTTTGGCAATCAGCTTTCCGGCACAGGATCGATTATTGAAAACGGCAATACCATTGAGCTTTCATTCACCGAAGTTTCTGCATCGGGAACCTATACTGGAACGCAAACGCTGATCAGACAATAACGTTTATCGTAATACGTATTGAGTCTTTAGTTAAAAGTCGCTCAGTTGCAACACAAGACTTTTCTCAACTCCCCGGCCCCCGGACTAAAGTTCGAGGCTGCGGGCTGTAAAGAACGATACGTTGTACGAAATACGTTATACGAATTACCCTTTCGACTAAAGACTAAGGACTAAGGACTTCTTTTCAAACAAGTATTTAAGTATAATTGCTGAGCCTATCCTGCAAACCTCATTACTAGATAGCTCAATGCGGTACTACATGAAACAAATAGTATTCTTCTTAGCACTTTTACCTCTAGCATTGTTTAGCCAAAGTGCGGATTCTAGCTGCATAAAACGGTTTGCCATTGGATTGAATTACTCGCCTGATTACAGCTATAGAATTTTAGCTCCAGAGCCACAGGTAAAGTGGATAGCTGATCTTCGTGACTCATCCGAAACCCCAAAATATGGTTTTACAACGGGGTTAAATTTGCTATTTCGCATCAACAAGAGACTTACCCTTGAAACTGGATTCCAGTATTCGAATAAAGGAGAAATGAACGATGGAAACATTGTTTTGATCGATGACATTGATGCGAATAAACCTCCATTAAATGCGCCAAGGATTACAGCTATCTACAGCTACAATTACCTCGATATTCCAATTAAAGCAAATTACTACCTGATCATTAAGAAATTCAAACTCTTTCTGTCGGCTGGGATTTCGAATAATTTATTCATCTCCAGTAAAAACAAATTTCTGTTCAAATATCCTGATGGCAGCTCGTCAACCATCAAAGGAGAAGGCCCAAAATTGTTTCCTGTAAATTTCACTTTATTAGCAGGATTTGGCATCGAACACCAATTAAACAAAAGATTCTCGTTCAGACTAGAACCCATTTACAGAAGATCTATAACTTCGATCATCGACGCCCCCATCAGAGGATATCTATATTCGGCAGGCATGAATTTCGGGTTGTATTATAGTCTTTAGTACTGAGTCTTTAGTCGAAAGTCGTTTATTGCTTTCCCCCCTTTCTATTTTCAATTCAACCTTGTTTCCTCGGCCCACGGTCCACGGACTAAAGTCCGCGGCTGCGGGGGAATAAATTGTTCATCGTAAAACGTATCTCGTGAATCGTAAATGCTTTTTTTACACCACGGACTAAAGTCCGCGGCTGCTGGGAATCTAATTGTGCGTTGTAAGTCGTAATTCGTTCAACGTATTTCGTGAATCGTAAATGCTTTTTTACACCGACTCTAATGCGCGGCAGCGGGGAATTAATCGTGCATCGTAACTCGTGCGATCACTTTCAACTCCAAGATTTAAGCCTAATCCAAAATCAAACGCTCAACTTTTTGCCTTCCTTTGCTATCGCTAAATCGTATAAGAAATACGCCCTTTAGATGAGCGGGAGGTTTGATGAGTCCCGAAGATTCATTTCTGTTTTCTGTCCATACTCTTTGCCCGCTCAAGCTGAAAAATTCAATCTTGAGTGGGGCAAAGGTGGAAGTTTGGTAGCGAAAGGATTCTTGTGCTGGGTTTGGATAAAGCCTCACCGAAAAACGATCGATCTTGGCCTGCATCTGGGTCGGAATATCTGTGTCGCAGCGACAATCACTGGTGTACACTTCAAATTCTGCAAGCCGGTAAAATCCAACGTTGAACTGAGTCAAATTCAACCTAACATAACGGCCGCTCACATCTTGAAGTGCGGTGTAAACATCGGTTTGACCGTTCTCATCTTCAGCTGTTACGAAGGAGTTCCAAGTATTGCCGTCGTTAGACACTTCGAGGGTGTAATCCTTGCCAAAGAAAATCCAATCCCAATTTAGCTTCACCGCCGAAATTCGCTGCACATTGCCCAAATCGACTGTGAAAGTTACATCTTGCTCGCCAAAGGCACTTGACCAAAATGTCGTGATGTCTTTATCTATTACGTTTTCGGCCTGATTGGCCGCAGTGTTGTCGGCAACCGAACTTGTGCTCACCGTGGCTAGATGCGATTCGGCCGGACCAATGGCAGTATATACTGGATCAACCCAAACTGGAACATCTTCGGCTGTGATGGAACTCATAGTGAGGGATTCAAATTCTTCTTTGTCCATCAAATGTACACGGGGCAAATAACACTGCATGAAGCCTCTGCGCCAATTGACGCCCAAAAGTGTACTGTCGTAAAGTGTGGCCGACCAATCGCTTACGCTGAAATTCAAGTTGTGTTCCTGCGGAGCAAATGGGAAAGTCCAATGCGGTGCGATGTTTACCCAACGCATCAAGATGCCCATCGTTGATTGTGTTCCCCAATCCACCCAACTCACGCCGCGCGAAGCCAATGCATTGGAAGGACGGTCTTCGGAACGAGAATAAACAATCACATAATTGTTGAGTGCATCAGATACAACTTCGTCGTCGCTTATTGCATGAATGGTTGTGGCTGGCATAGGCGAAGTTGGATCTTGGTCTATTCCGCAAATGCTCCAGTAGCGCACTTGTCCGGTGCCCATGATGGGTTCACCATTTCGGGTGGAAGGGAAAGTTGGAAGTCTTCCGGTTAGCACCGCGACTTTTCCTTCCGGGATGGTAAGATTACGCCCAAGGTAGGTCGCATAATTGTTGGTTGTTGCATGTGGTTCGATGTTAGCCGGGGGCGGCTGAAACTCTCCCCTACCGGTCCAACCAAGGTCTATCGCACGCACTCGTGCACCGGAGTCAACGCGGCTCCAATTGTTGCTTTGGCACACCCCATTGAGGATAGAACGCGTGATGCTCCAGCTTTTGAACCAGCCAGTAGATGGGCCTTCAGAAGCGCCTGGTGTAGGGTTCGTTACCCGATTGGCAATGGTGGCATCGGCACGTTGTTGCAGCTTGCTGAAGTTAGAACCTATGAAATATTTCTCGCCATTGGGCAATTCATAATAAACCTTCGGCAAGGGCACACCACCAAAGGCATCTACTTGATCGTCGGGAGCATAATATCGTAGCCAAACGCAACCAAGATTCCAGTCGCCCTGCACAGGCAATGGCGTTCCTGCAATGGTTTGATAACCCAAAGGCCCCTGATAAACCAGCATGGCAGCTTTGCGGTTGTTGGTATGATAGCGATATGGATGGCGAAACGCAGTATCGTTCAGCGCAACAGGATCTCCAGTGGTTAAATCGAACTTTAGCCTGTAAGATCGATTCTGCGCCATACGATTAGCTCCAGGTCTAAAAGGGTTGGTGTGACCGGGCAAAGGTTCAATGTCGGCATCAACGATCGAAACTTCAGCAGGACCAAACTGGCGTTGGGAATAATATTCTTTGCCATTGAGCGGCGGCGAAGCCTGGATGGAGAAAAAGCGACAATGGGGAAATTCTCCTTCAATCACTAGCTTACTGCCAAACGGAGCAAGCGCTGTTCCTAAAAAAAGATAGGTAACACGCGGATCAGGAATGCCTGCATACAGGGAATCTTTATTAATAGGTTTCGCTTTGCGGATGGCCCATGTTTCTTCAGGAGTTACGATATCGGGATCCTTCAAATAGAAGTCGCGGCTGTCTTCAATGCCTTGTGGGATTAATGAATCAGGAATGCTGTCGGAAAATTGTCCCTGCGTCCAAGCTTCGATGTAATCTTCGAGCGAGTCGGACCAAGCTTCGGCGCGTTGCACAATAGTGTCGGGAGGCTCAACCGGATAAGGGGTTGAAGGAGGCAAACAGGCTGAAGTAAGCAGTAATGCTAAAATTGAGAAAAGTTGACTAAACTGTTTCATATGTTTAGAAGTTCATCCGCAAAAGTCTGCACTTCAACTCAAACAAAGGTTTGATCTACATCAAGAAATTACCGTTTTGCTCTCAGGCGACTGAGTGTTTCTAAGGTAATGCCGAGGTATGAAGCAATGTGTTTCAATTTAGCCACCTTGAAAATGCCGGGCTGTGTTTTAAAAAAGTGGACATATCTCTCAGCTGCGGTTTGACTGTAAAGTCGTTGGTTTCTGCGCATCAGCGAGATGAGATACATCTGATTCATCATGCGCCCGATATGCTCCCAGTTTTTAAAACGATCATACAGGTCAAGCAAGGTTTGACGGTCGATCCAATAGCCTTGAACCTCTGTAAGCGACACGATGGAATAGGTGCAAACACTTCCAGTGGTGTATGCTTCATAGTCGGTGGCCATGCTATCTGGAATGTTAAACCAGTTGCTGATTTCTTCGCCTTCGGCATCTAAAAAATAGTGGCGGGCATAGCCCTGAAGTAAGAAATAGAGACGCACAGAATCATCGCCTTGTCTCACCAGATGCGTATTGGCAGGAAATGTAAATGGCTGTAGTTTTTCAACCAAGGAATTCCATTCTTCTTCTTCTAGCGGACCAAAAAAACCAAGGTATTTCCGCAAGGCTTGTAATGTTTCTTGGTTAGGCTTATTCATGTGTATTGACTTTGGTTAATGGGCTCATAAGTATTTAGGCACTAAATCTTTATGGTTTAATAATTAACACTTTACGATTTATGCAAAGTAACCAATCTTCAGTTTCACGCAAATGCAACACTTCATTGGTTTTACCAACAATTTTGTACAGTCAATATCAGACTTAAAATCTTTAAATCCTTAACCCTCAGTCGAATGTCCTTATTCGAAAGTTACATCGCACGTATCTAATTATCTCACAAGCAATTAACCACGTCTCATTTTCAACTAAATCTCCACGGACTAAAGTCCGCGGCTGCTGGGAATCTAATTGTGCGTTGTAATTTCTACTAAAGACTCAGGACTAAAGACTCAGGACTAAAGACTAAAGACCCAAGACTTATCAACACCCCTTGTGTCACTTTAACACCAATTCTCACCGAATACCTGGGTGGTAACACTGTGAATAATTCATAGTTTGTTGACAATCAATTAAATTAACGGTTTGCATATTTCGATAACATGGTGTAATTTTAGGCTCCTTTGTTGTGCCTTGTTCTTTCCTAAGCAATAAAAAAATTGAAACACTTGTACTTCTCTACATCGCCGAAAAATGCCAATTCGCACGTCCAAACTTCCGGATGTAAGAATTTTTTCGTTTCCGGAACTTTTGGCGCTTCTTCCTGTTCAACATCCCATTCGAATTCCCATACACCTATCGCATCTATGAGACCTTCTACCCCTGTGAATATGATGCTCACCAATTTCAAAAACACCCTGTCAGCTTTACTGCTGATTTTGTTGTTTTCTGCTACGGCCAATGCGCAGTTCAACTACAGCGACAACGCCACCAATTACGGCGGTACTTGGCCAAACTCTTCCAACTTCGGAACTGGTTACAACGGCTGGGCTATCACCTCCACTGGAGGAAACGCTGGAACCTTTATCGGAAACCCAGCATCTAACGGCATGGGAACCGCCGGCATTGGAACCACTGCTTTCGGACTTTTTGGTCACGGCGGTAACACCGTAAATGCCATCCGATTCTTCGGTGCAGGCGGCACAAATGTTCCAATGCAAATTGGTGACGTGTTCAGCTTCAATTGGGCCATGAACTTTGATTGCGGGACGTCTGGTGCAAAGGGATTTGACCTAAGAGCAGGTACAACAGTAATTTTTAATGTCAATAACGGGAATAGCTCCACGATTACCACTTCGAATGGAAATGCCAATACAGCATACGGAACAGATCCCATGCTAGTAACACTTACAAGAATAAGTTGGACGCAATATTCATTTTCAATGACTTCCAGAAGTGGAGGCGCTACTTACAGCACAACCATAAATTCTGCACTAGACCTTAACAACATCAATATTTATTGTTCTAATCAACAAGATAACAACGGGAGTCGCAACATCTACTTCAACAACTTTAACTTCACCAAAGCTGCACCTTACGCAACCAACTTTGACCTTACCGATACCCGCGTAATGACTGGTACCAACGGTCTCACCAAGACCGGAACCAATGTACTTACCATTAGTGGAGCCAATACTTACACAGGTGCAACCACCGTTACTGCCGGAACTGTGCAACTCGGTGCAGCAAACGTTATTGCCGATGCCTCTAACGTAACCCTCAACGGTGGTACTTTACGCACAGGAGCCGCAGCAGGCTTCTCCGAAACAGTAGGAACCCTTACCGCAACCGGCGCCAACTCTACCATCGCTTTCGGAACCGGTGCCCATAACTTAACCTTTGCCAACTCGAGCGCCACCACGTGGACAGGCTTTGTATTGGTAAGCGGTTGGACAGGCTCCTTTAACGGAACAGCCGGAACAGCAGGCCGCCTCTTTGTAGGCAACTCTGCAGCTGGCCTTTCGCAAGAACAAGCCTTGCGCGTGCTCTTCCTTAACGGTACTGTTTATCACACTGCCACCATCCTTGGCACCGGCGAGGTAGTGCCAACCGCCAATGTAGCGATGTTCCACAATGGTTTGGGTGCAGCATGGACAACAGCCAATACTTGGAGCTTGACCCCTGGTGGAACATACAACCAAACTTGGGTAAGCGGCCGTACAGCCTACTTTGCAGTAGCATCTAGCACGATTAATGGTGCAACCACAAACGTTGCAGGAATTGTAGCGTTTGAAAATGTTACAATTAGTACAGCTGGAGGAACTTTAGCATTTGGCCCTGCTGGAACTACGGTTGCGCCGGTATATGTAGCAAGCGGAAGAACATTCAATTTTAATGGTCAAGCTTTAACCACATCAGCTACCGCAGGATTAATTAAGAACGGCCCGGGCATTCTTGCGATGGGAGCAGGAGGAACATTTGCAGGTGGATTCACTTTGAATGCAGGGATTGTTACCGTTGGTGGCGCTAATGGCTTGGGTAATGGCCCATTGGTAATTAATGGAGGCACCATCACTTCAAATAACGCAACGAACCGAGCCCCCAATGTATCTTCAATAACTGTTAACGGAGATTTCCAGTTGGGTGATGCTGTTAACGTTGCAGCAGGAACAGGTAATCTAACTTTTGCTGCTGCTGTTAACTTAGGTGCATCTGCAACCAGAACAATAACTTTAGGTAATACCTCTGTTCAAGCATTTAACGGCATAATTTCCGGCGCTTCATCCAACCTCATCCTCAGCGCTACAGCTGCCGGAACCCTATCACTCGGCGCAGCCAATACCTACGGTGGAAGCACCACCATCAATGGCGGAACGCTGCAAACCAATATCGCTGCGGCTTTACCCAACATCACAACCTTAACGCTGGCCAATACTGCCGGAGCGATCTTGGCTCTCAACAATTTTGCCCAAACAGTAGCTTCCCTGAGCGGAGGCGGTGCATCGGGTGGTAACATCACCACAGGTGGTACCGCGGGCATCCTTACTGTAAACCAAAGCGGCAACACTACCTACGCCGGGGTGATGAGCGGTACAGGCGGCCTTACCAAAACCGGCGCCGGAACCCTTACCCTTAGCGGAACCAATACGTACACAGGTCTCACCACCATCACCGCAGGTACGCTCCAATTGGGCGCTGCGGGTGTGTTAGCCAACACCAGCAATATGGTGCTCAATGGCGGTACCTTCAGCACTGGTGCCACTACCGGTTTTGCCGAAACTCTGGGCACCCTGAACCTTAATGCCAACTCCGTAATTAGCTTAGGCAGCGGTTCGCATAACATCAACTTTGCAGCCTCCAATGGCGTAAGCTGGTCGGGAACCGCGCTCACCATTAATGGCTGGGCAGGAACTGCAGGCTCATCGGGTACTGCGGGCCGCATTTTCTTTGGCAGCGGCACCGGAACCCTCACGCCTGCGCAACTGGCTACAATAACCTTTACCGGTTACCCCGGAGCTGCTACGTTATTGCCTACTGGCGAATTGGTGCCGGCCGCTCCTTTAGTGCCTTCCATCGCTATTTCGGGAGTTGATCCTGGAGCAAGCACAGTTACAGTTGGAACGAACGATGTAATCCTACATCAATACAATCTTGCAGTGACGGTTGCTAATACTAACTTAACTGGTCTCAGCATTGTAACTGCCGGCACTTATGCAACGGCCGATATCACCAACCTAAAAGTTAGATACTCCACTGATGCAACACTTGATGTTGGAGATGCGACATTAAGTACGCTGGTTGCACCGGGAACCGCAGGAACATTAACATTCCCTGCTTTTGTTTCTCAAGCTATCAATAGCGGAAATACGGGTTATATTTTTATTACTGCTGACATAGCCGGCGGAGCAACAGCGGGTAATACCATTAACCTAGCTGCTAACGCATTCAGTAATTTCACCTTTTCGGCAGGAACAAAAACAGGTACCGATCCGGTGGCTGCTGCTGGAGTTAAAACATTCTCCAGCTTAGTGCCATCAATTGCAATCAGTAATTCTGCACCGACATCGAGCAATCAAAATGCAGGAACAACCGATGTCATCTTGCAACGGATAGATCTAAATGTGACGGTATCATCTACCTCCTTAACTGGTCTTACTGTAACCACTGCGGGTTCTTATCTATCAGCCGACATCACAAACCTCAAAGTGCGCTTTTCGGCCGATGGCACACTCGATGGTGGTGATGCGACTTTGAGTACCTTAACCACACCTGGAGCTGCTGGAGTTAAAGTATTCCCGTCGTTCTCAGCACAAGCACTTCCAATTGGAACCTATTCGATTTTCATAACTGCCGACATTGCGTCTACTGCTATTGGCGGAAACACCATCAGCTTAGGCTCTACCGCATTTAGCAACATCAGCTTTAGCTCTGGTAACAAAACAGGTACAGATCCAGTAGCAGCAAGCAACACAGTAACGATCATAAATCCATCTATTGCCATTAGCGGTTTATCGCCAGCTGCCAGTGCGCATATACAAGGCAGTGCAGATGTCGTGCTTCATCGCTTCGACTTTGCGGTAACATCTTCTAATGCCACTTTCAATGCACTTTCGGTTACAACGGCAGGGACTTATGTATCTGCAGACGTTGTAAATCTTAAAGTTCGTTATTCAACAGATGCCACACTCGATGGTGGAGACATCACCTTGAGCACACTTACCACACCAGGTGCTGCAGGTTTAAAAGTATTCCCATCATTCACTTCACAGGTGATCAATTCAGGATCTACTGGATACATATTTATTACAGCCGACCTTTCTGCAACTGCCACCATTGGCAATACCATCAGTTTGGCATCTACTCCATTTGCTAACATTGGTTTTGTGTTAGGCAATAAAACAGGAACCAACCCAGTAGGAGCAGGAAATACCCGTACCATCATCAAAGCTGAGCCTACCAACTATCCAACATCATTTGCTTGTGGAACCACTACCCCAGTGAGCATCCCATTAACTTGGGTAGATGCAAATACAGGTATTCTACCAGATGGTTATGTGATTCGTTGGAGCAGCACTTCATACGCAGCGATTCTTGATCCAGTAGATGGAACCGCATTGAGCAATGGAGCTGGCGTTCAGAATGTGGCGCAAGGCCTACAAGCATTTAATGTTACAGGTTTAACCTCGAACACGACTTATTTCTTCAAAATTTGGTCGTACACAAACAGCGGAACCAATATCAATTACAAATTGGTGGGCGAACCACAAACCAGTTGTGCAACGCTATTGGCTCCGGTAACCATTCTTACATTTGAATTTGCAGGTTTAGCGGGTGACGAGGTGACGGCTAGCTCGAACACCAACGATATCAACCTTACCACATCAACGATTTCACGAGGTGCTGGATTAACAGCCACGGCGAACGCTGATCGCTTCAATGCAACCAACTGGGCGATAACCAGCATTGCCAATGCAGTAAGTGGTAACAATTACATGGAATTCACCATTACACCACAGCCTGGCTTCCAATTTACGGTGAATACCATTGGCATCAACGTCCAACGATCAGCAACCGGTAACACCCAAATCGCTTTGCGTAGTTCTGCAAACAGTTATGCCAGCGATATACAAGTAGTTAACGTGGTAGATAATACTTCAACACAAACCTTCACATTTACAGTAAACCAAGCCAACTCAAACAGTCCGGTAACTTATCGCTTCTATAGTTATGCTGAAGCAACAACTGGTAGCGGAGGTATTGGCGATGGCGCAGGAAACGACATAAACGTAACCGGAAACGTAACTTCCATCGGAACCATCACCACCGGTACAGTAACAGGATCTCCATTCTGCGCGGGTACAACTGGTGTGAATGTACCATTCACTTACACGCCATCAGCAAACTTCCCGAATGGAACGGCGACCTTCACCGCACAATTGTCGAATGCTTCAGGTTCGTTTACTACTCCAGTAAACTTGCAATCAGTTGCTTCTGATGCGAGCGGGTTACAGTCAATTTCAGTAACCATTCCTTCGGGTACACCAAGTGGCCTAGGCTATAGAATCCGAGTGGTTTCTGCTTCTCCAACAGTAAACGGTGGAGACAATGGTGTGAACATTGCAGTGAGCAATACAGCTACGAGCATTGCCCCTGCCGCTACCCAAAATATTGCTACAAGTGCAAACGGAACTACCCTAACAGTCACCACAGGAACAACACCAGCGAGCCTTCAGTGGAAATACGGAACAGCATCGGGCGGACCATACACAGTAAACTTGGGAACTGCCATAACGCAAATTCCAAACTTCGCTGCGCCGGGTACATATTATATAGTATGCGAAAGTACTTATGGAGCACCTTGTTCAAACACGGTTACATCGAACCAAGTACAGATCAACGTTACTGCACCAACTCCTGAAATCAATGTAAGAGGTAACTCTGTTTCAATTGCCGACAATGATATCACACCAAGCCTTGCCGATCATACAGATTTCGGATCTGTTGCTTGGGGGAACAATTTTGTGAGAACCTTCACCATCGAAAATACAGGAACAGCAAACTTATTGATCAACAGTGTTTCGATTGGAGGGCCACAAGCTGCTAACTATTTGATCACTTTGCTTCCATCGAATCCTATTGCTCCAGGTGGTTCAACAACCATCGAAGTAACCTTTACACCATCTTCACAAGGCTCTTTCGCAGGAAGTTTGATCATCGACAACAACGACTCAGATGAGAATTTGTATGAGTTTTCACTTTTAGGAACAGGTACGCCAAGTGTTAATTCAACAATTGATTTTAACTTGAGTGGATCGTTTACTTCGACTCCTGAAAACATCAATTATTCTCTTTATCAAGAAACCAATCTAACATCAACTTCTCTTGATGTTATGCAGTTTAGAATTCGCGATGGTGGTGGTGTAAATGATGCGGATAACAATCCAACTGTGCTGAACAACATCACCTTAAACCTCACGAATTGGGCACAGTTAAGAAGAATCGCCCTCTACTTTGGCGCCAATGAAATTGCTGAAGCAGCAGTTACAGGACCAACAGTTTCATTTACTGGACTATCATCATTCGGCACTTGGGTTACAGCGCCAGACAACAGCAGTCGATTGATACAGGTAAAAGTGAGTTTTCAGTCAACTGTTGTCGACAATACACAGTTTTCTATTGGTTTTTCAGCTTCTGATGTTTCAGTACTTAGCACAGGGTCTCAGCTAACTACATTCACTGCGGTGAATTCTCAAACCGTTGTTGATGACAACCGCATTGAAGTAACTGCCGACCGTATCAACTTCTCCACTCAACCAAACAACACATCGGTTAGTGTAAACATGTCAGCCTTCGCGGTTCAGTTTGTTGATGCATTAGGCAACCGTGACTTCGATAACAACCGCACAGTAACTTTAACCACTTCTGGGGTGAACATTTCGCCAGCCACACCATCAGGAAGTATTACTGCACCACATACAGGCGTGGTAACCTTCTCCACGGTGCAATACACGAGCGGTCCTCAAACAGGTATCAGAATCACGGCGAACACGACTGGCTTGGCAACAAGCAACAATATTTTATCGGATCCATTCAATGTGAATGTGTTCACTTTCTTAGCAGGAGATTACCGGCCTGCTTTTGATGGGGCAGACTTCTCATTCAACAGCTCATGGGAACTGTTTGATGGCACCAACTGGAACGCAGTGGTACCTTCACCACAATCGTTGGCAAATTTGGGAACACCGCCAACAAGAATCATCATCGACAAGCAGTCCATTGCTGGTGGTGGTAACTCACAATACCGTTACAACGATATCATCATTTTAAGCGGTGGCGATTTGACCTTCAATGACGATGACGTGACACCAATTTCAGAAATCATCAATGCAGGTAGAAAGATCGAAGTGCTTGATGGTGGTCAGTTTGTTTTAAGAGGAGACATGGATCTTCCTGCTACTGGTAACTTGATCGTAAGATCGGGTGGTGAAATGATCATCAACCAAGCATCGATTGTGAACAACCACCCAATGTGGGAAGGTGTTGAGCTTTTCGAAGGTGGATCAACAGTAACGATTAACGATTGGAATTGGACGGCAGCACCAACAGTTGCGAGTTTGATAAACATTGCAGCTGCAATCACCAACAACGCCAATGGTTACAAATTTGGAAACCTGATAGTTGATGCAACTACAACGGCAAACTGGAACATCATTGGCGGTGGAATTGGAATCATCAACTTGGTAGAGAACGATTTCGACATCAGCAATGCTTCAGCGTTCTGGATTACTGGTGCTACCAATGCATCTGGAACTAACGGATACATTGTGAATGGAAACCTCACTGTATTTGATGGTAACTTCTCTTTTGGAACAAACTATTCGGCAGCTGCATTCAACCACCAGTTTACTGTTCGTGGAAATTTTGAAATAGGAAGCAACGACGCATTCAAACTTCACCACAATGCTACAGGAGTTCCAACAGCGCTTAATGGAAACGTTACAGTATTAGGCGACTTCATTGTAGGCTCTACTGTAACTTCCTTTACCAACGATGGTAGTTTACCTACCATTACCCGCATTGGCTTAAACATGCGCGGTGGTACATTGGCAGATCCAAACATTTTGGATGTTGCTCCAGTGGCAGTAGCTGTGCCTATAACTATTGGAGATGGAACACTTCCAACCTTTGTGAAACTGCGCACCCAGAATTTATCGACCAATTCGGTTGCAAGTTACACTGCCGCAATTACAGTAAGCAACAACGCTTTGTTAGACTTCGGTTTCAACACCTTAGGAACAACCGCATTGAACATCAACAAAACAACTACTGCTCCATTAGGAACGAACACCTTTGCTTCGAATCAAGGTTCAACGTTGGTAATCACATCGCCGGATGGTATCCAACAAGCTTCTGGTACCTTGGGGAATGTTCAGTATGTTACCTCTAACAAGACCTTCAACCAGTTAGCTACATTTTGGTACAAGGGTATCTCTCCAGCGCAAGTAACTGGAGATGGTTTAACAATTAGCGCAAATGGAAAGGTTGTTATTGTTGAATTAGATGCTTTATCAACTACGCTTACATTGAGCAACGGGACAGAAATTACAAATGCAATAGGTGCCGACCCTTTAGGTGGAAAATTAGAAATTAGACAAGGAACGCTAGTTTCAAGTGCAACAGCTCCTGTTTCAAACAATGGTCGTTTAATTATGACTGGCGGTGCTTACCGCATCGCAGAACTTACTACTTGTCCTCAGCTTACAGGGGCTTATACCTTAACAGCTGGAACGATCAACCTTGATGGTGCAGGCAACCAGATCCTTCGCGGCGCAAGAGATTATGTAAACTTGGCGTTTAGCAACTCTGGTATTAAAACACTTACATCTGCATTACCAGCGGGCTCTCTGAATGATCTTGTAACCATCCGAGAAGCTGCCGTACTCGATGTTGCAAACAACAACTTCGATGGAACATCAGCGCTTGACATGACAGGTACGAGCCGTTTCAGAATGAGCTCTCTCAACACTACGCTTCCACAACTAACTGGTACTTACACCCTCACTGGTGGTACAGTTGAATTGTACGGAACAGGTGTTGGTCAAACCCATTCGCTCCGCGGATCTGTGACCTACAACAACGTAGAATTGAATTCAACAGCAGCATCAGTTGCGGCAACACAAGCGAACGTTGTAGCAGGTGCCGGATTCGGTCTTCGTGGTACGATGACAGTTCAAAGTCCGACGTGCTTCCAATTAGGAAGTGGTTTTACCATTTCTGATGCAGGAACAAGTTCATTTGTACTTGCTGCTGGATCGACTTTGAAATACGGAGGAACGATTGATGCTTCAGGTGCAACTGGAAACATCCAAACAGATTCTAGAACCTTCCCAACCACAGCATCTTACGGTTTCATTGGAAGTGTTACGCCACAAACTGCAGGAACAGGTTTACCAGCATCTATGGTGAATATGTACCTAGAGAAGTCAACAGCAACCGACCAAGTAACAATCGCTGCAAACACTGCAGTATCAAACCAATTGGTGCTTGGAACTGGTATCTTGAATACAGGTGCAAACATTCTTTCAGTAACCAATACAGCAACAACAGGAATTACGGGTGCATTTGCTAACTCATTTGTGAGTGGAAGATTGAACCGCAGCTTGCCTTCATCCCTGGTAACAGGTTCAACGTATGAATTCCCAATTGGTAAAGTTGGAGCAATTACCTATTTGCCAGCTTCTTTGGTAAATCCAACCACTGGTGCTGGTGCAGTATCGGTAACGATGGAAGCCTTTAATGCTGGTTCGGGCGGAACAGCAGATCCGAACTCTGTTGGAACTTTAAGTGGAACAGAATACTGGTCGCTTTCGGCATCAGGAAATTTCAACGGTAGTCAGTTTACATTAGGCCGCCCAACTGCAGTGGCTCCATTAACTTCTATTGCAAGAAGCACCACAACCGCAACTGGCACATACGTATATATCGGTGGTACGCCATCTGGCAACCAAATCCAAAACTCAAACTTCAGTGCAGGCAATACACAATTCTTAGCCTTTGCACTTCCAGTAGCAGATCCAACCATCACAACAGTAGTTCCTACTTCACCAACATTTGCTGGTCAGTTGGATAACACTGGATACGTTGGACAAACACTTACAATCACAGGAACTGGCTTCACTTCAACAGGAGGCATGTCGGTATCAATCGGTGGATTACCTGCTACAACATTCTCAGTAGTGAATAGCACAACCATCACAGCGGTAGTTGCACAAAATGCATCAGGCGCAACGGTTGTGGTATCGAACACGATCACTTCAGGTTCGGCAAGTGCGGCATTCAACTTCTTGGGTTGGATTTCGAACGCATCGACTGATTGGAACCTTAATCCAACTTGGTTGGGCGGACAAGTTCCACCAGCGTCAGTTGCAGTAACCATTGCTCACGCAGTAACTGCAAACGGTGTGGTAGCAAACAATCCGAACACATTAACGATCCGTTCAGCAAGCTCACTCACTTTCGGTGCAGTAGGAACACTTACTGTGAACACAACATTGACCAACGGTGGGTCTATCGACATGACCTCAGGCGGTGTGCTCACGATGGCGAATGCTTCAACATTTGCCAATGGTGCAGCAACATTTACAGGTGGTACTGGAACGGTAGTATTTGCTGGAACGGGAACAGTAACTTCATCGGCTGGTGTACCATTTAACAATGTAACTATCAACGGTGCTGTGAATCCAAGTGCAGGTTCATCGATAGCAGGAACACTTCGTATGAACCAAAGCGGATCGATCATCACCAATGCCTTGACTTACGGTGCAGCTTCTACCCTATCTTACAACGGAACAAGTTCACAAACACCAAATGCTTTTGAATTCCCAGCAGCAAGTGGTCCGGTGAACTTCACCGCAAACAACTCAGTGAACGTTTTACTACCATTTAGCCGAACGGTGAGTGGAAATGTGAGAATCCTTTCAGGAAACCTTCAATCGACAGGTGCAGTAACCCTTACCATGAGTGGCGCAGCTGCAACACTTGAAGTAACGGGTAACCTTTTGGGAACTGACGCAGGTGTAGGCAACGACCTTACCTTGGCAGTTACAGGGAATGTAACGGTGAACGGTTCGAACGTTACAACTTGTAAAGTTTTCAATACCAATGTGAGCACAGGTGCAACCTTGGCACTTGGCCGCAGCAACTTCGAAGTGCGCTACGGCAGCTTCAACGTATTGGGTACAGGCACTTTGCGCATCGATGCAAACGGAAACGTTGCTTCGGTGGATGGCAACAGTCGTATTCCGGTTTACGCAGCAACTGCAAACTTGGTATACAACAGCGGTGGCACTTACGGTCGTTTCGTAGAGTGGACATCAGCCACTGGCCCTGCTGGATATCCTGGAAATGTGATCATCCAAAACGGAACTACATTGAACATCGGAACTCCAGGTGCTGACTTAGGTGTGGCAAACACATTAAGCCTAGGTCAAACAGGAAGTGCAGGTTCATTGAATATGCAATCAACAGCACAAGGCATCACAGTAAACGGCGACTTGAATATTGGCAGCAACACAGGAACATCAACACTTACACTTTCTACCGATGGTTTAAGCCCTGCAATTCGTGTAGGTGGCAACTGGACGCGCACCGCGAACGGTGTGTTTGCAGGAACTGGTGCGAATGGCCGTGGAGTGTTCTTTATCGGAGCAACCAATGCGAGCATCACAGCACCAAGTGCTGAAACTTTCGAATTCATGTTGATGCAGAAATCGGTTGGTGCTACAGTAACCTTGAATCAGCCTATCACTGTAAATCAAACCCTTGATTTTGCAACAGGTTTGTTGGTGCTTGGTAACCATACTGTAACAACCAACAGCATCACAGGAGGTAATACATCTTCTTATGCAGTTACGAATGGTGCAGGATTCCTCCGCAGAAATGTGGACACCTTTGCCGATGTGTTCCCTGTTGGTCCAACGACAACTACTTATTCACCTGCAAGCCTAACTCAACAAGGCACAGCGGAGCGTTTGGGTGTTCGTGTGAGAACAGCTCCAGCATTTACAGCATTATTGAACAATAATGCTCAAATGATCAACCTAGAGTGGTTCATCGATGAAACAGGAGGAACAGCAGGTGCAAATAACTTGATCACCAACTTCACATGGCCAGCTTCCTCTCATGCAGGCTCATTGAACATTGCAGCTTCGCTTTACCATGGTAATTATGGAACAAACTGGCAGATTCGTCCAACCTTGGCAACTACTGGATCAAACCCTTATACATCGCAATCAACGGCGAACTTCACAGGCAACTTAACTGCACAGAACTTTGTGGTAGGTAACCTTACAGGTATCCTTGGTTGCCAGTCGACCGCTATAAACGGTGCTTGGAACAACGGTTCAACTTGGACAGATGGATTCGTTCCACCAGCAGGTTCTAACGTATGTATCAACCACAACGTAACAGTGAACTTGATTGATCCAAATCCAAATACAGTAGTTGGATTAACCTTTGCAGGTTCAGGTTTATTAACCTTGGATGCTTCTAAAACACTCACTTTCTTAACAGGTGGTGCTTTGGCTAACAATACTGGTGGTGCATTAAATCTCGGTGCTGGTACAGTAGTAACCAATGGTGTGATGGGTATTTCAGGCTCAAATCCTGTTACCATCAACAACTTAACGATCAACGGTAACACAACCATCAGCACAGTTCCAACTGTAACAGGTAATTTCCAAATTAATGCAGGTGGTTCATTAACAGCGCCACTCACTTATGGTGCTGCATCAACGTTGGTTTACAATACAGGTGCTGCATACGGTGTATCAAACGAATGGACAGGCACTGGCGCTCCAGGCTTGGGAATTCCTCAAAATGTAACCATCCAAGGAACAACATTGAACATGCCAGCAGCAAACCGCGGATTGGGTGGAAATATGACCATCACATCAGGAAGCTTGGTACTGAATGGTGCAACAGGCGACTTGTTTGTAGGAGGAAATTGGACACGCAGCGTATCTGCAGGATTCACTTCAAACGGAAGAGCAGTATTCTTCAATGGTGCAGCCAACCAAACAGTTTCAGTTACTGGTGGAGGCACAGAAAGTTTCTCTTACTTGTTGGTTAACAAATCAGCAGGAAACCTGATCCTCGATAGTGTTGAACCTACAAATGTTAACGTAACGGCAAGTGTTGGTAATGTGCTAGATGTAAGTGCTGGCAATACGATCGATTTGAATGGTCGCACAATGTCGATCACAGGAACAGGTGGAAACATCAACCTTCCTTCAGGTGTGGCAAGTATCAATGGTGGAGTAGGTTCGGTATTCTCGATCCAAAATGGAACGAAGACCGTAACACCATCGGGCGGTGCTACTTTGAACTTCGGTTCGAATGTAACAGTTGCCTTGAACAGCGGAATGAACTTCGGTGCAACAACATCTACCATCAATGGAACATTGCAAATTGCATTGGGAGGTTTCGTATCGACCAATGCACCGAGCTATGCTACTGGATCAACACTTCGTTACTTTACAGGTTCTGCTTACGGCAGAGGCTTAGAGTGGAGCACAAATGCTGGCCCGGGTTATCCGCACAACGTATTGGTTGACCAAAATGGAACTGTTACTACAGTGAACTTGGCAGCTGGTTCTGCAACTTGCGAAATCGCTGGAAACCTCACCTTGAACAATGGTGGAAACGTGAGCATGGGCGCAATGGCAAATCCGTTGATCGTTCGTGGTAATCTTTCGGTAGGTGGCGCTGCAAGCGGAACCCTCACCCTATCAACAGCGATTGGTGGAGATGTGAAAGTTGCTGGAAATCTCTCTAGAAATGGCGGTGGTACTTTAACACAAAACGGCCGCGAGGTTGAAATGAACGGTACCACACCACAAACCATTTCGGGCATTGCAACCTTCGATTTCTTGTCGATCAACAATACTGGCTCAACAGTTTTGATCACCACCAATTCTCAGATCAACAACCGTTTGAGTTTATTGAATGGTACATTTGAACTTAACGGTTTTGCCTGCACAATGGCAAACACTTCTAAAATTGCCCGTGAAGCTGGTATTATGACAGCTCCTCCAACAGTCAACTTTGGAGATGTATATGATGTTGAGTACCGTGCGAACCTTACTACAGATGTAGAATTCCTAGGAACTTCTGATGTGGTTCGTGACCTTATCGTTACTACAGGAGCTACTGCTACATTGAGTACAAATCGCACCTTCAACCGCGACTTGGTGCTTGCAGGCGGCGACTTAAACCTTGGCGGATTTACCTTGGTGGCACGTGGACGTGTTGCGTCTCCTGCTTTCTCGGGAAGCATAACAGTAAGTGGCGGTGGTACACGCACCATTACTGGTGTTGCTGGTTCACGTTTCGATATTACAGGTTTGGGAACAAACGTACCAACTGCATACACCAAAACAGTTTCTAGCTTCGGTGGAACGCAACTCGTATTTGATTCGAATGTTTTGGTTCGTATCGGTGACGGAGCGATCGACTTCGGTGCAGGCAGTCCAACAACTATAAACGGAACACTTCAAGTACTTCTTGGAGGCTCAGTTGGGCAATTGTTGAACCCATGTTTCTACGGTGTAAATTCGATTCTTCGTTTTGCAAACACTGTAGATTACCAAGTTGGAATCAACGATAAAACTTGGGCATCTGGTGCAATTGCTTCAGGCAATCCTGGTATTCCTTGGAATGTTGAAATTAATGACATCGGAACCGATCTTCAATTGCAAAACACCCGTGCATTAAGAGGCAACCTAACCATCACAAGTGGTACATTTACCCTAACTCCTGCTTACACCGGATCATTCAACATCGGTGGAAACTGGACACGTACTGGAGCCACTTCGGCATTCGTTCATAACAGCAAGAAAGTAATCTTCGATCGTCAAAACGCTGGCGACCAAACTATCACTGTTGGCGGAACTGTAACTGCAGAAACATTCTACGACTTGGAAGTTTCACCAGTAACTGGAAAATTGGCGATGGCTAGTGCTTCGAATATTACTGTGTTGAACAACTTCAACTTCGTAAGTGGTAAGTTCGACTTGAACAACAATCAACTTTTGGTTGGTACTTCATCGGTAAATGGAACAATCACAGGCGCTACATCAACGAACTATATCGTAACCAATGGAGGTAACATTCGCTTCTTCGCGAATACCAACGCAACCACCTACAACTTCCCGATTGGTGATGTCAGCGAATACACTCCATTCAATGTTGTACTCGACAATGGTGCACAGGCTGGAGCTTATCTGCAAGCTTCCATGACTCCACTTCCGCATCCAAATGCAGTGGGTACAAATGCTGCAACAAGTTATATCAAGCGTTACTGGAGCATCGTTCCTTCGGGATTGGCTGCAAGTCCGGTGTACGATGTAACTTACAAGTATGCTGATCTCGACATTGTAGGTAACGATGCAATTTACCGTCCAGCGAAATACAGCACAACCAACGCAACTCCAGGCTGGGCGAGCTCACCAGGTTCTGGTGCTCCTGCCACCGACGGAACTGCAGCTAACCACGATTTGGCGTTGAACACCTTCACTTGGGACAACCTCACCACCTTCTCCGATTTCTCGGCAGCAGGTGATGGAGCTCCACTTCCAATCGAGTTGTTATCGTTCGATGCTGAACCAGTAGGCAATACAGTATTGGTAAGTTGGACAACAGCTTCAGAAATCAACAACGACTTCTTCACTGTTGAACGTTCGGTTGATGCATCCATTTTCACACCTATCGGAACTGTGAATGGTGCAGGAAACTCAAGTTCAACCAGAAGTTACAGCTTTGTAGATGTGCAACCAATGATGGGCGTTTCTTATTACCGTTTGCGTCAAACCGACTTTAACGGCGACTTCGAAGTGTTCGATCCTGCTGCAGTGAACTTCGGTTCAGGAATGGTTCAAGGTGCTGCGCTCTTCCCTAACCCAGCGGTTGAATATGCACATGTGATGATCAATACCGCTTCCAGCGGAAAAGGTTGGGTTCGCGTAACAGATGTAACTGGCCGATTGATCTCGAACTTCCAAATTGTAATGGAAAAAGGCATGACACCATTTACGCTTCAAACCGACAATCTTGCTCCGGGTAAATACTTGGTAACAGTGGAAGCGGCTGATGGTAAAGTGTACAACTTGCCGTTGATGAAAAACTAATTAAAACGATCCTTTTTGAAAGAGCTTCCCGAAACGGAGGCTCTTTTTTTTGCGGTTGAATTCAAATGAAATGTACTTTTGAGGAAAATCTTTAACACTATGATGCAAGATCCTATCGACAGCGTATTGGCTCAGGGCAGAGATGCTTCTGAAGTAACACAGTTTATGACCAAAGTATATGGTTGGATGACCGTTGCATTGGCCATCACAGGCTTGGTTGCACTCTACACAGCCTCTTCAGAAACCTTACTTGAATTGGTTTTCGCAAGTAAGATCACCTTCTGGGGCTTGATTATCGGAACATTTTTACTTGTAGGTTGGCTAACAGTAGCAATTAAAACTATGTCGCCGACTACAGCAACTGCAATCTTTATTGTGTATTCTGCATTGAACGGATTGATCTTTTCGTCGATCTTCTTGATTTACACATCATCATCGATTGCTCTAACTTTCTTTATCACTGCAGGTACTTTTGGCGTGATGAGCGTGTACGGTTATTTTACCAAGGCCGATTTATCGAAAATCGGATCGATCGCCATTATGGCATTGGTGGGGATTATCTTAGCTTCGATCGTGAACTTCTTCCTAGAAAGTGAAACCCTTTACTGGATCATCAGCTATGCTGGTGTGGCAATCTTCACTGCTTTGATCGCTTACGACACGCAGAAAATTAAAGACATTGCGATCTATGGCTTCGATGGTGAAGCAGCTGAAAAGAAAATGTCGATCGTTGGAGCATTAACGCTGTACTTAGATTTCATCAATTTGTTTCTTTTTCTCCTCCGTTTGTTCGGTGGCCGTAAAGACTAATCAACTTTCAAATTCATTCAACCCGGTTTCCGAAAGGTTATCGGGTTTTTTGTTCTTCTCGGGAAGGCATTTCAATTAAATTTGTCGCAAATCAACAACCCAAAAAACTGATACATGAAAAAGTCGTTGCTCATCTGGATGTATATGCTCACGCTTCAGAATTTTCTTCTCCTAACTTCTGGAGCCGAACCCTTACTATAACAATGGTAATGCTTCTAGGTATAAATTCAATAAGCAATGCGTTTTTTTTGTTCACTGCTTTTAATGGTTAATTTCTCTTTAAAAATGAAAACTTCATTTGTCGCTCTTCTATTGCTTTTATTTAACGCTACTGCATTAAGAGCTCAGTTAAAGGAATTCTCCATCTCCGAGATGCCACGGCCTGATGTGCCAATTGTGCAAGCCAATTCAAAATTTCCAGATGATGCTTTATTATTAATTTACACCACCATTGAGAGTTTAGAGTTTCGTAGTTCTTTGGGGGCAATCGATAAAGTATTTTACAACTCAAATGCAACCCGTTATGAGGTTTTGGTGAAGCCTGTAAAGCAAATGATTTTTGCAGGCAAAGTCGGATTTATTGAATGCAAAATTGCAACATTTAATCCCGAACCAAAGGATGTATTTTACTACAAGGTTGAGGAGAAGAAAGATTTGCGGCAAGTGGAAAATAAGTCCGGAACTTTGCAAATAAATTCAACCCCACCTGTTGACAAATTGGCTACCCAAGCCAATCCAACCGGCAAAAAACCTAAACTGGAGAAGGGCCTTTATGCAGAAATCACAACTTCTAAAGGCGTGATCTTCATCAAACTCGAACACGAAAAAACACCACTTACTGTGGCGAATTTTGTAGGATTGGCAGAAGGAAAAATCGAGAACAAAGCCAAAAATGGCAAACCGTTTTACGATAGTTTGAAGTTCCACCGTGTAATCAAAGACTTTATGATTCAAGGTGGAGATCCTGAAGGGACAGGCCGCGGCGGCCCAGGATACCGTTTCAAAGATGAAATTGTACCTGAATTGAAACACGACCGTGCAGGTATTCTTTCGATGGCGAACTCAGGACCTAAAACAAATGGTTCACAATTTTTCATCACCCACAAAGCAACACCATGGCTTGATGGCAAACACACCGTTTTTGGTTCGGTAATCACTGGCCAAGATGTGGTGGATGCCATTGCACAAAACGACTACATCTTAAAAGTGAAAATTATCCGCAAAGGCAAAGAAGCCAAGAAGTTCGACGCGGTTAAAATATTCAACGAACTCAATAAGTAGTACCCAACAAACCACAACCATGAAAATTACACGCATCCTCGCGGGCTTACTCTTCTCCGTTACGGCGGTAGCCCAAACACCGGTACTTACCCTTAATCAGGTAGGCTCTGGCTTTACGCGCGTTACTACACTCGCCAATGCAGGCGACGACCGCCTCTTTGTTTGCGAAAAAGGAGGTATCATTAAATTCTTCCGCCCTTATGTTGGGCCTGCTAGTACCACGTTTATGGACATTAACTCGAAGGTCATAAATCCTACTGGCGACTCCGACGAACGCGGCTTATTAGGACTCACTTTCGATCCAAACTTTGCTACCAACCGCCGTTTCTATGTGAACTACATCAACAATAGCGGAAATACGGTTGTGGCACGTTACACGGCTTCAGAAACTGATCCAAACGTTGGTGTTGTTGCATCAGAAGAAATCATCCTCACCGTTACACAACCCTTCTCAAACCACAATGGTGGATGTATCCTTTTTGGACCAGATGGTTACCTGTACATCGGCATGGGTGATGGTGGATCGGGAGGAGATCCTCAAAATTATTCCCAAAATCGTCAAAGCTTGTTGGGTAAAATGCTCCGCATAGATGTGAGTGGAAACGGCCCTGGCTGCACCATTCCTGAGAGCAATCCATTCACATTAGCCAACGATCCAAACAACACAACACGTGATGAAATCTGGGCAATTGGAGTGCGTAACCCTTGGAGATGGAGCTTCGACAGCCAAACTGGCGACATGTGGATTGCAGATGTAGGTCAAAATGAAAAAGAAGAAATTAACTTCCAACCGGGCAACAGTGCAGGTGGCGAAAACTACGGATGGAGATGCTACGAAGCTGATTTACCCTACAATACAAATGGCTGCTTAGGACAATCAAACTACGTATTCCCAATCGTTGGTCTTGCTCACGAACCCGCATGTTCGGTAACTGGTGGATACGTTTATCGCGGAAACCTATATGAAGACGTTTTTGGACGTTACTTCTTCACCGACTATTGTGATGGCATCATTCGCAGTACTTTCGCCGATGGACAAGGTGGTTGGACAACCCAATCGCATGGCGCATTCACTCAATTTGCTTACACTACTTTCGGCGAAGACGCTTATGGTGAAGTTTACATCGCCCGCCAAAGTGGAATCATTGCACGCTTAACCATTGCCGCTTCAGATCCACGTGCGCCAATTAGTGTAGATGGTCCAATTGGAATTTGTGAAGGTGGTTCAGCTACGCTTCGCACAGGCTTGAATCCTGATCTCACTTATGTTTGGTACAAAGACAACACAGTTATAGCAGGAGCTGACCAAGCCACATATGAAACTACGGAGCCTGGTGTTTACAAGGTGATCACCACATCAGACAACGGTTCTAAAGAGTCGATTGAACTTACAATCAACATTCTGCCTGTACCTGCAACCCCAAGTGCAACAATTAGCCAAACCAATATCTGCGAAGATCAAGCATTTGCAATTGCATTGAATGGTACACCAGCAGGCGGAACTTTCGAAGGCACTGGTGTTGAAGATTCTAACTTCAATCCTTTCAATCTTGGCGCTGGAACTTATCCTGTGTCATATTTTGTTACTGGAGCAAATGGATGCGAATCAGCGCCATTTGGGTTCAACGTAGTGATCAATCCATTACCAACTGTTAGCCTTTCTGGACTTGATGCTGAGTACTGTCTTGATTCACCTTTGGCAACTCCAGTTGTTTCGCCTGCAGGTGGAACTTTGAATGGACCGGGTGTAGAAGTGAATGGTTCAACCTTTAATCCGGCATTGGCTGGTGCTGGGCAACACGTTGTAAGTTACACTTACGCTGATGCGAATGGATGTGCAAATTCAGCAAGTGAATCCATCCTTGTGGATGCTTGTCTATCTGCCGAAAATCTCACCTCCAACAACTACAGCATTTCGCCAAATCCTTTCAAGGAAACGTTCCAAATCACATTTAATGATGCAGCAGTAAAGAACATCACAGTGTTCAATGCGATTGGACAAGCAATCATCACTGAAGCGAATTTCAGTGGCAGCAAATACACTGCTAGCCTCGAAACTCAACCAGCAGGAGTATATTTCCTTGTTGTAGAGCAGAATGGTAAAACAGGAAGTACGAAATTGATCAAACAATAATTTAACCCTTAAACAATTCGGGATTCTGCGTTTTTAATGAACCGGAATCCCGAATTTTTAAAACACCAATCCCCTAATGAAAAAAATTACAAGCTTTTTTGCCCTGTTGCTCGTGAGCGGAATGATCGCTCAAGCACAAATTGAAACTCCACAACCTAGTCCGATGGCTACTATCAGCCAAAAAGTTGGGTTAAACGAATTTACCGTTGCTTACAGCCGCCCTTCACTTAAAGGACGTAAAGCATTTGGTGATGTAGTTGCAATGGACAAACTATGGCGTTTCGGAGCCAACATGGCGACCACTTTAAAAAGTACCGATGAGTTTAGCATCCAAGGCAATAAAGTTCCAGCTGGAGAATACTCTTTGTTTGCAATTCCTGGTGCAGCAGAATGGACTATCGTGTTGAACAAAACAGCGAAAATGTCGGGAACAAGCAACTACAAAGAAACCGAAGACCAATTGCGTTTCAAGGTGAAACCAGAAGCCACACCTTACAAAACAGAAACCTTCACTTTGCAGTTTTCAAACATCAGAGACAACGCAACGACCTTCGAAATCCTTTGGGAAAACACCCGTGTTGCTTTCGATTTAAATGTTGAATTCGATGCAAAAGTGATGAAGCAAATCGACGAAACAATGGCAGGACCAAGCGCTGGTTCATACTACCGTTCGGCGAGCTACTATTTCAATAACAAAAAAGACAACAAAAAAGCATTGGAGTGGGTGAACAAATCGCTCGAAAAAGGTGGCGATAAATACTGGATCCTTACTTTGAAAGCTCAGATTCAAGCTGCAAACAACGACTTCAACGGAGCAATCGAAACAGCGAAAAAAGCGATCGAATTGGCTAAAACCGACGAAGATGATGCTTATGTAAAATCGAATACTGATCGAATTACTGAATGGACGCCTAAAGCAACTCCAGCTAAAGGGAAAAAATAATTCCTTCAACCCCAATATTGAAAATCCTCTGAGCAAACTCAGGGGATTTTTTTTGGGCTAATTTCTTCAATTAAACACATTTCGATCATCACTTCGATGCAATCGTTACTTTTGCGTGTCTACCGAATAACCATGAAAAAGCTCTTCAGTGTAATCGCTGTTTTTGCCATTTTGCAAAACACCACGGCACAATCTTCTCAACGACCAAAACTCGTAGTTGGCATAGTTGTCGACCAGATGCGCTACGATTACTTACGAAAGTATTGGGATGACTTTGAAAATTCCGGATTCAGAAAACTGGTTCAGCAAGGTTATTCGTTTCAGAACGCAGCATACAATTACGTCCCAACCTACACTGGTCCGGGTCATGCGTCGATCTACACTGGAACAACTCCTGCGCGACACGGTATCGTTTCGAACGATTGGCACAACCGATTCAACGGAAAAGATGTGTATTGTGCAAGCGATTCAACGGTGCAAACTGTTGGTTCATCCACTGTGGAAGTGGGAAAAATGTCGCCCCGAAACATGCTCAGCACAACGGTTGGTGATGAACTGAAGATCGCCACCAACAAGCGTTCTAAAGTGATCGGTGTAGCGCTGAAAGACCGTGCTGCGATTCTTCCCGCAGGGCATATTGCCGATGGCGCATATTGGTTTGATGGCGAATCGGGCAATTTCGTGAGCAGCACCTTCTATATGAAGCAGCTTCCAGAATGGTTGGTAAAATTCAATGCTGAACAAAAAGCCCAGAAATACCTCGAAAGCACTTGGAATATGTTGCTTCCTGAAGACCGTTACGATGAAAGTTTGGCAGATCAAAACCCATACGAATCAAGCTTCAAAGGCAAAGATGCGCCGGTGTTTCCATACGATCTGAAAGTGCTCGCACCACTCAACGGGGGTATGAATATGATCCGAACCACACCATTCGGCAATAGCCTCACACTCGACATGGCGAAAGCTGCCATCACTGGCGAAAATCTCGGGAAAGACCAATTTACCGATTTGCTGTGTGTGAGCTTTTCATCTCCCGATTACATCGGACATAAATTCGGTACCGAAGCGCGTGAACTTCAGGATTGCTATTTGCGTCTCGACCGCGATTTAGCCGAATTGATCCGCTTCGCCGAAGAAACCGCAGGCAAGGGAGAAGTGATCTTTTTCCTCACCGCCGATCATGGTGGAGCAACCGTTCCTGCTTACTTGATGGATCTCAGAGCACAAGGCGGATACATGGATTATTCGCCCATGAAAGACTCCGTAAACAACTGGCTAAAAAAGACTTACAAAGCTGAAAATTGGCTACTAACCATCACCAACGAGCAATTGTACCTCAACGAAAACTCCATTCAGGCAGCGGGTAACACGGTAGAAGAAATTGAGATTTTCTTGGCGAACAAGTTGATGTATTACCCTGGAATTCAGCAAGTTTTAACTGGAACACAACTTCGAAGAGAAGAATTCACCCGCGACATTGGTGCGCTCATCCAACGTGGATATTTCCCGCCTCGTTCTGGAAATGTGATGCTTGCACTCCAACCCAATTGGATGGAATACAGCCGCACAGGAACCACACACGGCTCTCCTTGGTGCTACGATACACGTGTGCCGATGCTTTGGTATGGCTGGAAAATCCAATCTGGCAGCACAACAACAAGTTTTTCAATCGACGATATTGCTCCAAGTTTGAGCATTCTTCTCGATCTTCCTTTCCCGAATGCTACCACTGGAAAACCAGCCAGTATTCCAATTAAAAACTAAACATGGCGCAATTGCACTATCGATTTTCATGGCAACGGGCAAACCGTCAAACCATCGACATTACCTTCACCATTCAAAACAACCAAGATGAATCGCTATTGATTCAACTTCCAGCGTGGCGACCAGGTAGATATGAATTAGGGAATTTCGCAAAGAATTTACGGACGTTCAGCATTGAAAATACCGCTGGTGAAGCCATCCCGTTTCGGAAAATCACCAAAGATTCGTGGCAAGTTGATGCAGGAAAACACCAAACCCTGACCGTTCATTATTCATATTACGCAGCCGATCTCAATGCGGGTGCTACTTGGTTAGACGACGAACAACTCTACGTAAATCCGGTAAACTGTTGCCTCTATTTGCCCAACCGCCGAAACGAACCATGTACAGTTGAGTTGATGATCCCTGCCGATTATCAAATTGCTTGCGATCTTCCACGTGGTAAGCAAACCAATATTCTTGAAGCTGATTCGTTTGATCGCCTTGCTGATGCACCTTTCGTGGCTTCAGCCAAATTGCTCCACCACCAATTTGAAGAATCTGGACACCTGTTCCACCTGTGGTTCATGGGCCGCGTAAATCCACCGTGGGAAAAACTCGAAAACGACTTCAGGCCATTCTGCAAGGCTCAGATTGAAGTGATGGGACCACTACCGGGACGTGAATTTCATTTCATCTTCCAGATTTTACCTGTGTTTTACTATCACGGCGTAGAGCACACATATTCAACAGTTTGCGCGCTTGGGCCTGATCATCTTGTATTCACAGGAACCTATTACGACAACCTTTTGGGAGTAAGTTCGCATGAGCTCTTCCATGCTTGGAACGTAAAAACGATGCGGCCTGTAGAAATGCATCCGTACGACTACACCCGCGAGAATTACAGTCGACTTGGCTGGATTTACGAAGGTATCACAACCTACTACGGCGACCAGTTTTTGATTCGTTCGGGTTCATTTAACGAGAAGCAATATTTCGACACGCTTCACGAAAAAATGCAGCGTCACTTTGCTTCTTATGGACGTCTAAATCAAGCAGTTACCGATGCAAGTTTCGATACTTGGCTCGATGGGTATGTGCCTGGCATTCCGCACAGAAAAACCTCTATTTACACAGAGGGAAGTTTGATTGCACTCATTCTAGACATGAAAATCCGCGAGCACAGTAACGATCGCCTTAGTCTCGATCAGTTCATTCGCAACTTGCTCGACAAACATGCCGCCTACACAAAAGCCGATATAATCAAGGAATTGCGCGAATTAGGCGTTGCCGATGCGGCCGAATTTTATGCGAACTTCATCGAAAAGCCAGGCAATCTCGAGCCGTTACTTCAATGGGCCTTTGCGCGCGTGGGCATGAAAATGGAACACCATCAGCACCTTACTGAAGTAGAACATCGTTTTGGTTTCCAGCAAGTGGAAGTTGGCACTGCGTTGAGTTTCGGGTTAATCGCTCCGAATTCTCCTGCCGAAAAAGCTGGTTTGCGCATGGGCGACATTTTAGTAGCGGTGGAAGGAATTAAAGCCACCAAAAATCTTACTGCCCAAATTGGAGAGAAAACCAGCATTAAATTCCATGTGTTCTCCTCCGAAAAACTCAAAGAAATCGAGCTTCAGTCGGGCAGCGAAAAGTACTTCGAATCGCGTCAGCTAACAATCGATCCACAAGCAAGCGAAACTGCTGTGGCGGCCCGAAAAAGCTGGGCGGTAAATCTTTGATCCTTCTGTTAACTTTGCACCAACGGAATCAACCTATGGAAATTTATCTCGACTCAACAAACCTAGCGGAAATCAACGAAGCCGCCGAATCGATGTTATGCAGCGGTATCAACGCACGCTTGGCATCCATCCGCGACCTTAGCGAAGATTCTGAACGATTGGCCAACACCATCAGCAGTTTATTTCCATTCACACATGTGGAAGCTTTAGGAGAATTGGCCCATGAAATAAGTCATGAAGCCCATCGTATGGTGCATGAAGGTTTAGATACCGAGTTGGTGGTATTTCGTTTTCCAGCCACCTTCGAAGGCATTTTAGCCTGTAAAAAACTCACCAGCTTGGGCATGCAAGTGCACCTTGAACTGATCGGAAACCTCCAACAAGCATGGATGGCCATGGAAGCCGGAGCCACCTGGATCAGTATTCCAATTGGCAGTTTGCAAGAGCAAGGTCTCGACCCAATGTCCATGGCGGCCGAGTGTATCAACATGGCAGAAATACATGCTTACCCTACAAAGGTGATGTTGGTTTCAGTGCAACACAATGAACATATCCGCAGCGCCATTGAAATTGGTGCACACGCCGTTTCTGCACCTTGGAAACTGATCAAATCGGCAGCAGAAAGCAGCTGGTCGGCAACAGGAGCGCGCAAACTGCTTGATCATTCGCGCATGATGACACTTCGGGTAAAAGACGTACTTCGAAAAACCAATCCAACCATCCGCATCCACCAAACCATTGTAGAAGCGGTAGTCGAAATGAGCCGCGGTGGCATGGGCGCTGTTGCCATTCTAGAAGCCGATGGTAAGATTGCAGGAGTATTTACAGATGGCGATTTACGTCGTCAGCTCGAAAGCCGCGGCAAAGATGTTTTGTCGATCCAGCTATCTGAATTGCCTTTGAAACTCCCAGTAACAATCAATTCCAACGCATTCCTTTTGGAGGCTGCAAAGATTTTCAAGGATCGAAAAATCGATAATATTCTTGTAACGGAGAACGACCAGTTGTTGGGCATGCTCGACATTCAAGACATCAATTAATTTCAAAAGAATTCCAATAAAAAAGGGAGCGCCGTATTGAATCGGCGCTCCCTTTTTAGTTTTTACAAACCATCAATTTGGTTATTTAACAGCAGGCTTGTATCGCTTTGCGTACTCTGTGAATTCCTCCTTGCTGAGTTCTATATTTCCTTTTCCATCACCGAAATTGATGTAAGCCCATTTCGTTGGAGTTTGCACTGCAGGATCTAGGGTTTTCAGTGTCACGTTTTCGTCTTTCACGCCTGCTTTGTCCATTTCGGCGATCTTTTCCTTCACGCGTGTAGCTACAGATTTCGACTCCTGACGTGCTTTTTCGGTTGCTTCGGCTTTGGCTTTGGCATCAGCATCTGCTTTGGCTTTGTCTTCACCTGCCTTAGCAATCGATTCTAAACGAGCCTTTTCGGTGGCATCTGCCTTGGCTTTTGCATCTGCATCTGCTTTGGCTTTATCAGCCGCAGCTTTCGCAATGGCTTCCTGACGGGCTTTTTCCTCAGCTTCTCGTTTTGCCTTGTCGGCGGCTTCCTTGGCTACGCGATCAGCCTCAACTTTGGCAATGGTTTCTTGTCGGGCTTTTTCGGCTGCGTCGGCCTTGGCTTTCGCGTCTGCTTCAGCTTTAGCTTTGTCGGCAGCAGCTTTAGCGACTGCTTCTTGACGGGCTTTTTCAACTGACTCAGATTTCGCTTTGGCTTCAGCCTCGGCTTTTGCTTTTGCTGCCGCTTCGGCTTCCTTCCTTGCTTTTTCGTCGTAAGCCTTGCGTTCAGCCTCTTTGGCATCGGCTTCCATCTTTAAAACCCTTGCTTGTTCGGCGGCAGCTTTGTCGATTCGTGCTTGTTCTTCAGCGGCTTTTCTTGCTTTCTCTGCTTCTGCTTTGGCTTTCGCATCTGCTTCAGCTTTAGCCTTAGCAGCAGCTTCTGCAGCAGCTTTTTCTTCTTCAAGTTTCTTTTGCAGTGCTGCTTCTTCAGCTTCTTTCTTAGCCTTGTCGGCAGCCGCTTTTTCTGCTATCGCTTTCGCTTCTGCTTCCGCCTTTGCCTTGGCTTCTGCCTCAGCTTTGGCTTTTTCAGCAGCAGCTTTTGCTATGGCTTCCTGACGAGCCTTTTCTTCAGCATCACGACGGGCTTTTTCTTCGGCTTCCGCCTTTGCTTTTTCAGCAGCAGCTTTAGCAACAGCTTCTAAACGCGCTTTTTCTTCGGCGTCACGGCGAGCTTTTTCTTCGGCTTCTTTTGCTAAGCGCTCTGCTTCTGCTTTTGCACGGGCCTCAGCAGCAGTTTTGGCTTCGGCTTCCACCTTTGCCCTTAATTCTGCATCAGCCTTTGCCTTTTCGGCGGCTGCTAGAGCTATTGCTTCCTGACGCGCCTTTTCATCAGCTTCACGTTTTGCCTTATCTGCAGCTTCTTTGGCGATACGATCAGCTTCTGCTTTGGCGATAGCTTCTTGACGGATTTTTTCTTCAGCATCACGCTTGGCTTTGTCGGCAGCCTCTTTGGCTAAACGATCAGCTTCTGCTTTGGCAGCCGCTTCTTTACGTAAGCGTTCATCCTCATCCTTACGGGCTTTATCGGCAGCTTCTTTGGCTAAACGATCGGCTTCAGCTTTTGCGAGAGCTTCTTGACGGGCTTTTTCTTCGGCATCGCGCTTGGCTTTGTCGGCAGCTTCTTTCTCTGCTTGGGCTTTAGCTAATGCCTCAATACGAGCCTTTTCTTCGGCATCGCGACGTGCTTTTTCTTCAGCATCTGCCTTTGCTTTCTCTGCAGCAGCTTTGGCGACAGCTTCTTGTCGGGCTTTTTCTTCAGCATCGCGACGGGCTTTCTCCTCAGCATCTGCCTTGGCTTTATCAGCGGCAGCTTTGGCGACAGCTTCTTGGCGTGCTTTTTCTTCAGCATCACGTTTGGCCTTATCCGCGGCTGCTTGGGCTAAACGATCGGCTTCAGCTTTGGCAAGTGCTTCTTGACGAGCCTTTTCGTCTGCTTCTTTTTTCGCTTTATCAGCAGCTTCTTTTTCCGCTTGAGCTTTTGCAAGCGCTTCTTGGCGAGCTTTTTCTTCTGCTTCACGACGGGCTTTCTCCTCAGCATCAGCCTTGGCTTTTTCAGCGGCAGCTTTGGCAACAGCCTCTTGTCGAGCTTTCTCTTCGGCTTCGCGTCGCGCCTTTTCTTCAGCATCTGCTTTAGCTTTCTCGGCTGCGGCTTTGGCGACAGCTTCCTGCCGCGCCTTCTCTTCAGCCTCCATTCGTGCCTTTTCAGCTGCTTCTTTGGCTAAACGATCCGTTTCAGCTTTGGCAAGTGCTTCCTGACGAGCCTTTTCATCGGCTTCACGTTTTGCTTTGTCGGCAGCTTCCTTTTCTGCCTGGGCCTTTGCAAGTGCTTCTTGACGAGCTTTCTCTTCAGCTTCACGACGGGCTTTCTCCTCAGCATCGGCCTTGGCTTTATCGGCAGCTACCTTTGCTAAGGATTCTTGGCGAGCCTTTTCATCAGCTTCGCGTTTTGCTTTATCGGCAGCTTCTTTGGCAATTCTTTCGGCTTCAGCTTTTGCTAATGCTTCTTGACGTGCTTTTTCTTCAGCATCTCGCTTGGCTTTGTCGGCCGCTTCTTGGGCAATACGGTCGGCTTCAGCTTTAGCCAATGCTTCAAGTCTTGCCTTTTCAATAGCTTCAGCTTTTGCTCGTTCAGCCGCATCACGCTCGGCTTGAGCTTTGGCAAATGCTTCTTGTCGTGCTTTTTCTTCTGCGTCGCGCTTTGCCTTTTCTTGAGCTTCTTTGGCCAATCTTTCAGCCTCGGCTTTTGCAATGGCTTCCTGACGCGCCTTTTCTTCTGCGTCTCGCTTGGCTTTGTCGGCCGCTTCTTGCGCCAATCTATCAGCTTCTGCTTTTGCAAGTGCCTCTTTTCGAGCAAGATCTTCAGCTTCTTTCTTGGCCTTTTCGGCAGCTTCTTTGGCTAAGCGGTCGGCCTCTGCTTTGGCTTGCGCTTCTGCACGTGCTTTTGCATCTGCATCTTTTTTGGCTTTCTCTGCCGCTTCTTGCGCTAATCTATCAGCTTCGGCTTTTGCTTGATCCTCTGCACGCGCTTTTGCTTCTGCATCTTTTTTGGCTTTATCTGCCGCTTCTTGCGCTAATCTATCGGCTTCAGCTTTGGCTTTTGCATCTGCTTTGGCCTTTTCCTCAGCCTCTCTTTTTGCTTTATCTGCCGCTTCTTGTGCTAAGCGATCAGCCTCTGCTTTGGCTTTTGCATCTGCTTTGGATTTATCTTCAGCCTCCTTTTTGGCTTGCTCAGCCGCCAAACGAGCATCGCGTTCGGCCTTTTCTTGGGCTAATTTTGCTTCTAATGCTGCTCGGTCTTGTTCTGCTTTTGAAGCCAATGCAGCCTCACGTTCTACCCGCGCTTTTTCTTCTGCAGCTTTACGCGCCTCTAACTCGGATTGAGCTTTGGCTGCTGCAAGTGCGTCGGCTTCTGCTTTGGCTTTGGCAATTTCGGCACGCTCTGCTTCAATTTGTGCTTGTCGAGCTGCTTCTTTGGCTGCTTCTTCGGCTTTACGTGTAGAATCAGCTTTTGCAGCTTGATCAGCTTCTTTGCGATTCGCAGCGCGTTGTTCAGCTTCAACAGCAGCAACGTATTCTTTCTTTTGTCGGCTTGTTGCTTTTTGAAAATTCTCTGAATAATCAAACGCTTCATTGTCCTGATCGAAGGCAATTTTGTATTTGAACTCGAAATTGATGTCGGCAGTTTTCCTGTGAAGATTGATAACCCCTAATTCGTTAAGCTGAGCTACTTCTGTTCCAACTAAATCGGCTGGACAATACGTGCTAATTTCGATTTTTGTTGGAGCATGGCCTGGTTGTTCGAGGTAAGCTTCACATTGTTTGTTTACTCCAACGCGCATCTGGAATTTACCGGTGGCAACATCAAAACGGAGGTACTCATTTTTTCCGCCACAAACTAGTTTGATCACAGCATCAGGACTTAAAGATCCGTCGGCGCCGCGAAGCTCTCCATTGAAAATGAGAAAATCTTTTCTTTCTGGCTGCGCTAGGGCAACACCTACTATTTGAAGGAAAAATAAATTGAATAGGAATATTCTGATTAGGTTCATTGCGGACAATACGCTTACAAGCAGTTTTCAGGAATTTCAAGCAAATCTAACAAAACAGGCCGCATTTTCATTACAAGGCGAGGTGAAAGTAACAGAAGATTTGAACAATTTTTAAAGTGCCTGATGCGCAAAAGCATTCAACCACGAGGTGGATTATGGCCAAATGTTAAAAATGTTCATTTGCATTAAAGCTTTGCCACCAGCATATTGTTCGCCTTATAACTTGCTGCCATGAGATCTTTCGCAATGAGGTGTTCTATGAATCCTGAGATTGCATCTACAGTGCGCATTTTGGCGAAAGGTCTTGCATAAACCATGCTTACTTCTCGCACCGGCATTGGATCGGCGAAGAAGATTACCTTTTCTTTTCGCGCAATGGGTAAAGATTGGTAAAAAAGCTCTGGAATCAAGGTTAAGCCTCCAAATTCATCCACAAGATTGAGCAACGTTTCGAAAGAGCTGGCTTCTAACTTAAGATTCTTCGGCGTGTTTTGCTTCTTTTTCAGCGAACAAAGGTTGATGAATTGCTCCCTCAGGCAGTGGCCTTCTTCCAAGAGCCAAACCTGCTGATTTCGAACATCTTCTGGCAATAAATACTTTTTATTCAGTCCAGAATCTCCGTAAACCATCAGGGCTTCATAATATAAAACTCGCTTATCGATGTTTTCGCCTGGTAGCGGAGTGGCGAGAATGCCAGCATCTATTGCACCTTCGCGTAACGATCGAATGATATTGCTCGTGGTACGTTCGCTCACATCGAGCTCTAGGTCTGGATATGCTTCCATCAAACCCCGTAAAATCCTTGGAAGTAACGAATTGGCAATGGTTGGAATAATTCCAATGCGGATTGTTCCTCCGATCTTTCCATGCATTTCTTTTACACGATCGTTGAGGACTCTTAAATGTGCCAAAACATTTCGTGCATCTTCCACAATTTGCTTTCCAGCATCGGTAGTAACGGGAGGATTGCTTTTCCGATCAAAAATAAGTAAGCCCAATTCTTCTTCGAGCTTTTTTACCATGGCGCTCAAAGTTGCTTGGGTAACAAAGCAAGCATCCGCCGCGCGGGTAAAATTCTTCAAACGATCAACGGCAACAATGTATTCAAGCTGTTGGATATTCATAAATTTCGATAGATAATATCAATGTCAAAAATAGAAAAAATCAGTTTTCTCTATTTGATTATGCTATTTACTTTTGCCGGTGTTATTCGTTTAGCATTTTACTTTTTCGAAGCAACATTCAAGAATTCCCAATTGGCTCAGCATATAGTATCACGGGGCGGATTACCATAAATAGTTAGTATTTCACAACCAACCAAAAAACGGAGCTCGCATCCATCACTGCGGCTCCGTTTTAGTTTTATTAGGGTGTGTTGAACTATTTGGCTTGCAATTTTTCAAGTGCCATTTTGCTCACCGTTTCGCCGATAGCCAACGATGAAGTAGCAGCTGGAGAAGGCGCGTTGAGTACATTGATTACAAAATCTTTTTCCATGATTTTAAAATCGTCGAGCAAACCACCAGTGCGGTCGCAGGCTTGAGCACGAACCCCAGCGCCAGCAGGAACGAGATCCTCCTCACGAATTTCGGGCACCAATTTTTGAAGTGCTTTGGTAAAGGCCGACTTGAAAAACGATCTGTAATACTCACCGATGCCTGTTTTGTAATATTTCACAGCCACTTTTCTGAATCCAGGCCAACTTAGTGATCCCCAAAGGTCTTTGAAACTTACTTGACTCATTTTGTATCCTTCTCGTTTGAAGGCGAATACAGCATTCGGCCCAGCTTCAACACCACCGCCAATCATGCGAGTAAAGTGCACGCCAAGGAACGGGAAATTTGGATCTGGAACTGGATAGATGAGGCCTTTTACTAAGTGTCGGCGATCTTCTCGCAATTCGTAATATTCTCCACGGAATGGTATGATGCGCACGTCGAGGTTTTCCTCTGTAAGCGAGGCAATTCTATCAGAAAACAATCCAGCACAATTGATCACCAGTTTCGAAGAAAAGGTTTTGCCTTCGGCATCTACTTCGGCTCCGCCGGATGATTTACGAATTCCGGTTACCTTGTGGTTGGTGAATACCTCTCCGCCTTTTTCACGGATGATTTTGCACATCACACGAGAAACTTCTGCGTAATCAATGATTCCGGTTTGAGGCACTCTAATGCCTTGAATTCCGGTACAATGTGGTTCGAATTGACGAATTTCTTCGGCTGTAATTTTCCGAAGGCCCCCTAATCCGTTTTCAACTCCTCGCTGATACAAATTTTCGAGCAGTGGAAGTTCCGCTTCGGTTGTGGCTACAATCACCTTTCCACACAAGTCGAATGGAATGTTATTTTCACGGGCAAACTTGAGCATCAACTCATAGCCTCGAATACAATTGAGTGCCTTAAGACTTCCGGGCTTGTAGTAAATTCCTGAGTGTATTACGCCCGAATTGTTTCCTGTTTGGTGGAGCGCGACTTCGTTTTCCTTTTCTAAAACGAGCACCTTTAAAGTAGCATCAGATTCGATGAGATTTAACGCAGTTGCTAATCCTACGATTCCTCCACCTACAATTATACAGTCGTAATGTTTTTCCATGAGCGGCAAAAATACAACGCGAATTGGCTTGATTGCAAGGAAAATGAGTGGATTTTAAATAAAAAAACCAGCCTTGTGAGCCGGTCTTCATTTAAAAGGTTAAACATTTAAGGGTACTGATACCTCGCCATGCACCATGTAAGAAGTGCTTCACGCTCAGGCTCTAGTAGCCGCTGGATTGCTTTCATGAGTTCTTTGCGAAAGAGGGCCGCATCAAAACTCACATTCTCGAGAATCATTTTGCTGTATTCCAACATCGATGTTGCCATGAGAACTGAATTTAAGGGTTCGTTTGGCTTGTTCATGACATGTAAAACGACCAAAAGCCAAATTGTTGTAACAACAATCACTTTTAACGTTCATTCACAATTCAATAAAAACCAAAGTACAATTCAGTTCAAAAGCAATGATGATTTAAGTTGGAAACTCTGTTTAAGCAGGCAGGTTGATGACCACATCTTTGTAGAAACGAAATCTAACTTTCTCAGGGATTAACCGAGGATGGATGCGGGTATTCAAAACTTCCTTCACTTTCATACGGAGATCTTTTCGAGAGGTTGCATGAATGATAAAAGATTCTCCAATGGCCTTTGCAGAAAGGTCGTTTTCGTTACGTTCCTTTACCATAAAAACCAAGCGATTATGTGTAGGTTGATCGGCCCATTTATAAATCAGCATCCAATGTAAGGCTGCGCCAATGATCACGAAAACATGAAAAATTTCATGTGAGCCTAAAAATCCTGGAATGACTTCTCCTATTCGCAGAAAGTCGATCATCGCGCCCAAGGTGTAGGCAATACCACCATAAATAGCGAAGGAAATATTTTTAAATCCATACATCATCCATGCTTTAATCATCGAACTTAAGGCCGACCAACCCATGGCGAAGAACACGCTCAAGATTAACCATTCGGGCAATTGATCGATTAAAATAACAGTGAGCAACAAACCTGTAATTGCCACCACCCATAAAAACACCAACATGCCCCAGCGCCATCTTCCTCGAAAAAGAATCACATGAATTGGAGTGGCAGTGCCGGCGATCATGGTAAAAATGGCAGCATAATCGAGCCGACGAAAAACTTGACGGCCTAAACCAGGCTCTAGTGCATGGTAGATGCCGCTCATCATAAATACGAACACAATGCCAGCCATGAAAATAAGCAGTGAAGCAACGCGGACTTTGTTTCCCCAGCCTTTGCGGATAAGAATGTAGCCAGTGCACAATGTAACAATACCCGCCAATAGGTGGGTCCAGCTTGAAATGGGTTGGTAAAATCCTAACATGGTGCGTCCTTTTGCTTGATTAACGGGATTATTGATTGATTTGTTGGTGGAAATCAAAACAAAAACCTACAGCAAAATCGTCTTCCAAGGTGTTGCAACAACACTTACTTAAAACCCGCCACAGCACAGACAATTAGAGAAGAAAGTGGGGCAAAAGAAAATCCCTGATGCAGGAAAACAATCTAGGCGACAGCCTTTCTTACATCAGGGATTTAAAAACAGGTAATTTATTTAACCATATCGGTGCGTTTATCTTTCACCGCCGAATTTTCGAGGTATTCATCATAAGTAAGCTGACGATCGATAAAGCCATCAGGAAACAATTCAATTACACGCGTAGCGGTACTCTGCATAAACGCATGATCATGTGAGGTAAGTAAGACTGGGCCTTTAAACTCTGCTACGGAATTGTTAAATGCTGTGATACTTTCCAAATCGAGGTGATTGGTTGGCTCGTCGAGAATCAACAAATTCCCAGAGTGAAGCATCATGCGCGATATCATACAACGCATTTTCTCACCTCCCGAAAGCACCGAACTTTTCTTGAGGGTTTCTTCCCCCGAAAAAAGCATTTTACCTAAGAAACCACGAATGTAAGTTTCATCTTGGTCGCTCGAGTACTGACGAAGCCAATCGATCAAATTGAGGTCGTTTTTAAAATATTCGTTGTTGTCTACCGGAAGATAAACAGGCTTCATTGTGATTCCCCAAGTGTAGCTTCCTGAATCTGCTTCTTTTTTACCGTTGAGGATTTCGAACAAAGCAGTAATGGCATTGTGATCTTTGGCAATTACCGCAATTTTATCGTCGCGGTGCATGTTGAAAGTCAGGTTCTTGAAAAGCTGAATGCCATTTGAACTAGCACTTAATTTTTCTACATGCAGGATTTGGTCTCCTGGTTCGCGCTCGGGCTTGAAGATGATAGCAGGATACTTTCTATTGGATGCTTGTAAATCTTCAACATTTAGTTTTTCGAGCAATTTCTTCCGACTTGTCGCCTGACGAGATTTGGAAGCATTGGCACTAAATCGTGCAATGAACTCCTGAAGCTGCTTGCGTTTGTCTTCCACTTTGGCGTTACGGTCAGACATTTGACGTGCAATCAACTGAGAAGATTCGTACCAGAAGGAATAATTTCCGGTGTATTGGCGCATCTTGCTGTAATCGATATCCACGATGTGCGTGCAAACAGCATCGAGAAAGTGACGGTCGTGGGAAACCACAATCACGGTATTGGTAAAATCGGCTAGGTAATTTTCAAGCCATGCGATCGTGTTTACATCCAAGTCGTTGGTTGGCTCATCGAGCAACAAAATCTCTGGATTTCCATAAAGAGCTTGTGCAAGTAGAACACGAACCTTTTGATTTCCACTTAAATCCGACACCAAACGATTGTGCCACTCTTCGCTAATACCTAAACCACTAAGAAGATTTGCAGCATCACTTTCGGCATTCCAACCTTCCATTTCGGCGAAATCGGCCTCAAGTTCAGCAGCACGGTTTCCATCGGCCTCAGTAAAATCCGCCTTGGCATAAATCTCCTCCTTTTCAAGCATGATTTCCCACAGTTTCTTGTGGCCCATCATCACGGTATGCAATACCGGAAAAGCATCGAACTCGTAGTGATTCTGTTTCAGAACTGCCATTCGTTCGCCTGGCGTGATAGCTATTTCGCCCGATGACTGGTCAATTTCACCAGAAAGGATCTTGAGAAACGTGGATTTTCCTGCGCCATTGGCGCCAATAATGCCATAACAGTTGCCTGGAATGAATTTAAGATTTACGTCTTCGAAAAGCGTACGTTTTCCGTAACGGAGCGAAAGATTTGAAACTGCGATCATATGGTAAAAAAGCGCGCAAAGATAGGGCAAAATAGGCTTCTAAAAGAGATATTTATTCAGTTGCTTTCAACCTTGATTTTTATTCTCTTTTCAATTAAAATCCTATAACTTCGGCGTTTGATCATTTTTTATAAAATCGAAGAAGTTTTCGAAAATAACCAAGAAAAGATTTCGCAGCCGTGTGGAAAAAAGTAATTGAGTTATTCGACAGGTTTAGTGTTTGGATGGCAAAGCCAGTAGGCGATCCTATAGCAGATAAAATAAACAGAATCTCAACTGCAATTTTGTTGGTGAATCTTTTGCTCGCCACTGTTTTCGGGACTGTATCATTTATTTTTGATTATCCTTTGATTGGATGGATCACATTTACTGCTCATCCAGTTTATGCATTCGGGATTTATATTGCCCGAAAAGGCCATATTGATTTATGCAAAGTGCTTCTGCTCCTTCATGCATATTTAATGATTTTCGCACAAGTGATCATCAACTCAAACAGTTCGCATGTTTCGTTGTATTATTTACCTGCAATAACCTGCACAATGCTTTTTTTACAGGGAAACACAAGATTTTTAGGTCGTTTTCTTGCAATTTTTGGCGCAGGCTTGCTGATGATTTCAGAAGTGGTGGTTTTTCCAGGTATTGGCGCGGAGATCACCGAAAAGGTTCGCTTCATGGACCAAGTAGCCAATGTGATTGGAGCCGTTAGCATTACGATGTTTGCGATGTATTTTTTATTGAAATTCAACGATGAAGTGCAACAGAAGCTCAAAATTCAAACTGAAGAATATGAGCGAATGAATCAACATTTGCTTTCATCCAACAACACCAAAACACGGTTGTTCTCTATTATTAGTCACGACTTAAGAAACCCTTTGATATCCATCAAGAGCTCTGTTTCGGTAATTCGGGAACCTGAGTTTCCTGAAGAAGAAAAAAGTGCATTGCTCGAAGAGCTCGAGAAACGCGTAGATTATTCGATGAACCTAATGAACAACCTACTCATTTGGTCGCGAACACAATTGAATGGCATTCAGTTTCAGCCCGAAATTATCGAATTGAGCGATTTGGCCAGAAGGGTAACAAATCAAATGGAAGCGATGGCTCAAATCAAAAAAGTGAGCATTCAATTGAACTTCCTCAACGTTCCAGTTTTGGTGAATGTAGATAAAAACATGATCGAAATTGTGCTACGCAACTTGATCTCAAATGCCATTAAGTTTACGCAAGCGGGCGGTTTTGTGAAAATCCATGGTGCGTTAATCAATGGTAAATTTATCACCACAGTAGCCGATTCAGGCGTTGGAATTGATCTTGAATCTTTAGAAAAAATCCGAAATCAGATTTTCTACACCTCGCCAGGCACAGAAAAGGAAAAAGGTTCTGGATTAGGTTTGATGCTCTCTCGGGAATTTCTAGCATCCCACAACTCCGAACTGATGATCGACTCTTCGCCCGGGGCTGGAACCAGAATCTCCTTCAAGTTGGATGTTGTAGATCACTGATACATCTCATCTTCAGAGATTTTCCACAGCCATCGTGAATAACTTCATAGGGCAGATATGCTCCCATCAGCTATCTTCACACTTCTAATTTATCCCCGCCCATGAAAAAACATCTCCTCTTGTTGGGGCTTCCCGCCCTACTCTTTTTGCAATCCTGCTCGCAGAAAGACGAAATTGCAGATACCACACAGCAAATCAGCTCGAAGTCTGCACTGGTAAAGAAAAAAGTAATTACCGAAGCTCCCCAAGGTGAAGCTATTTCGAAACACCAACTAGATCAATATGTAGTTGGGAAATTGGAAGCTGAGCGCGATTTCCGTTGGACCAACGAAGACCTCAAAACACTTTGGTCGGCTTTACAATATGGTGATCAATCGCTCGCCATCGGTTATAAAATTGCCGGAATTGCTGACCTTACGCCTACATTACATGAAATAAACATTCAAAAAGGCGAATGGAAACAAGTGCACGATGAATTGATTTCGTTGATTAAAAACGAATACTTCAAATCGACTGGCACTGCACTCAAATGGGAAGAAGTATTGGTGGAAGATGACCAGATTTTGCCAATCATCACCATCAAAATGACGGATAAAAACGTACTTACCGCTCTGGCTAATCTCGAGAATGTACGTTACCTAGAACCGCTCGATTTTTGGCCTGACCAAATCGATAGATCATCTTCAGGATGCGATGGGTCCTCAACAACTGTTAACTCTACCGATTTCACCACTATCACTCCAGGTGCAAAATTACCTTGGAACTTCAACAACATCGGCGTGCCAACTGCTTGGAATACGGCACAAGGGCAAGGCATCACTATCGGTGTGATTGATGCAGGAATCAGCTCTACACAGTCGTTGTTAGGTTCTCAATTTACCAACGGATTGTCTTCAGGTAGAACCATTACTACTGATTATACTTTGGGCTCATCAGCTTATACTTCATGCACACATGGCACTTCAATGTCCGGTTTGGCTGCCGGACCAAGAAACGACCTCAACAATACGACCGGGATTGCCTACAAATCGAATCTGCACTTTATCCGTGCTTGCAACGATGTAGTGCTCGACGGATCATCAGAAAGAACTGGTGTGAAGAATGCTTTAGTTAGAATGGGCAACCGCACAGATGTTCGCATTGTGAGCATGAGTATCGGAACGCCATTCTACAGTTCAGTGCTTTATGATGGAGTAGTTTACGCGAACAACAAAGGCAAAATGCTTTTCGCGGCGGCTGGTACTTCATTTTCATGGACAAGCTGGTATGGTGTAATTTATCCTGCTGCACACGGCGAATGTATAGCTGTTACTGGAGTTAACGAAAGCAGTTCAACGTGCAATGTTTGCCATGATGGCTCTCAGGTAGACTTTACAGTACCAATGGAAAGAAATTCAAATTCAGATCGCAATACACTTTCATTGGCTGGAAGCGGAAATAACCCAAGCTATGTAGGTGGAAGTTCTAGTGCAACAGCTATGGCAGCAGGTGTAGCTGCATTGGTTTGGTCGGCTCGTCCAACTTTAACCAGATCGCAAGTGTACACAGCAATCAGAAATACTTCACAATACTATCCTTCGCTTAACAGCAGCCGAGGATATGGAAACATCAATGCAGCAGCAGCAGTTTCAGCAGCAATGACTTACTAATCTATCTTCTTATAAATGAAAAACGCCCGACAAACCATCGGGCGTTTTTTTTATGATTTATCGGATTCTTCTTCGGCGCGCTTGAGAATATCCCAAGTATGGTCGGCTAACAAACGAACAGTTGCCACGAAACGCTTAAACTTCTTGCTCCTGCCCCACTCGCCTGGCGAAACCATCGAAAGAAAATGTTTCTCATCTTCTTTTTCGTACAAATGGTACACATGCCCAACCAATGGATCAAATCCCATGTGTGCTTGGTAAATCCACAAAGAAATATCGGTTCTCGATTTGATGTCTTGTGCTTGATTGAACAACAATTGAATCTGCTCCTGAATTTGCTTCAGCTGCATATCGGTTTGCTGTTCCATCGCCAGCAAAGCATTGCTTTTCACTTTTCCGAGGTCGTCCGGACGAATAACGCCGCTGCTCAACGTGTGTGCATACGGCAATAAACCAGGATTCTCCGCAACTTTGTCGGGATCGATCGGATTGATAAACGGTTTTTCTTCCACGGATTCTTAAACACGCAAAATTAGGAATTGTTGACAATCGTTCGATTATATGCCGAACCAGTCCAACGAATTCCGAATTTCGCATCCGCCAACGAGGTGATTTAAAACACCTTGCAACACCTTAGAATGAAATTCCTCATCAAACTAAAATCTTTTCTATTCACCGAAATCTTCGTGGCAACCATCCTATTGATGCTCCCTGCTATCATCAACGGTTCGCCCTTTTATGATTTCGACTCCGGCGATTACATCGATTCAGGCATTCGACTTTCCTCATCACTTTCTCGCCCTTTCTTTTACAGCCTGTTCATCCTAGTAACATCACTTGGATTCTCGCTGTGGCTCACGGTTTTCTGCCAATCACTTTTGCTTGCTTGGAGCCTGAAACAACTCCTCGTAAGCCTAGAGTTGAACCGTCCGAAAGCCTTAATAATTCTAACACTAGCGCTCACTATTTTCACCCCAATTGGGCGATTAAGTGGACAAATCATGTCGGATGTTTTTACGACCATCTTGTTAATTCTTGGTTCTGCGTGGCTCATTGGCGGCCCAAAATGGCTCAACCAAAATAAGTTTCTGCTGCCTCTCATTGCATTTAGTTTTTCCACACATCTCGGGCATTTTTTTCTGCTGATGGTTTTTATTCCTTTCATGGCCTATCGGCATGGAAAATCAGGCATTGTAGAAAACTGGAAAACATTCCTCCGATTGGGGCTGTACCTGTGCGCCATCATCCTTGGCAGCCTCGCAATTAACCATGGTAAAGTAAAACGGTTAACACTTAGTCCAGCCGCGGAAGCCTTTCAGATTTCAAAACTCGCTCACACTGGGGCTTTGCAGGAATACTTAAAGGAGAACTGTGAGCAATCATCTAATTTTTACTGCGCCTATAAAGATTCCATTCCGAACGACTTCAACACGTTTTTGTGGTCAGAGAAAAGTCCGATGGTGAAAGCTGGAAGCATCCGAAACGGTTGGCAGATCAACGAAAGTACCATCGCACAAATAAAGGTTTCCGATGCTGCCATGAAGGTTCATTACAAAGGTGTGCAGAATGATTTCATCCAACAATGTAAATCCAACAGTTGGTTGGTGGGCTGGTTTGTAGATTCGGAAAATACTGGAACGGTTTTGCAACGGCATTTCCCCATGCATCTTTCGTGGGCAAAAAATGCCCACTTCGACAAACTTCAGCTTCACGCTTTACTTGATCCCATCTTCCGCGGAGCGCTAATTGTAAGCCTTTTGTACATGCTGTTTGCCCTGTTTAAACCTTCGTTTCCACAAGAACGGTTATGGGTTTTGGCATTATTCGCACTTGTCTTCATCAACCACCTGTCGGTTGCTTTTCTTTCCATCCCCGACAACCGATTGGCAGCGAGGGTTACGGTGGTGTTGGTGATTCCGATTTTGTTGAGGATGATGAGGCGGATGACCTAGAAAACAAATTGAGTATCGATAAATTTATGTTCTAAAATAAAATTTTCTGATTCGTAAATGCCAAGGATTTAATCAAACAAGGTTTATCGATACAAAAACCAAACTCATTAAGGAGTACATTCGTAACTGTGGAAGTTTACCATTCAAATTGATTGAATAGTTCAGTATTTTCATGTCATGAAACATTATTCAGAAATCATAACGATTGATCCACAAATTAGATTCGGCAAACCTTGCATTCGAGGAATGAGAATCACTGTATTTGATGTTCTTGGTTGGTTGGCTTCAGGTATGACGACAAAGGAAATCCTAGAAGATTACGCTGAATTAACTGAACAAGATATTATAGCCGTTCTAGCTTATGCGGCCGATAGAGAGCATAAAATCAGTATTGCTTCGTGAAAATTTTATTTGATCAAAATATTTCATTTCGATCAGTTGACATTTAATTGTTGCGAATTCGCCATAATTAAAATCTGATAATATCGATTTTGCGAGGATGATGAGGCGGATGAATCCTACACATCACTGAGGCACACCCTTCATCGCCAAAGCAATCCGCTTGCGCTGAAGATCCACTTCCATCACTTTCACTTTTACATGTTGATGCAGTTTCACTACCTGCAGCGGGTCCGACACAAACTGATCTGCCAATTGTGAAATGTGCACCAAGCCATCTTGCTTCACACCCACATCCACGAAAGCGCCAAATGCCGTGATGTTCGTAATGATGCCCGGAAGCACCATGCCCGGAATGAGGTCATCGGGTTTGCGCACATTGGGATCGAACTCTAAGATCGTTGCGTTCTTCCGAGGATCACGCCCCGGTTTTTCCAATTCTGCAAGGATGTCGTTTAAAGTAGGCAGCCCAATTTCTTGACTCACATATTTGTTCGGATCGATCAGCGACTTCAGATCTTTGCGACCAATCAAATCTTTCAAGGGAATGCCGGCATCTTTGGCCATTTTCTCCACCAAACCATACCGTTCGGGGTGCACCGCACTGTTATCGAGCGGATGTTGAGCTTCAGGAATCCTTAGAAATCCAGCACATTGCTCGTAGGTTTTCTTCCCTAAACGGGGAATATTGAACAGATCATTCCGGCTCGTGAATGCTCCAACTTGGTTGCGCTGTTCCACAATTTTAGCCGCTGTAGCAGTTGATAATCCAGAAACATAAGAAAGCAGGTGCACCGATGCTGTGTTGAGATTCACACCAACTTGATTCACGCAAGATCGCACCACATCGGCCAATTGGTCGTTCATGAGGTTCGCATCGATATCGTGCTGGTACTGCCCCACTCCAACTGCCGATGGCTCAATCTTCACCAATTCCGCCAGTGGATCTTGCAAACGTCTTCCGATGCTTACTGCACCACGCACGGTAATGTCGTACTGTGGAAATTCTTCCCGCGCCGTTTTGGATGCCGAATAAATCGATGCGCCACTTTCCGACACTACAAATACTTTCACGTGTGCAGGAAGATGCATCCTTGTAATTAGGTTTTCGGTTTCTCGTCCACCGGTTCCGTTCCCAATCGCAACGGCATCAATTTTATAGGTCTCAATCAGATGACTCAATTTTGCCATCGCCTGCTTGTCTTGTTGTTGCGGCTGGTGCGGGTAGATTGTTTCGTTGTGCAACAGTTTCCCTTGTGCATCCAAGCAAACGAGCTTACAACCGGTTCTAAATCCTGGATCTATTCCCAGTATGCGTTTCTCTCCCAATGGAGCTGCCATGAGCAGTTGGCGCAAGTTGGCAGCAAAAATCCTTACTGCCGATTGCGCTGCTTTTTCTTCCAAGGTTTGCAACAACTCATTTTCCAACGATGGCACAATGAGGCGTTTGTAAGCATCACGACTTGCTTTCTTCACTTCTTGAGCGCAATCGCCCTGATTTTTCAGGTACATCCGATCGATGTTTTGTAACGACCGTTCTTCATCCGGCTCTACCGAAATCCGCAAGAAACCTTCCTTGTGCCCACGCATCACAGCCATAAAGCGGTGCGACGGCATTCTAGAAGCAGGTTCATGATAATCAAAATAATCGCGGTATTTCTGGGCTTCTTCTTCCTTGGTTTTCACGAGTTTCGATTGGAACTCTGCAAACTTCTCGAAGCGCATCCTGAGTGATTTCCGCAATTCAGGATTTTCGGCAATCCACTCTGCAATAATATCGCGCGCACCTTGCAATGCAGCTGCTGAATCGGCAACCTCCTTTTTCACAAACGATCCTGCCAGTTTCTGTGGATCCTGATGCCCTTGCGACATCAGCATTTTGGCAAGTGGCTCCAATCCAAGTTCACGCGCCATCGAAGCACGGGTCTTTTTCTTCGGCCGGTAAGGCAAATAGATGTCTTCCAGATCGGTGAGGTTTTGCGCTCCGCGGATAGCTTGCTCCAGCGCACCAGTGAGCAGTTGCCGTTCTTGCATCGACTCCAAGATGGCCGATCGGCGTTCTTCGAGCTTGTCGATCCGAAGTTTTTCATCGCGGATGAGTTGAATCTGCTCTTCATCGAGCATCCCAGTTCGTTCTTTCCGATACCGGGCAATGAAAGGAATGGTGTTTCCTTCGTCGAGCATGGCCAATACGGCTCCCACTTGGTGACGGGCAATTCCGGAAATCCGGGAAATCGATTCAATTACATCCATGGGGCAAATATATTGATGATGGGGAAAGGAACACAGTGCCTTGAGTACTGAGTCTTTAGTCCTTAGTCCTAAGTCTTGAGTCCTAAGTCTCAATTTGCTGCGAAATCAATCACATCAAATCCCCACCTTGAACACTAGCAACCGCGAACTTTAGTCCGAGGAGTAGATGAATCGCGAGCATGAATTACCTCTCTCCCTAGCCCTCTCTCCACGGGAGAAAGGGGATTGATCGCGAATATTCTGAGCATTTGATTTTAAGTGTGGTTTTCAGTTTTACCTTGATGTTTAGGTAAAGTACAAATCTGTTCCCTCTCCTGCGGAGAGGGCTAGGGAGTGGTGATTAAGAACTTATAGAACAATGATCCTCTCAGAAACCCTTCAGCACATTCGTTAAGGCAACACAAACGAGAATTGTTTTAACTTTGATTTGAAAATCGATCCCAAACGTTAAGTTGGTTTATTTAAGTATAAGTTAAATGATCATTATTTTGCATTGTTCAAACGTAAATTCTAATTAATAAGGATGAAATTAAAAGGATATTCTCGAGTTGAAGTAGATGATTTCTCCAAGAGTAACGGCAATTCTTTTTCGTTTTTTCAGAATGATAAAATTTTGAAAACTCTATTTGCTTTTATAATTGGTATGATTGCAAATAATGGCATTCAGGCTCAGGTGAATTTAGTGCCGAATGCATCTTTTGAGAATGTTAACTATTTTCCGTGTTTCTTTTGGGGTAGCAATTCAACTATAGAATTTGCTTCATCTTGGAATGCTACTCAGACATTACAATTTGTTTGTACTCCTGATTTGTTTTGCATCGATACCTGCGAAAATGAACAGTATATTCCAGACAATCCCTTTGGCAATCAAATCCCAGAGTCAGGAAATTCCTATGTTGGTCTAGTTCTTTTTGCTAATTTTAGTGATGACGTATTTGGAATTGAGTCCATTTACACCAAACTAGATTCAATCTTATTACCAGAAAACAATTACGAATTATGTGCATATTTTAGCTTATCTGAAAATTGCTGCCTTAATTCACGAAAGCTATCATTTGCTGTAACTCCAGACACTTTAACTGAAAGCTTATTTAATAGTCTGAATCCAAATGATATTTTTTACTTAGAAGGCTTAGAACAATGTAATTATTCCGACTGGACTCAAATCTGTACTACGTTTTCTCCAACACAACCTGGTAATATTCTCACATTTAATGTCATCAATAATCAAGCTGCATTGCTGTCTGATACTGTGTTGTATGATAATGGGATTTGTGAGCATCCCGCAGAAGTTATCTCAGTGTATTATTACATAGATGATGTTTCTTTAGTGAATAAAGGTAAGAATACTGGTGTACCGCAAAATGGGAGTAAGAATAGTTTGGCGGTTTATCCTAATCCATCAAATGGTCAATTCCTTATAAAGTTAACAAATGAAATTGTAGGTTTAAATTTGAGTGTTGTTGATGTTACAGGGAGAAATGTCTTTCAATTTAATTTTCAAGGAACATTGCAAGAAAGATCAATTAATTTATCTTACCTTTCAAACGGGGTGTATTATTTGAATTGCAGCTCAAACGGTCAATATATTGGCAGCTCGCCTATTGTAATTTTTAAGTAATGATGAGATTTTTCATGCCAGTTTTGATTGTTTTGAATTGTTTGATGATTAAAGCTCAGTCCATAACTACCTTTAATCGCACTTATTTAGATTCCTCAAATTGGTCAGCAAAAGTTGGAAATACAATAGAAATTGATAGTGTTTTTTATTGCTTGAGTTCAGGAAATGGATTAGTTTCTAATTCTAATTACATTATGTTCTCAGCAATTAATTCAAACGGTGATGTTATAAATCGTAGGTTAGTTGGTCGTCCTTTTAATATTGAGGCTTATTCTGGGCGAATTGCTAAAGACGATAAGAATTTTATTTATGCTGATATCGGTCAAAGACTTGTCGGTAATCCTGATAAATTCAATACAAATGTGGTTAAATTAACTTTAAGTTTTGATACAATTTGGAATCTTAAAAATAGTGACAGCACTTTTCATAACTACAGTAGATCAATTGCAGTTTATGATTCTTTGGTTTATATTGTAGGTGCAAAACGATTGGATAGTGCAAATTCAATATTGCTATCTGGATATATGATTATTGCTGACACTGCTGGTTTTCAGCATGGCTTTACAGAGTATAATTTTGATAATCATTCACAAGAATTATTAAACTTATCAATAGGAATGAATAATGACTTGTTTTTATGTGGTTCTGGTAAAGATACAATGTCAAACTTTTATGGGCTTTTGGTTAATACGGACCTTTCAGGTAATGTAAATTGGTTTCGGAGATACTATGAGATGCGCAATATTTTCGACATTCTTCCATTAAGTGATTCTTCATATTTACTAACCGGTGGAGTATTCAATGATGGTGAGTATAGAGGTATATTAATTAAAATAAATTCAGAAGGAGACGTGATTTGGCAACGTGAATTTCCATTTGGTGATGAATTGAGTTTGTATTCATCCATTCAAGTATTAGATGAAGGAATAGTAAGTATTGGGTTAACCACACTTAATTCTACAAATGGCAATGATGGATTTATACAAAGAATAAATTATGATGGTAATTTAGTTTGGCAACGTTACTTTAATGGTTCAGCTTCAGTAACTGATTATTTCACAGATATAATTGAAACTTCAGATGGCGGTATTCTGGCTTGCGGTGCTGCTGGAGATGCCAATGAGTCCGGAGGCCAAAACCTCTGGCTGGTAAAGCTTGATAACATGGGCTGTCTGGAGCCCGATTGCTGGGTAGGAGTGGAGCAAGCAGATGCCAACACACTTGGGGTGGCTGTTTACCCTAACCCAGCCACCGATTGGCTGTATTTAAAGTACGACAGCACCCACAAAATCACCCTCGAAATCTTTAATCTCAGTGGCCAAAAGGTTCTTCAACACCAGCATATGGCACCCAAAGAAGGTATTGAAATTTCTCATCTTCCAGCAGGACTTTATTTGTTAAGGTTTGTTGATGAGTTGGGGAATGTAGCGACTGAGAAGTTGGTAGTGGAGTGATGCGCTTTGCGCGTAAAACGTGTTTAGTCTTTAGTACTTAGTCTTTAGTACTGAGTCTTTAGTACTGAGTCTTTAGTCTAGAGTACAACGTATTACGTACAAAGTATTTAGTCTGGAGTAGAAAGTGGAAAGTATAAAGTTGAAAGTAGAAAGGGGAAAGGGGAAAGGAGAAAGGAGAAAGTATAAAGGAAATACGATTCCCAATTAGCTTCCTCGCAGCCGCGGACTTTAAACTTTGGAAATAAGGTTAATTTGGAGGGAATGTGGGTACAACGTGTTTAGTCTTAAGTACTCAGTCTTTAGTAGAAAGTTGAAAGTAGAAAGGGGAAAGTAGAAAGGAATTGCAAGGCCCAATTGGCACCCTCGCATCCATGGACATTAGTCTGTGGAAATAAGGTTAATTGGGAGGAATATGGGTGTAATGTGTTGGGTACAACGTATTGATTACAAAGTAAAATGATTACAACGTAATACCTAAAGCAATTTGCTTTCAATAAAAATGATTCGATAAAATCTTAATTGCGGGCTAAATGTTTTAATACATGTTGCCTTAAATTAACCGGCAATATATACGAAACAGTCATTCAGTTGGCGAGAGTATTAGGTATTCCCAACTAAATAAAACACCCTACTATTGGAATAATTTTCATTTACGATATATATTCTGTGGAGAAATTGCGTAAATTAGATATCGCAGATTATGAAATTTGCGCCTTTGAAAATATTCGCATCTAATTTAGCTCTCATGCTATCAGCAACTTTGGCCAATGGCATGTATCTTTGTAAAGTGTTGATGCAAAACAACGCTCAAACACAGTTTGTGTGGAAGTTGCGCATAGAACAATAAACCGATGAAAAGATGGGTATGTATAATGTTAGTCTGCTTGTTTCACAGCAGCAATGCGCAAAATCTGTTGATTAACGGCGATTTTGAAGATGTGCGCTGCTTAGAATTGTTTGAGAATCCCCAAACTTACGATGCTCTTACTGCTGATAATTGGTTTAATTTAACACGACCCTATTCCACATGCGATGTATTTTCAGTTTGCAATACCATACCTTACGCCTTAGAAAATGATTCCATGGTGTATTACACGCAATGGGGCGTTCCAGATAACTTTAAAGGTCATCGCTGGCCTCAGAATGGTGAAACGTACATGGGTTTTGGCTTTTGCCGAAACATGAATTTCGAAAACCCCAATTATTCGTATGAATATCCATCGGGAACACTAAGTGAGTCTTTAGAAAAAGATTCGCTTTACTGTATTGACTTATTTACAGTATCCTTTTTTGGTGATACGGTACCAGCAATTCCAAATTCAGAAAACAAATACATTCATTTGGTTTCTCAATTTTTACAAGGATTCTTTTTAAATGAATTTCAATTTAGAGGCTCTAGAAAAATATTGGACGTACCCAATTACTTCAATCTATATGCTTCCGATAGTTCATTTTTAGACAGCAAGGAATGGACGCCCGTTCAAACCCCATATTTAGCAAACGGAGGCGAGCGTTACTTTACATTGGGCTTAACGATTCCCAATTCGGAAATGCAGCCTCATGTTCAACTAATCACTAACTTTACGGAGGAAGAAAAACGTATTTGGGAAGAGATTAACTTTTTACCAACAGGTAGTTTTGCTATAGGCGGGTGGGTGTATTACTTTGTTGATAATATCTCCATTACCCCAGTGCCTGCATTGAAAGCCAATGCCAATAAATCTGCGGTATTAAAAGGCGCTCCGCTTTGGTTAAGCACCGGCACTGCAGCCAGCAATTTGCAGTGGTACACTCAGGATGGTCCTGTGGGGCAAGGCGATAGTGTGTTGGTGTTTCCCACCAAAAGCCAGTATTATTACCTCCAAGGCCAACAATGCCGATACACACAATTCGACAGTGTTTGGGTAGAGGTGGAAGAGGTATTACCGGAACCCATTACCTTGAATGTATACCAGAATTTAAACCAAGGCACCGTGCAGTTCGAGTATTTGGGCGATGTGAGGCCAACCTTGCAAGTTGCGGTGTACAACCTCGCTGGTCAACGCGTGCAAAGCTTCCAACTTACCGAATCATCCAGCGTTACTTTCAACAATCTCGCTGCTGGTATGTATTTAATCGATGCGCGCTTAGAAGGCATTCCGGTTAAAACGGCTAAGGTGGTGGTGGGGAGGTAGGGTGTTTTTTAAGTACAACTTTTACCGTATAACCTATTAAATATAAAGTACAAAGGGAATACAAATTACGTTTCACTAAATACGAATTACGCATTACGATTCCCAATTAGCATCTTCTCAGCCGTGGACTTTAGTCCTAGGAAAATTATAGCATGAGAGATTTTTGGGTATGCCATATTTGCACCTGTTGTTATAAATGATAAAATCACCTAGCAGCTTTTGCGTATGGAAACGACAAAAAGATTATTCGTACGCAAATTCTGCGTATGGAAAACAAAAAAAGAAAATCCATACGCATATTTTGCGTACGGAAACGACAAAAGTATTTTCCATACGCAATTTGGGTCGAGGGCTTTGATGTATTGGGTTTAAAGTATTACGTAAATGTATTGAGTACAAAGTCGAAATGATTTACGAAGTACACCTTAAGAATCTCGATTAGATTCCCCGCAGGCGCATGGTCTCTATTCCATGGATACAAGGTTAAAATGAAAAGTTCGCGATATGGTTCCCTCTCCTGTGGAGAGGTGCTGTTTACCTCTCTCCCTAACCCTCTCTCCGCATGAGAGAGGGGATTGATCGCGAATACTCTGAGCATCTGATTTTAAGTGTGGTTTTCAGTTTTACCTTGATGTTTAGGTAAACCTCTCCCTGGCCCTCTCCTCTGGAGAGGGCTAGGGAGAGGTGCTGTTCTATCCCTTGCGAAACAGATTGATGATGTAGAAATGAAAGCTCGAGAAACAATTCCCGATATTTGACCCAAAGATCTATTTCCTATGCGTCATTTGTTGCTCTTCGTATATATGTTTCCGCTGTGCTTGTTAGCTGGGGAAACCACTCTTCAGTACAACGACCACGTGTATCGACCAACCATTAAAACCGTGATGCTGCAATTGAAAGGTGTTGAAGGCTCACCAGCAGCATTGGAACTAAACTCTGGAGATCAATTTCATTTGCAGTTCGACGATCTAGATGTTACGCAGCGACAATTGTACTACAGTTTCGAGCATTGCAATGCCGATTGGACGCCTTCTGGAATCATGCCCACACGTGCCATCCAAGGTTTACAACAAGATTTAGTGCAGGATTTCCGATATTCCTTCAACACCTTCCAACAATACCTCCATTTTGATCTTTTCTTCCCGAACGACAACATGAAGTTCCTCCTCACGGGGAATTACCTCCTGAAAGTGTATGAAGACAACGACCAAAACAACCTGCTTCTTACCCGACGGTTGATGGTGTACAGCAAAAAAGCGAAATTAAGTCCGCGGGTGAAACGCCCTGCACTCATGGAATTGCGCGACACACACCAAGAGATTGATGTACTGGCGGATATTTCTCAGATGCAGGTGATCAACGCAGCGTCATCAATGCAACTGGTTATTCTGCAAAATCAACGGTGGGACAATGCTCTACGGCTGAAGCCATTTGGAATCAATCAAGCACAATTGAATTATGATTACGACGACGGATCGAATTGTTTCCCTGGTCTGAATGAGTTCCGCTGGGCGGATATTCGCAGTTTGAGGATGAATTCGGACCGTGTGCGGCGTATCAATCGCGACTCTACACCCATTCAAGTTTTGATGCTCAATGATCCATTGCGGACTTTTTCCGAATATCAATTGTTGCCAGAATCAAATGGAAGGTTTTTTATCAGAAACATGGAAGGCTCTGAACCAGAGCTAGATGGAGACTACGCATGGGTCGAATTTCGACTTCCCTATGAAACTCCTTTCAAGGATCGTAACCTTTATTTAATCGGATCGTTCAGCGATTGGCAATTAAAAGACGAGTTTAAGTTGCAGTTCAAACACGCTTCTAAGTATTATGCAGCAAGGATCTTACTCAAGCAAGGAATATATAACTACTTGTACGCTTTAGGGGATCCTAAAACGGGTTCTGCCGACTGCAAACTGATGGAAGGAAGCCATTTTATGGCAGAGAACGATTATACAGTTCTCATGTACCACAGGGCTTACACAAACGATTTCGATGAATTGATAGGCTACCAAAGGTTAAATACTGCCGGTAACTAAAAAACTTCAATACATATGTAAACTATATGTAAGAAAAAGCGCATATTTGCGAAATCAAACGCAGAAATTACACAACCCTACACCAAAACCCTAGAGCATCAAGGGTTACAGAAGACCCCGATTTGTTTTGAATGATGTTTTGTACCTAACATTGCATCAACAAAACACAACGCCATGATCACACAAGTTACCTCAGGAATTAAAGTAAGCATCGAAACTAAGTTTCAAGAATTGTATTCTGATCCTTCTAAGATGTATTATCTGTTCACTTACAAGATCAGAATTGAAAACACTTCTGATTATGATGTGCAGTTGCTTCGCAGATACTGGAACATTTTCGATTCTGTATCAGAAAATCGTGAAGTAGAAGGTGCAGGCGTTGTTGGTCAGCAGCCAGTTCTTCGTCCACGTGAAGTGTACGAATACGAATCAGCTTGCAACTTGAAATCAGAATTGGGCAAAATGTCTGGCTCTTACACTTTCGAGCGTTTGGTTGATGGCGAGAAATTCAGTGTAGCCATTCCGGAATTCCGTATGGTAGTTCCTTACCGCCTCAACTAATCAACTGTTGAGGGAAGATCGGCAATTCGCTGTAGTGGTACTTCTTTCAAGAACCGCAAGCCCCACGAACAATCGAGACACTTCCCAGGTTCGCAATAGGTTTTTAACAACCTGATTAAAGCTTGCGAATCGCCAGCATGACGCGCACGAACACCATTGAGCTCCCACAAACGGGCAATGGCATGTTTCTCAGGAGGTAAAATCTCCAACCAATTCAACACCCGTTGCCGAAGCTCTTGGTTCCCTCTGTAACGGGCATAGATAAACAGAAACGGAATCACAGAATTAATCATTACCGACAAACGGGCATCACGGCCCAAACCCTTCGACGAGTGAGGCGACTGTGCATCGATCTGATAATGGGTCAACCAATAGCCTTTCGGATTTACTTCCAAACTTTTGTCGAAGGCTTTCAAGTCAAACACTTCAGAAATCATCTGCTTTAGGTCGGGCGCTGTTGTCATCAAATGGGCAAACTGCACAATCCGTATCGCCGGAAAATTTACCGGTCGCATCCTCAAGTGCTTCCACACATGAGCTGGCATGCTTCGAAGTCCATACTGGTGCTTCAAAAACACATATTCTTCATACAATTTTCGTGGGTAGTCGTCTTCGGTATTTTGATCGATCAAGCCACTTTGTCCTAAAAACAAGGCTTCCAATTGAAAGGTACTTTGACGATGCTTTTGAACAATCTTCAGGGGCAACAACCGCGCGAGCTGTTCGAATGGTTCAGCATTTACTTTAAAACCGAAGCTGCGTGCGAGTACCAGATAGAATGCTTCCTCCCAGTTGTTTGCTGTGAATTGGAGCACTTCGGAAATTGTTCCTGATTTTTCTTCGAGCCGTTCGGCCAACAAACGGCTCAACCAAGCACTGTAAAAGGGCTCGGCAGGTTTTTCCCATGCTCCACAAGCAATAGATTGATGGTGTAGATCGAGCACCTTCCAACGTTCGAGCATTTCTGCACCAATTAATGGAGCGATTACCAAAACAGGCAATTCGTTACCTGAAGCATCTAAAATGCGCTGATCGTCTTCGAAAACCACATGTAAAATCACGTTCGAGTAGGCTGCATCGGTGTGGTGCGTGTGCCGATACCAGTCGGAAGCTTTGCGGTGTACTTCTACATTACCGGCCCAAAGTGTACCATCGATACGCAAACGGGCATCTAAAAAATCGGGGCCCGAATCTCGGTTGTGATGCCCTACAAAGATGATCTCCAGACACTCCCGTCCAGCCAACCGCAATTCATTGCTTCCGAACAAACGGAATTTCCAAATAAACTGAAGAAGGCTTTCGGGGAGCATTTGCACTGGATCTGTAGGACGAAATTATCCTACAAACCAGACTCGTGCTTTTGCACCCAAAGCAAAAACTTTGCATCCAGCGCAATAAAATTTGCACCACACGCAATGGCAATCCCCTCAAAATGGTGTATGGTTACAGTCCGTGCTGAGTAAGCAGAACGGCCATCTCTTCTTGCATCAAACGTGCTTCATCAGCTGCTTTGGAGGCGAAATCTTTCCCCGGAGACGCATACAAAATGCTGCGCGATGCATTTACCAACATGCCGCAGTCTGCATTCATAGCTGCAAGTGATACCGATTTCAAATCTCCGCCTTGCGCGCCAACACCTGGAATCAAAAAGAAATACTCGGGTGCACGTTCGCGCAAAGCCTTCAAAGCTTCCACACGTGTTGCTCCAACCACAAACATCAATTGTTCGGATGTGCCCCATGTTTTAGCGGTATCAACAACCTGTTCGTAAAGCTTTTTGCCGTTGGATAAAGTCAACTGTTCAAAATCGTCGGCTCCTGGATTACTCGTTAAAGCCAACAAGATTGTCCACTTTCCTTCGGTTTTCATGAATGGCTTCACAGAATCTGAACCCATGTAAGGCGCAACAGTAACAGAGTCGAAATTGAAATCGTTAAAATATGCTGCAGCGTAACGTTCAGAGGTATTTCCAATGTCGCCACGTTTCGCATCTGCAATCGTAAAATGCGTTGATGGAATGAGGTCCATTGTTTTCCGCAAAGCCTTCATACCACGCTCGCCCATCGCTTCGAAGAAGGCAAAATTGGGTTTATAAGCAACACAAAAAGGCAATGTAGCTTCGATGATCGCCTTGTTAAATTCAAAGATCGGATCTTCCGTTTCAAGCAGATGTGCTGGAATCTTCGCCGGATCAGTATCCAATCCCACGCATAAGAAACTGCGTTTTTGTTTGATTTGACTAACCAATTCAGCGCGTGTCATGCCATTTCCCCTTCCTTCATTCTCTCAGCGTTTTCAGCTACTTGGAGCGCTTTAATCATGTCTTCAATATCTCCATCCATAAAGGTTGGTAAGTTGTAAACCGACATTCCGATACGATGATCTGTAACCCGACTTTGCGCGTAATTGTATGTTCTGATTTTTGCTGAACGGTCGCCGGTTGAAACCATCGTTTTACGTTTACTGGCAATAGCATCCATGTGTTTGGTGTATTCCATTTCGTAAAGTTTGGTACGGAGCATTACCATCGCACGTTCTCGGTTACCGAGCTGACTTCTTTCGACCTGACAAACCACCACAATTCCAGTAGGCTTGTGGGTGAGTTGTACCTTCGTTTCTACCTTGTTTACGTTCTGACCACCGGCTCCACCTGAACGAGAAGTTTGCATTTCGATATCGGCAGGATTCAAGACCACATCTACTTCATCGGCTTCTGGAAGTACGACAACTGTTGCTGCTGAAGTGTGCACACGGCCTTGGGTTTCGGTAAGTGGAACTCGTTGCACGCGATGCACGCCCGATTCATACTTCAGAATGCCGTAAACACCCTCTCCACTCACTTCCATCACAATTTTACTAAAACCGCCCATGGTACCTTCGGTTTCGTCTACTACTTCTACCTTCCAACCTTTGTTTTCGCAATAGCGTTGGTACATTCGTGCAATATCACCAGCAAAAATTGCCGCTTCATCCCCACCTGTTCCTGAACGCACTTCAAGCACCGCATTCTTATCGTCTTCTGGGTCTTTCGGAATTAACAAAATTCGAATTTCCTCTTCGAGGGATGCTTGACGGCCTTCCGCTTCGTTAAGTTCATCCTGCGCCATTTCACGAAATGCGGCATCGCTTTCCGATTTCAAAATTTCCCGCGCTTCGCGGATATTGAGCAGCGTAGTTCTGTATTGAGTATGTGCTTCAACTACCGATTGAAGATCTTTGTATTCCTTGTTGAGCTTCCTGAAACGGTTCATGTCGCTGATCACGGATGGATCGGAAAGCAACTTTTCCACTTCATCAAAGCGGGCGCGGATAGCTTCTAGGCGACTGAGTAAACTGTTATCTTCCATGGCGCGAAATTAGGCATTCGATTGATAGAGAAATTCACCCGCTGGGGAAGAAATTCGCAATTCTTTAGGCCCCTCCTCTACTCGACCAACAACCTGAGCATCAATGTTGAAGCTTTTCGAAATGCGGATAATATCCTCGGCGATGCTTTCAGGCACGTAAAATTCCAATCGATGCCCCATGTTAAACACCTTATACATGTCTTGCCAAGCCGTACCTGAACAATCTTGAATGATGGAGAAAAGCGGCGGCACAGGAAAAAGATTGTCTTTGATAATGGTGTAGTCGCCAGCGAAGTGCAAAATTTTCGTTTGGCCTCCACCACTACAGTGTATCATTCCGTGGACTTCACTTCTAAATTGATTCAAGATTTCTAGTACAACTGGTGCATAGGTTCTTGTTGGTGAAAGCACAAGTTGACCATAAGTGATGCCCAATTCAGGTACCACATCGGTGAGTTTATACTTGCCCGAATACACCAAATTTGCAGGAACAAGTGGATCGAAACTTTCTGGATATTGCGAAGCGAGACTATTTTCAAAAACATCGTGACGGGCAGATGTTAACCCGTTGCTACCCATTCCACCATTGTAACGGTCTTCATAGGTTGCTTGTCCGGTGGATGAAAGTCCCACGATAACATCACCAGGGCGAATGTTGGCATTGTCGATCACATCATCACGGCGAATGCGAGCCACCACAGTAGAATCAACAATGATGGTGCGCACTAGATCGCCCACATCGGCGGTTTCTCCACCAGTGAGCGTCATTGAAATCCCCATTTCATTAAACCAATAGCAAAGTTCTTGGTTGCTGCGGATGATTTCCGAAATCACTTCACCAGGAATGAGGTTTTTGTTTCTTCCGATGGTGGAGGAAACGAGGATATTTCCGGTAACGCCTGAACAAAGTAGATCGTCGGTATTCATCACCAATGCATCTTGAGCGATGCCTTTCCATACGGAGAGGTCGCCTGTTTCTTTCCAATACAGATAAGCAAGCGATGATTTTGTTCCTGCACCATCGGCGTGCATTACAAGCGCATATTGTTCATCGCCAGTTAAGGTGTCGGGAACGATCTTGCAGAATGCTTTAGGAAAAAGCCCTTTTGATGTGTGTTGGATGGCAGCATGAACGTCTTCTTTATCGGACGACACGCCTCTGAGGCCGTAACGGTTGTTGGATGACATGGTACAAAATAACAACATCCCGCTTTTATGGGCGGGATGTTGTGAATACTTAGTGAAAAAATTATCAGTTTTTAGGCTTCTTCTCTGGTGTTGGCGCCGGTGTTGGGGTTGGCACTGGTGTTGGAGTTGGCGCAGGAGGAGCGTTTTCGATCTTGATGTTTTCGCGTTGTTGCTCTTGAACGTCTGTTTCGATTACTTCATCTTCATCAACCGTTTCAATTTTCGGAGCTACAAACTCTGGTGATCCTTCTTTAGGAACGAAGGCGAAGCTTGTAATTTTGAATTCTGTACGGCGATTACGCTGATGCTCTTCTTCGGTGCATGTAACTCCATCTTTACATTTATTCAAAAGTTTGGTTTCACCCATACCTTTTGCACCCAAACGGGCTGGATCAATTTTTTGTTCGATCAAGTAGTTCACCACAGATTGTGCACGGCGCTGAGAAAGCTCGATGTTTGACTTTGCAGAACCACGGCTATCGGTGTGTGACATCAATTCGATAGTGATTTGTGGATTGTCGCGAAGTGTGGTAATTAGTCCGTTCAAAGAGTCTTTCGATTCTGGACGTAATTCAGCAGAATTTAAACCATAAAGAATTTCTGGAAGACGAACAGGCTTGTCTTTTGGAACTGGTTTGATAAAGAAATCTTTTTTGTGATCAGAACCAGATGTTTCACCTTTAGTCGTTTCAGAACCTTTGTCGCCGAAGTAGTTTTCAGCAGTTACTGAAATCTGGTAAGTGTTGTCTTCCTTGAACTTGGTGTTATCGTAGTAGTAAGATCCCATTTTATCGGTCGTGGTTTCAAAGGTCATTCCTTCTTGGTCAACCATTACCACTTTAGCACCAACAACTGGAGCTTTGCTTTCGAAATCGTAAACAATACCGCCAAGGGTAAACAACACTGGAGGAACTGTGAATTCGTAAATATCGGCTCCACCTTTTCCGCCTTCGCGGCAAGATGAGAAGTAGCCTCTTTCTTGTTTGCCACGGAAAACGATACCGAAATCATCGGCTGCAGAGTTGAGTGGGTGTTTCAAGTTTGAAACGCCAGTCCATTTTCCACCTTTGAGTTTTGCTTCGAACATGTCGAGACCACCCATACCAACAAGGCCGTTTGAGGCAAAGTAAAGCGTTGAGTCGTCGCGAAGTGTAGGATAAAGCTCATCGCCAGCTGTATTAATTTGAGGTCCCAAGTTTACCGGTGCACCCCATTTTTTCCCTTTTTTATCCAACTTGGCCATCCAAATATCGCGGCCACCAAGACCACCGGTCATGTCGGATGCAAAGTACAAAGTCATTTCATCATCAGAAATCCAAGGGTGTCCAACTGTGAAAGTATCTTCAGCGAAAGGAACTAGAATTGGTTCATCCCAGTTGTTTCCTTTTTTCTTTGTGGTGTAGATTTGACAACCTTTGATTTTGTTCTTATCGTATTCGCAACGGGTGTAGAACATGGTTGTGTATTTCTCGTTGAGTGATGCAGAACCATCATTGAACTTAGAATTCAATGGCTCTTTGAAACCCATCGGAGTAGACCATTTACCGTTTTTATCGACTTTGGCTTCGTAAAGATCCGAGAATGCTTCACCTGTCCAACCATCTTGACCATTACCGATTGCACCTTCGCGGCTAGAAGTGAAAATCACTTCATTGAAATTCTTGCGGCTGAAGATTGGAGAAAAGTCATCGTATTTAGAGTTAAGCGGCTGCACATTGCTTACTTGGTGTTTGGTAGGAGCGCCTTTCCAGTTTACAGCCAACTTGCAAGATTCAACACCAACCGATCCACGAGCATCATCTGGCTTAAGCTTTACGTATTTCTCGTATTCAGCGAGTGCTTCATCATACTTACCATTGGTACGCATCATTTCTGCCAAATACAAAGTAGCCTCAGGATTTTGGTATTTGGCTTTGATAGCCTTTGCGAACCAAACTTCTGCCTTTTTAGGGTCGTTGGTCATCATAAAGCAGAGTGCCTGCTTGTAGGTGAGTTCTGCCTTTAAGGCTTTACCTTTTACTCCTTCTAATGCCTTCTTGTAGGCATTGAGAGCTTCGTAATACTCTTTGTTATAAAATAACCGGTCGGCTGCGACAACCTTTTTATTCTGAGCAGACAATATTCCGGATGTTGTTATAAGAAGTAAACAACCGATTAAAAAACGTTTTACGGTCTGAAGCATGTGTGTATAGTTAGTTTCAAATACGGTGGGCTAAATTAAAAAAAACTATTTGCTACGAAAAGGTTAATTTGTTTTGTTTAGAGAAAGTTTAAAATAGCAAAACAGCAGGCCGAAAACGATTCAACCTGCTGTTTTACAGTAATTTGCAATACGATGTTGTTACATGTATTGGTTAAATTTAGTTGATAAAGAGCATTTCACGGTACTTTGGAAGGCTCCACATTTCGTCATCTACGAGCAATTCAAGTTTGTCTGCATGGTAACGTATCGTTTCAAAAAATGGCTGCACTTTGTAGCAATAAGCAACGGCAAGTTTCTTGGCATCCGAAATCTTGTTGGCCGTTTTCCTGGCTTCGATCATTTCATCGATCGAATTCTTGATAATCGTAACGTGCTCAGATATTTCCTGAATAATTTCCAATTGAGCTCCAGCAGCTTTATTGAAAGCTTTAGAATCAAAAATCGCTTTTAAACCTTGTACATTGTTAATGAGCTGATTCTGGTATTTCAACGCTGTTGGAATGATGTGATTCGCAGCGATGTCGCCAATTACACGCGATTCAATTTGGATCTTCTTGGTATAGGTTTCCAACTGAATTTCGTGGCGAGCTTCTACTTCACGGTGACTCATCACATTGTTTTTCTCGAAAAGATCCAAGGTTTGTTTCGACACAAATGCATCGAGTGCCTCAGGTGTTTTTGCGAAATTGCTCAATCCGCGTTTTGCGGCTTCTTTCACCCACTCATCACCATATCCATTGCCTTCGAATCGGATATTTTTAGACTCTGAAATGTAACGGCGAAGTACTTGGAAGATCGCTTCTTCTTTGTCGAGTTTTTTCTTTGAAATTAAGCCATCAACCTCAATCTTGAACTCCTTCAACTGCTGAGCCACCATAGTATTTACAACGATCATAGCTGATGAACAATTTGCCGAAGAACCAACTGCACGGAACTCAAATTTATTCCCAGTAAATGCAAAAGGAGACGTACGGTTACGGTCGGTATTGTCGAGAAGAATTTGTGGAATCTTACCAATACCTAGCTTCAGCTCTGTTTTCTCGTCAGGCGTCATTTTACCTGTGGTTTTCACTTTTTTCTCGAGTTCATCCAATACGTTAGTTAATTGTGTCCCAATAAACGCTGAGATAATTGCTGGAGGTGCTTCGTTAGCGCCCAAACGGTGATCGTTGCCCGCAGATGCAATCGCTGCACGCATCAAATCAGCATGCGTATGAAGTGCTTTAAGCGTGTTGATAAAGAAGGTAAGGAACTGAAGATTCGTTTTAGGTGTTTTGCCAGGACTCAACAAGTTCTTCCCAGTGTTTGTCGCCAACGACCAGTTGTTGTGCTTTCCTGATCCATTGATGCCCGCAAATGGCTTCTCGTGCAACAATACACGAAAACGGTGACGGCGAGCCACTTTGTGCATGATGTCCATCAACAATTGGTTGTGATCAACAGCCAAGTTAGCTTCTTCGAAAATTGGCGCACACTCGAATTGGTTTGGAGCCACTTCATTGTGACGGGTACGAATTGGAATGCCCAAACGAAGACTTTCAGATTCGAAATCGCGCATGTAAGCAGTTACACGATCAGGAATAGAACCGAAATAATGGTCTTCTAACTGTTGTCCCTTAGCAGGGGAATGTCCGAGCAAGGTGCGACCTGTAAGTGACAAGTCAGGACGAGCATGGTAGAGCGCCTCATCGATCAAGAAGTATTCTTGTTCCCATCCAAGCGTAGCGGTAACCTTGGTAACATTCTTGTCGAAGTACTGACACACATCAACTGCAGCATGATCAAGTGCGTGCAATGCCTTTAGAAGTGGAGTTTTAAAGTCGAGTGCTTCGCCAGTGTATGAAACGAAAATTGTAGGAATGCAAAGCGTATTGCTAATAATGAATGCTGGAGAAGATGGATCCCAAGCGGTGTAACCACGTGCTTCGAAGGTGTTTCTGATCCCTCCGTTTGGAAACGAAGATGCATCAGGTTCTTGTTGGATAAGATTTGATCCACTGAAAACTTCGATCGCACGACCATCTGGAAGTGGCTCGAAGAATGAATCGTGTTTCTCGGCAGTTGCACCATTGAGTGGCTGGAACCAGTGTGTGAAGTGGGTAACACCTTGGTTCATTGCCCAAGCCTTCATCGAAGAAGAAACCTGATCAGCAATGTCGCGCTCGATACGTGATCCATGCTCAATGGCATCTTTCACTTTTTCATAAGCCTCCTTGCTGAGGTATTCGCGCATGGCTGTTTCGCCAAACACACCTTTACCGAAATAATCTGAGATTTTTTCCGGTTGAGCAGCATTCATAATTGGTTCGCGGTTGATGAGCGACTCCAATGCTTTAAATCGAATAGTCGACATGGATCTGATATTTTTCAGTTTTTCGGCTGCAAAGGTAAATTTTCGAGGGGGTGATCTCCAAATTTTTATGCTTTTTCTTTCAACACCCCCTCAATTTTTGCCAACATCTGAAATATTTTCAGTTTTTCTTAATTTGAAAGCACCAAAAATCATATTTCCGAGGATCGAATTATCAAATCCGCAAGAGATTTTCAAATTTCCGTCATGGATGCAAATAAAAATGCCCCATCCATTTCGAATGAGGCATTAAAAACTTGTAATACTCTGCTTATTGTAAATGAAAAACGATTGGTAGCGTATAATTTACGTTCACATATACTCCACCTTGAGAGCCTGGTTTCCATTTGCCATTCGTGAGCTTGATTACGCGAATGGCTTCTCTGTTCAACTCTTCTCCTCCCGGCACTCCGCGTATTACTCTAATATCTTCTAATGCACCAGTGCTTGAAACTATGAAGCCTAAATACACTTTTCCCTGAATTTCATTGTCGATCGCATTTTGGGGATATACCATTGTTTTTGAAATAAAATTCATCAATGCAGCTTGTCCACCTTCGTATTCAGGCATCACTTCAGCAATTGTTTGAACAGTCTTGGGCTTGTCTACAGGCTCTATCACAGGAGGAGGAAGCTCCATCAAGTCAGGATCCACTTGTGCTGACAAGGAAAATGAAGAGGCAAAGAAAAAAAGCAGTACTTGGAATATTTTCATGGTTGAGATTATCGAAGGAGAAATTTAATAGGCAAACTCAAATTAACACTCACAGGCTTACCATTTTGTCTTCCTGGCTTCCACTTTCCTTTTGTGAGTTTCAGTACACGAATGGCTTCTGCATTTAAATCAGATCCTCCAGGTACACTTTTCAAGACTTTTATGTCGGAAAGACTTCCATCCGAACGAACCACATAAGAAAGATAAATAGTGCCTTGGATTTGATTTTCCGAAGCATTTGGCGGATAAACCATGTTTTTCGAGATAAAACTTAGTAAGGCTTCATTTCCTCCTTCAAATTCAGGCATTTGCTCAACAACGGTAAATACAGGTTCTGGCTCTGGCATTTTTTGCTCCACAGGAGGAATTGGAGGCGATTGATCAAGTTCCTCCTGTGCTGACAATGAAAGTGAAGCGGCAATGCAAAAAGGAAATAGAAGAAGTTTTTTCATCGTTGAAGAAAAGAGATAAAATAATTATTGAAGCTTAAATCTTATCGGAATATTCATCCGAACATTAACAGGTTTTCCATTTTGCATGCCCGGCTTCCATTTGCCATTAGTCAATTTGACCACGCGCAAAGCCTCTTTGTCGAGGTCAGGAGCTCCGATTACTCCGCGAAGTAATTTGATATTGTTAATTGTACCGTCTTTTAATACCAAATACTGAACATATACTGTTCCTTCGATATTTGCTTCAGCAGCAGTTTCTGGATAACGGATGTTCTTTGCAATAAAACTTCTCAAACCTACCTCTCCACCTTCAAATTCGGGCATCTGTTCCGGATCAATCAAAATTACATCCTCAACGGTTTCAATTGGAGGAGGAGGCAAAAGAGGATCAATCATTCGCTGTGTATAACTGCTAATCGAGATAAGTTGCATACAAGCAAAGGACAAGAGGTATTTCATGCGAATCATTTTGAATATCAACTCATTTAGTCTTTCAATACGAACCTTACGGGCAGAGTATAGTACACATCAACCTTTTTACCGTTTTGCTCACCAGGAGTCCAGTCGCCTGCGGTAAGTTTTACTACATCCAAAGCAGCTATTTTCATCGATGGGTGCATTGATCTAAGCACTTCAAAATTGGTGAGTTGCCCATCGGCTCTCACGACAAATTTTACATATGTATTTCCCTGAACATTTGCTTCGATCGCTTCTTTGGGATAAACCAAGTGGTCCTGTATGAACTTCTTCAATGCTTCTGTACCGCCTTTGAATTCGGGCATCTTTTCTACAATGGTGAACACAGGATCCGAAGGCGCTTCCTCTACGGCCTCCATGGCCTCCACTGGCGCCGCAATACTTGGATGGTCAGGCGTGCCTTCTGGTGAATTCTCCACTTCAATTACTTGGAACTGAAGAGGCTTTTCGGTTGATGATTTGGTTGCAGACTTATCCGTTTTATTCACTTGCGAAATCGATTGATTTGCAGATAAGAGAAGAAGAGTAATGAGCATTAGACCTAAATTCATATGCATATTTTTCCACAAAGAAACATGAATCGAGAATACATTGATTTCTTATATCTAAGAAAAAGAACAATTCCAAATCAACTGCATATTATTTCGATTACTTGGGCAACACTTTTCTCTATCTTTGCACTCCATTTTTAACAAATTTTATGATTAACATCACTTTGCCAGATGGTTCAGTTCGCCAGTACGAAAGCGGCGTTACTGCTATCGATATCGCCAAGAGTATCAGCGAAGGTCTGGCCCGCAATGTTTTGTCGGCCGAAGTTAACGGAGAAGTGATCGACGCAACCCGCTCGATTACTTCAGATGCCACGCTGAAACTACTCACATGGAACGACGAACAGGGCAAAAAAACGATGTGGCACAGTTCGGCCCACTTGATGGCTGAAGCTTTAGAAGAACTTTATCCAGGAATCAAATTCGGGATTGGTCCTGCCATCGAAAACGGTTTCTACTATGATGTTGACCTCAACGGTGGAAGTATTTCTTCTGAAGATTTCCCAACTATCGAGGCAAAAATGAAGGAGCTTGCGAAAAGAAAAAGTGCATTTGTTCGCACCGAAGTTTCGAAAGCAGATGCCATCGCATATTTCACCGAAAAGGGAGATGAATACAAGTTGGATTTGTTGAAGGATCTTCAAGATGGAACCATCACATTCTATCAGCAAGGAAATTTCACAGACCTCTGTCGTGGACCACATATTCCAGACACTGAGCGCATCAAAGCCATAAAGCTTATGAATGTTGCAGGTGCTTATTGGAAAGGCGACGAAAAAAACAAGCAGCTCACCCGCATCTACGGAATCACTTTTACGAAGCCAACCGAATTGGATGAATATCTTCATCTCCTCGAAGAGGCTAAAAAGCGCGATCACCGTAAACTTGGGAAAGAGTTGGAGTTGTTCATCTTCTCAGAGAAAGTTGGACAAGGTTTACCACTATGGCTACCAAAAGGTACTGCTTTGCGTGAGCGCTTGGTTGATTATCTAAAGCGTGCACAAGCAGCAACTGGCTATGTTCAGGTAATTACGCCACACATCGCGCACAAAGATTTATATGTAACCTCTGGTCACTACGATAAATATGGTGCAGATTCATTTCAGCCAATTCGTACGCCTCAAGAAGGTGAGGAATTCTTTTTGAAGCCAATGAATTGCCCGCACCACTGCGAAATTTATAAGGCAAAACCGCACTCTTACAAAGATCTGCCAGTTCGTTTGGCTGAATTTGGTACAGTATATAGATATGAGCAAAGTGGCGAATTGCATGGTTTGACCCGTGTACGAGGCTTTACGCAAGATGACGCGCATATTTTCTGTCGTCAAGACCAAGTGAAGGAAGAGTTTGTGAAAGTGATTGATTTGGTGTTGATGATTTTCAAGGCCTTGGATTTCAAGGATTACACTGCACAGATTTCACTTCGCGATCCTGAAAACAAAGCAAAATACATTGGAAGCGATGAGAATTGGGACAAAGCTGAACGTTCGATCATTGAGGCCGCAGAAGAGCGTGGCTTGAATACCGTAGTTGAACTTGGTGAAGCTGCTTTTTACGGCCCGAAACTCGACTTTATGGTGAAAGATGCTATTGGCAGAAAATGGCAACTCGGAACTATCCAAGTAGATTACAATTTACCTGAGCGTTTTGAACTTGAGTACACCGGTGCCGACAATGCAAAACACCGTCCTGTGATGATCCACCGAGCACCATTTGGCTCTTTGGAACGCTTTGTGGCTGTATTGATTGAGCATTGTGCCGGTATTTTCCCGTTGTGGCTTGCCCCTGAACAGGCAGTAATATTGCCGATTTCAGACAAGTTCAACGACTATGCAAAAAAAGTTTCGAATCTTCTCAAAAATTCCGATATTCGCGCCGCCGTTGACGAAAGGGCTGAAAGGGCCGGTAAAAAAATTCGTGATGCGGAACTCAGTAGAGTGCCGTATATGCTAGTGGTAGGAGAGAAAGAGGAACAGGCTGGTACTGTTGCTGTCCGTAAACACGGAGAAGGAGATCTCGGAACCATGAGTATTGAAGAATTTGCCGACAAGATCAATTCTGAAGTCAATAGTTTGATAAACATTAGTGAACTAAACTGAAAGGAGGAACCAAGCCATAGCTTTACCACCACGCCAACCCAGGCCGTACAACCGAGGCCCTCAGAAAAAAGAGGATTTACATCGGATTAACGAGAAAATCATCGGCTTAAGCCAAGTGAGACTCGTTGGGGATGAACTTGAACCAGGAATTTTTTCATTTGACGAGGCATTGAAAATTGCCCGTGATCTTGAATTAGATTTGGTTGAGATTGTACCTAACGCTGAACCGCCGGTTTGCCGCGTCATCGATTACAAGAAGTTTCTTTACGAGCACAAGAAGAAACAGAAAGAGATGAAAGCGAAAGCCACCAAAATTGTGGTAAAAGAAGTGCGTTTTGGTCCCAATACAGATGAGCATGACTTCAATTTTAAACTTAACCATGCGAAGAAATTTTTGCAGGAAGGTTCGAAAGTGAAGGCATTCGTATTCTTTAAAGGTCGTTCGATTCTTTTCAAAGACAAGGGTGAGATCTTGTTGTTGAAATTTGCGGCAGAGCTTGAAGAATATGGAAAGCCCGAAAATCTTCCAGAATTGGAAGGAAAACGGATGATCATGTTCCTTTCGCCGAAGAAAAAGAAATAATCAACCCAAATAAATAACAGGTACAATGCCCAAGATGAAAACCAATTCCAGTGCAAAGAAGCGTTTCAGGCTTACTGCAACTGGGAAAATCAAACGGAAGCATGCCTACAAGCGTCACATTTTGACAAAGAAATCAAACGACCAGAAGCGCCGTCTCGGCAAAACTGGCTTGGTTTCTAAAGCAGATGAGGGTCTTGTAAAGAGAATGCTCGTAATCGGAAAGTAAAATCATTGTTTAACCAGGAGGCCAGTTCCAAGATCTTTTAACGAAGACACTGTTCACCAAAAAACCAAAAACTCATGCCACGTTCAGTCAACCACGTTGCCTCACGCGCAAGGAGAAAAAAAATCCTCAATCAGACCAAGGGCTACTGGGGTGCCCGCAAGAACGTTTTCACAATTGCGAAAAACATTCTTGAGAAAGGTCTTACCTATGCATACCGCGATCGACGCACCAAAAAGCGTAACTTCCGCGCACTCTGGATTCAACGTATCAATGCTGGTGCTCGTGAGCACGGCTTGTCGTACAGCCAGTTGATGGGTAAAATCCATGCGAAAAACATTCAGATCAACCGTAAAGTTCTAGCCGATTTGGCCATGAACAATCCAACTGCCTTCAAGGCAATCATTGATGCGGTAAAATAAATCTGATCAAATTCTTTTTAAAAGCACTCTGTTTCAGGGTGCTTTTTTTATTTTCCCCCAATGCAATTTCCCGCTGGTTATCTCGAACATCTGCAACACGCTCCGGGCTTCGATCCGCAGTCGTTTACGAAGGCACACCTTGAAACGGTGCCGGTTTCGGTGCGTCAACATCCCGCGAAGCGAGCCCTGAAAACTGACCAGCTGGAACAAGTAAAATGGTGCAGCGATGGGTTTTATTTGCCTCAACGTCCCGATTTTACACTCGATCCCCTTTTTCATGCTGGTGCATATTATGTGCAGGAAGCCAGCTCGATGAGCATTCAAAAAGTGCTAAACGACCATTTTGGAAACCAAAGAAACCTGCGCATTCTAGACCTTTGCGCCGCTCCTGGTGGAAAAAGCACACTGCTCGCATCATGGCTTCAGGGCCAAGGATTGTTGGTCGCCAATGAAGTGATCAAAACCCGGGCTTCGATCTTAAAAGAAAATCTCGACCGTTGGGGTTACGCCAATGTGGTGGTGAGTAACAATGACCCTCGACAATTTGGTAAACTAGAGGGATTTTTCGATGTGATCATTGTGGACGCTCCTTGCTCAGGATCGGGCATGTTCCGAAAAGATCCAGCAGCGATTAAGCATTGGTCGGAGGATGCCGTAACTCATTGCGCAGCTCGCCAAGAACGCATCTTGGAAGACGTTTGGCCAGCCCTAAAATCGGGAGGTCTTCTCCTCTACTCCACCTGCAGTTATTCGGAAAGCGAAGACGAACAAATTAGCCGTTGGATAAAAGAGGAACTCCAAGCCGACATACTTAAATCGAAATCTTTAGAAGAGATTCCTGAAATTACAGTCACCACTGGAGGTTATAGATTTTATCCTGATAAGACAAAAGGCGAAGGGTATTATTTATCCATTCTACGTAAAACTGGAGCATGCGAAGAATTCGATGAAAGGCAAAAAATGAAGAATGTGCCAATTCCAGAATCGTTGGGCATTTTACTAGAAGTTCCAGAGGATTATCTGCTTTTTGAGACACATTTAGGACAGGTTTTATTCCCCAAAAACTCAACTGAGGGATTATCGTCGATTTTAAAGCATCTACATGTGCTGAAAGCTGGCGTTCTTGCTGGAGAGTTGAAAGGCAAATCGTTTGTTCCAGACCACGAACTGGCCATGAGTTTAATTGTGGACGCCGGTGTGCCACGTTTGGCATTGAGCAAAGAAGAAGCCTTGAGATTCCTAAAAAAAGAGGCACTTCCCAACCGTTTTGGCAGTCAAGGTTGGCATCTGATGCAATATGAAGGCTTAAGTTTAGGCTGGGGCAATGTGCTTCCCAATCGAATCAACAATGGATTACCTAAAAGTTGGAGAATCTTGAAAGATTTGGGCTTTTGACCGCCTCTTTTTGTATTGGAAATACACAACCAACTAGGCTTTAAACATTCTACAGGAATTATAATTATCCAGAAGTGACTTTTTGAAAATAATTGTATTACTTTTATTTTATTCTAAACAATAGAATTAAGCTACAGTCTATATGCATAGAAAACTACTAATTCTAATAGTTGCATTGCTCCCACTCTATGCATTGGCGCAAATGCCTAAGATTTACACAAAAGCTGGAAGTGGCCTTAACGACGAGCCATTAGACGTCCTGAGAATATCTACAGGAAAAATTTATACCACAGGGTACTACAGTCAGTTAGCATTTTTTGGAACTCAAACTGTATCGCTTTCAGGTATCGACGATGCATACATTGCATGCCAAAGCACAAACGGCAACTACGATTGGGTACTGTCGGTTGGTGGAGTTTCATCAGACCGCGGGATTGCGCTCGCTCAAGACAATGCCAACAATATATATGCAACAGGTTACTACCGTGGAACGGTTACATTGGGCTCAACCACAATTACTTCCATAGCTGGAAGTCAGGATGTTTTCGTTGCCAAAATCAGTTCTACTGGAAATGTAATTTGGTTGAAATCATTCGGAGGAACAGGTATTGAGACCGTGAGTGGAATTGCGGTAAAAGACAATTTCGGCATCTCTCTGATTGGGCAGTTTAATGGCACCACAACTTGGGAAGCAACCAATTTGATCAGCACCGAATTTCTCAGTTCTGGAAACCAAGGCACAGACATTTTCGTTGCCAAACTCGATTTAGATGGAAATTATCAAGCCATTACCCAAATCGCATCCCCCGACAACGATATTTCTGCTGAGATAGCTATCAGCGACGCGGGTAAAAAATATTTCGCCGTAAATGGAACCGGCACTTTACAGATTGGAGCTCAAAATGTAAATATGGGCAATTCAGGCTATGGAGCATTGATTTGCTTAGACACCGACGAATCATTCGAATTTGTAAAGAAATTTCAAGCACCATTTATTGAATTAAGATCCTTAGACATTCGCGGAAATGACTTGGCAGTTGGTGGAAATTTCAACAACACCATGAATACCGACATCCCCGGTTTTACAGGCATTTCGGGTGGATACACTTACAACATTTTTGGAGTTCGCCTCAATTTAGAAGGTGGATATATTACACACTTTAACGAAAGTTCAGCCAGTGAAATCAGTTTGAATGACCTGTGCTTCAACCAATCGCAAAAACTTTGGGTAGCAGGAAGTTTCGATTGTACTTTCAGCAGCCTTTCCGACGATCTTGGCGACGGTCTTTTTAATAATGTTGGAAACAACGATGGTTTTGTGGCCTTGTATGCCATGGGAAATTCGAACAATCGGCGATATGCCCAGCAAGTGGGAAGCGCAGAAGACGATAACCTCAATGCAATTTCTGCACGAAATTCCGAATACCCAGTGCTTGCAGGATCCTTTGAAGACTGGTTCTACCTGCCCCTTCCAACAGGATCTTACAATTCAGGGCCTGCATCCGTGCTTACACCGATGGAGCAATTGGATATCTGCAATTCTCCTATTTACAACGAATACTTAATGGATTTCCCGATCGGGAGCCGCGATATTTTTGTTACTACAATCATTGATACACTTGCTCCTGTTTTCGACATTTATGAAAGAACAGAATGCAACACAACGATCATCGAACCGGAGTTCAACTTCCCAACTGATACATTGGTAATTTGCAATCCTACTTCTGTTGCCAACTTCAATCTCCATACTTTACTCGATGTTGCATTGTATTCTTCTTCCGTGAGTCCATCAAGCATGGCGTCTACCTCTGGATGGTACGTTGCAACATTCGAAACCGCTAACGACTGCCGCACCTTTACCGATTCGTTGTATGTTTTGTTAGGAGGATCAGCTTACGATCCAACCATTTCAGCACCAGGAACTGGACTGATCTATCCGGTGTATAATCCACCCAATGATTGCCCATTGAACTTACAACTTCCTTTAAGTGGTTCTCTTGTTGCCACTGGAAACGTAATTAATTCGGGCGATAACGCTGTTTGGTCTGATGAAACAGGCACATTGGCTACAAACACAAACAACTTAACCATCACTGAGGCAGGCATATACACTTACACAATAACCAATGCCCAAGGGTGCGAGTACAGTACCTGCATAAATATTTTCGATTATGCCCTGACTGATAACGGAGTTGGAGTTTCAACACCTGAAAATGTAGACTTAGATCCTACCTTTGATTTAACCGCGCAAGGTTTGGTAAATGACACTTTATTTACCTGTTCAAACAACCCTATTGTTCTTACTTTTCAACCCTTTGGGGCAACAGGCGCACAAATGAATTATCCTATTCCAGCTTATGCGAATTGGGAGATTACTGGTCCGTTTGTGGTGTATCCGCTCAACGTAGGCGGGAGTTTGGTTCCAACCTATTCTTTCATGGAACATGAGATGATTTTCAGGGTTACACAAACTGGTCCTGTGCACATCAGAATTGAGTTTTATGCACCTCCTGGAAACACCGACGTGCTCACAGTTATCGAGTACGATATCTATGTTATTCAAAATGCAAGTAGCCAGCCTCAGCTTATTGTAAACTGGATCACTAGTACCGAAGGACTTTGTCCGGGAGATACCATCACCATTGGTTGGGAAGTTTTTCCTGCGAATTTCCCATTTACCTCAGCCATTTTGTTTGGAACGCCAATCGCTTCAACACCAGATTCCTATTCGTTTAATGCACCAGCGTCGATCGGGATTGCGATGAACTACACCGATACGATCACAGGCTGTTCGGTAAATGCACAGAGAATCAAACAAATTAGCTACAAAGAAGCTCCTAATATCCTCACCAATCCTGAAGATGGTAGGAAGTGCCCAGAAGACTCAATCCAACTCATTTCCGATCCAGGACTGTCGATCACTTGGATTGGCCCGGGAGGTGAAACCATTCCTGATGAATTTGAGGTTGATGTAGTTACACCTGGAAATTATTATTACAATTTGATCGATCTCGACGGTTGCGCATTGCTATCGGAAACTGTGGAGATTCGAAACATTCAAGCAGTAATTTATGATTCAATCATTACCAGCAACATTTGCGGCGGATTGGATGCATTGATTCGGTTAGCGCCCGACACCAACCTTATTTATACTTGGTTAGCACCTTTGTCAGGGTCAGATACCTTGAAATATATTGATCAACCGGGCACATATTCGGTTCGCGTGGAATTGTGCTCGAATATCGACACCCTCACATTTACAGTTCGAGAAGGCTTAGATTCTGCCCTACTTCGAATTGTGGGAGAGCCAACTCTTTTGTGTGAAGGAGGAAGCGTACAATTGACTGCTAACTCAGCAGCCGACACCATCATTTGGTCGCCGGGCAACATTACAGGGCCGTTTTATACAGTAACTGAAGCTTCAAATATTGTAGTAACGCTCAGCGATACTGTGGGTTGCGTGCTAAGAGATTCGCTGCAGTTTAATTTGAATCTTAATCCACCGCTGCCCGACACTTTGTTTCCTGGTCAGGTGTGCCCAGGAATTCCTTTGGTACTTTCCACCAATGTTAATTTTCCATTTGTGTGGCACGAAATGCCCGATACCAATTTCCTTGGTATAGCTCAAACATGGCCTTATGTTTTACCAGCTGATGGGCAGATTATTGGTGGTTATGCCATCGATACAGCTACGGGTTGCAGAAGTGCTTGGTTTGAGCAGGCGCTGGACCTTCTCACGGCAGTGAACATATCGCCCATCATAGATGAAAAAGTCTTTTGTCCGGGCGATACGATCAACATCCAACCTAACCCAGTGCCTCAGATTTTGTCGGCAATTTGGACTGGTCCTAACCAATTTCAGTTGAACAATCCGAATCTCTTTATTGCCGACATTCTAGCTTCCAGCGCTGGATTGTATGCTTACACACCAGTTCTGGCCACAGGATTCTGTTCGAACGATCGCGACACTGTTGAACTCATCCTCCGAACACTAGAAAATCCAAATTTCACATACACTGATTCTATTTGCGCTGGACAAACGCTCACTTTTGATGTAAACCAATTGAGTGACTATCAATACACTTGGACTGGACCAGGCGGTATTTCAGGGGATGAAAATACACTAACAGTACCATCCGCGGCAGCGACAAATAGTGGAATCTACCAAATCACTTCGCGTGATAGCAATTGCGTGCGCACCGATACATTTTCGCTGTTTGTGTCTGAGATTCCACCGGTTATCCCAACATTGATTTACCCTGAAACCATCTGTGAAGGCGACACACTTTTCCTTTATAATGCAGACTCCGCTGCTGCACAAGGCATAACTGCGACTTGGTTTGGATCGAACAATTTTGTGCCCGATGGACAGCATTCGGTGTACATTCCTAACTTCAATAACAGCTTAAATGGCACTTTTGGATTGCAGTTAAATGTGAACTATTGCTTTTCAGACACAAGTACAGCTTCCATAGAAGTTCTTGAGGTTCCATCCTTCAACTTTGGCGGAGATCCACGTTTTTGTTTCGGAGAAAGTTATTCGTTAACAGGTCCTGATAATGCAGTTTCATATTTATGGCATACAGGTGCCACCTCGCAAGGCATTACGATTACTGAAACCGACACCGTTTCGTTGGTTGTAACTTACGCGAATGGTTGTTTCTACTGGAACAGCATCGTTGTTGAGGAAGTAAATTGCAACCTCAACGATACACCTAATGCATTTAGTCCAAACGGAGATGGAGTAAATGATAACCTAGAGTTCAAAGTGGGCGGTGGCAAAATTTACAGCATCTTGATTTACAACCGATGGGGTAGATTAATGAAGGAAATTGGGCCAGACGTTTCGTTTTGGGATGGCACCGATATGAATGGCAATTCGGTTACTGATGGAACCTATTTTTACATTATCAGCGTGGAAATGATTAACGAAACCACCGATAAAGTTCAAGGATTTGTTGCTGTTTACAAGTAAATGGGCTGAAGAAAGATCTTTGGAAATTTATTTCTTCGAACGACTTGCAAAGGGTTGACTTGGTTGGCTTTGATAGCATTTACAGCATCACGGTAAACTAACATTTATACCTACCTTGCGCCTGTTAAGGAAAAATGATCCCTTTACATGAGCAGGAGGATTTATACGAAGATTAAGGGAACTGGAAGCTATATCCCAGAGAACATTGTAGAAAACAAAGATTTTTTGCAGCATGTGTTCTATGACCAGAAGCAGCAGATTATTTCAGGTGAAACCCACGATGTAATTAGTAAGTTTCAGAAAATTACCAATATTGAAGAGCGACGTTATGCTGATGACTCGATGGTAACATCTGATTTGGCATTTATAGCGGCTGAAGAGGCTATTCGATCGACTGGTATCGACCGTGAAACCATAGACGGGATTATCGTAGCGCACAATTTCGGTGACGTAAAAAAAGACAATCGCCAATCGGATTTGGTGCCCAGTATTGCTTCGAGGGTGAAATATAAATTGGGCATCAACAATCCTAAAACTGCAGCATTTGATCTGATTTTCGGTTGCCCAGGGTGGTTGCAAGGAGTTATTCAGGCAAACTACCAGATTCAAGCAGGTTATGCCAAACGAATGATGGTGATTGGCGCTGAAATGCTATCGAGAGTTTCTGATCCACATGATCGTGATTCAATGATTTATTCGGATGGAGCTGGTGCTACAATTTTAGAAGCAGTTGAAAGTGAAGAGCCAACAGGAATATTGTCGCTAGCCGTTCGCACCGATGCGATCAACGAAGCTCAGTTACTTGGGA
>CANHIS010000005.1 GCA_947460255.1 Bacteroidota bacterium
AACTTAATCCCGCCCCAAGGACTAATCTTGCGCGAGGTAAACTCGTGTGGTAATGAAAATCCTTCCATCAAACGACAATTATCACTCCGGAAAACTAAATCAAACATTGATTATGAGCAACAGGAAAAAATTCTATTGCATAAAGTGGGTTCATTTCAGATTGGCTTGGTCGGCTTTGCTGCTGCTGGGCGAACATGCTGAAATTCAAAAAGGAGTCGACAATCTCGAGAAATTGATGACCACTTATCAGCAGATCACCTTCAGCGAAAGTATGGATTCAATCTTTATCTGTTTAATGATTGGATACTTCGCCATGGACGATTACAAGTCGTGCGTAGACACATTTAAACGGTACATCAAACTGTCGAAAGGCCGAATCGTGAACGCTGAAAATGATTTAGAAATTCACACATATTATTATGTTTCGCAATGGATTAGCAGCGAACGCAAACAGTATTTGCGAAAAATCGAGGAAAATTACCAGCGCGCAGGTCAACACAACAGCCGCAAGGTGATTCAACAAACAATCCTTGAAATGACGCAGTACTTTAATATTCCATTGAGTCTGTAAGGTCAAAGTCCATTTATGTTTTTTGTTCAGTTGCTAAAAAAACTGGTATTGAACAACTTATTCGTTTCCACGTTTATATTTGCATCGGTATTTCGGTTCCTCCCCTTAAAAAGGAAGGATGAAAAGGGAACCCTGTGAGAATCAGGGACAGTACCCGCTGCTGTAAGCCTCTCAAAAAGGCCAGACAATCGCCACTGTGTAAACGGGAAGGCGTCTGGTTGAGGCGAGTCAGAAGACCTGCCGCGATGCCATAATGTTCGGTGCTTTCGGGAAAAAAAGCAAGGAACAGGTAATGTCTACAGTCGCTTCCATTGGAAGGATTGTGGTTGCCTGCTTCTGTTTTTTTTTCGAAGATCCGATTAGAAAACAGATGATGCGCAGGAGTTTAAAAATCCTCACTTCGATACTAATCACGATGTCTGGTTGGCTCAATGCCCAAACCGACAGCATCCGTGTGTGCTCGATTCAGGTGATCGAAGTGATCGAAATCCACGACCTGCGCCATCCAGAGCAAAATCCAGCCCTGCTACATCAAGACATTTCTGGCAACGATCGAGTTTCATCTTCAGGCAATTCGCTGGCGGATTTGCTCTCTAGAAACAGTTCAGTATTTGTGAAGCAATATTCGCCCGGAATGCTGGCAAGTGCTTCCTTCCGTGGAACTGGAGCTGCACACACAGCACTCATTTGGAATGGCTTCAACCTGCAAAGTAGCATGAACGGCCAATCCGATTTGAGCCTCGTTCCAGCGATGCTTTTCGGAAGTTTTACGCTCCAACAAGGCGCATCGCCCGCAGCTTGGGGAAGTGGAGCCATTGGTGGAACACTTTACCTCAACCAATCGACCGAAAATGGCATTTCCTTTCTCCAAGAGAATGGAAGTTTTAGCCAAAGAACTACTGCACTTAGAGCCAGATTTGGAAACGAAAAACTGGTGTTTTCAATCGGCGGTTTTAGAAACCGTGCCGAAAACGACTTCGAATACCGAAATCTTGCTCAAGCTAACCATCCAATCATGAAGCAAACCAATTCGGCGCTAGCTTCTGAAGGTTTATTGATGGATGCTTCACTGAAGACAGGTAGAAAACATTGGTTGAAATTAGCCGCATGGCTGCAAAAAACAGATCGGGAAATTCCACCTATTATGAGCATCCCGAATGCTTCGGCAAAACAGAAAGATGCAACAGCTCGCTTAGCCGCAACTTGGAAACTCAACATTAAAAAATCGCAATTCATCGTCCGATCAGCTTTTCTATCAGAACAAATTCACTTCGTGGATTCGATGTATCAAATCGATTCCGACAACCGATCAGAGAGTTTCGTTCAAGAAGCCGAATGGTTGTACCGCCCTTTCAAAAATACATTCATCCAAGTTGGGGTAAACAATACCTACAGCAGGGCAGATTCTCCCGGATTCAACAACGAAACCAAAGAGATGAGCCGCCAATCGGTGTTCGCAATTTGGCAAACAGGATTTTGGAAAAAGAGATTGGTTGTTCGTCCTGCGTTGCGAAAAGAATGGACTTTCAGCATGAATGCTCCGTTAATTCCATCGTTGAGTACCAGTTTCAAAGTGGTGAAATGGTTGAATGTGCATGGACAAATTGCAAAAACATACCGAATTCCAACGCTCAACGATTTGTATTGGGTTCCTGGCGGAAATCCTGAATTGCAGCCTGAACAAGGCACCGCCGCCGAAGCTGGAATTTCGGCAGAAAAAGAAAACAAAAAATGGCATTTAGAATTCCGACTTGATGCCTTTAGGAACTACATCAACAATTGGATTTTATGGGTTCCGGGTAATTCTTATTGGACGCCCCACAACATTCAGTCGGTTGATAGCAAAGGACTTTCTTGGAATTCGGAAGTTAGGTTTAAAACGAAAAACATCAAGCTTCAAGCATTTTCGACCGCCCAAATGGTGTACTCTGCACCCATCAAAGCAACCGCAAACTCTCCATTTGTTGAAGGCCGACAGTTAATGTATATCCCTCGCTACACTACCAACCAAAGTTTAAGTGCGGCTTACAAAGGGTTCACAGTTATACTTCAAGCAAGCTACACAGGTGAGCGATACACATCAACCGACAACCACAGCAAATTGCCTGGTTTCTTCTTGCTCAACCTCAGTGCTGAAAAACAGTTCGCTGCGAAAGAAATGACAACAACAGCCTACATCCGATTCAACAACATCACCCAAACGGAATATCAAGTAATTGCTTGGCGTGCGATGCCTTTGCAGTCGTTCCAAATTGGGTTTTCTATGCATTTTACTCAACCTTAAAATCTTTAAGATTAATTTCTTATGAAACACTTATTTACCGCGCTTTTCCTATCGGCTTCTATTTTTTCAAGTGCTCAAACCCTTGGTCTTGTGGCCGATTTCGATGATCTTCCTCTGTCGGCCAACAGCTTTTGGAACGGGTCAGACCTTTCAGCAAACAGCATCGTTCAAGGAGAATTAATCTTCCCAACCAATTGGGACACCAGCTTTGGAGGCTACTTGGCTTCAGGTTTTGCTTATTCAAACATGACCGATTCGGTAACCTCAAGCTTTGCCAATATTTACTCAGCTAAACCTGCAAGCGGATATAACGGTTCATCGAATTATGCCATCACTTATGGAGATTGGTTTTTCGAAACTTCATCAGAAGCATTTCTAAATTCGGCCAGAATCACAAACTCCACTTTCGCGTTCAACTCCATGAGAGATGGCGATAATTTTGCCAAGAAATTTGGTGGACCAACAGGAAATGATCCCGATTTTTTCAGCGTCACTTTTGCAGGTTACCTCAACGGACAACCTGCACCCAATGGAAATCCCGTTACTTTTTACCTTGCCGATTTCCGGTTCGAAGACAACAGCCTCGATTACATCGTTCGAGATTGGCGATTGGTAGATCTTTCACCTTTAGGAACTTATGTGGATAGCATCACCTACACTTTTGCGTCATCGGACAATGGCGATTTTGGCATCAACACGCCAACCTACTTTTGTATCGATCAAGTGATTTACAACGATTTTACAGGAATCGAAAATGCTGAATGGGTTGATTTGGAAATGTTCCCAAACCCAGCATCTTCCTTTGTGCAATTCAACACCAAGGGAACAATCAAGCAAATCGAAATCTTGACTTTGGATGGTAAATCGATTGAAACTTCGATGAACACTTTGAATAGCACCGATGTTTCTGCTGTTGAAAATGGTTTCTACCTCATCCGACTTACTTTTGCAGACGGACAAACGGCAACCCGCAAGCTGATTGTAAAACATTGAAAAAACTAATCTCAGCAATCCTATTTCTTCTTTCTGCCACAGCAGGTTGGTCGCAGTTTGCACCCGCTTTGGGGCAGCCCGGAGCCATTGCCATTCACCGAGATAGTGCAGCGATTGTGGCTTGGGCAACTACTGTGGTGATTGATCGAGGTTTGATGCAGATCAACATCGACTCCATCGGCGATGCTTGGGCTGGTGCAGATGAAGATGCCTTAGGAAGGGCTGGCGACAATCCAACTATCAGTTTAGGAGATGGTGGAATTGCCACTTTGGGTTTCGAATTCCCAATAAAAGATGGCGAAGGCTACGATCTTGCCGTTTTTGAGAATAGCTTCGATGGTTTGTTCCTCGAATTGGCCTTTGTGGAAGTAAGTTCTGATGGTGAACGTTTTGTGCGCTTCCCCGCAATTTCACTCACCGACACAAGCACTGGAACTTCTGCTTTCGGCTACACACAAACGGCAAAAGTGCACAACCTTGCCGGGAAATACCCAATGAATTACGGAACTCCTTTCGACCTTTCGGAATTGCAAGATTCAGTTGGACTCGATGTCCAATCGGTTCGTTATGTTCGAATTGTAGATGTGATCGGTACCATGTTGCCCGATTTTGCCAGCCGAGACGCTGAAGGCAGAAAAGTTGCCGATCCTTGGCCAACACCGTTTCCATCATCGGGTTTCGATTTAGATGCCGTTGCTGTGATGCACAACACCGATCCTGCCAGCCTTGAAAACTTGGTTTCAGCGTTTGATATTTTCCCACAGCCTTGCAGCGACCAAGCTTTCCTTCGGATTACCGAACCATCATGGAAACAACCAATTACCGCAAAGCTGCTCGATATGTCGGGTAGATGCATTCAGCAGTTCGGCTCCTTTTCCCCGGAGGGGACAATTGAAATTAACCTCAGTGCGGTGAACGTAGGAACATATTTGATTGAACTAGAATCATCGGAACGTGTTTATAGAAAGCTATGTGTGAAAGGATTCTGAAGTATTTCTTGGTGTTGCTGATGGCAATTTCGGTTGTAGGATGCAAGGACGATGAGCCAGAACCAGAGCCCGAAGTGCCTGTTGAAGAAGGACATGCCGTTTTTGTGCTCAACGAAGGAACATTTCAGTGGGGAAATGCATCCTTATCGCACATCAAGCTTACAACCAACGAAGTACAAGAAGATGTATTTGCACCTGCCAACAACCGACCAATCGGTGATGTACTCCAAAGTGCAGCGATGATCGACGGGAAAATTTGGCTCGTGGTGAACAATTCACAAAAGATTGAACGCATCGATCCGAAAACGGCCACTGCAAATGCACCCATCGAAGGACTTCAATCGCCGCGATATTTGCTGGAAGCCAAGCCAGGAAAGGTGTATGCAACCGATCTTTACGCAGATCGAATTCATATTATCAATGTACCGAGTGGAACAGTTACAGGATCGATAGAAACGCGCGGCTGGACAGAAGAACTTTTGCTTCACAACGGTTTGGTTTGGGTGTGCAATACCTATTTAGACAAGCTGTTTGTGATTGACCCAAACACTGACCAGATCGTTGATTCTGTTCAAGTTGGAGATAAACCAAGGAGCATCAAAAAAGATTTAGCTGGAAAACTTTGGGTGCTTTGCGAAGGTGAGATTCCGCCCGCCGAAACCGCTGGAAGTTTGGTAAAAGTGGATCCTGAAACCCGCGCAGTTCTGCAAGCATTCACAATGCCTTTGGTTACAGATCATCCTTCAAGATTGCAAACCAATGCCGCTGGTAGTGAATTGTACTTCTTGCTCAATGGTGTGTATAAAATGAATGTCCAATCGACAACTCTGCCTGCCAATGCTTGGATTGAAGCCAATGGAAGATCTTTTTACGGATTAGGAATTCATGCTGGTGATGAATCAGTTTGGGTGAGCGATGCCCGCGATTATGTGCAGAAAGGGAAGGTTTACCGCTACAACCAACAGAAAACCGAAATTGGCAATTGGGATGTCGGTGTAATCCCAAGTAGTTTCTACTTTTACTGATCCTATGATGGATCAAATCAAACCACGATTATCGTTCTGGAATCCGCTCTACATCGGAGTGATTTCGTATTTCTGCCTACTCGTTCCAGGTTTGGTGTTGATGTGGATGAATTTCCGTCGGATGGGACTTCCACGAAAGGCTAGCTTTACAATCATCATTGGAATTCCAATGTTATTGGCAGTATTAGCAATTTACATTTGGGTTCCAAAAGAATACGACGATTGGGTGGGCGCTTTGCACATTACGTTGGCAGTCGTGATCGGTGCAATTCCCTATCAGGATTATAGAAGGTTGATGGATGAAAATCCTCACCAAAAACCAGCCTTACTGATCAAACCCGCGTTGCTTTCCATTTTGTTTCCATTGGGATTGTTGGCTGCATGGTACGCCTTTGCATCGTTTCAGGAAGAAAAGCGGGTTGAAATGCTCACTGCATCGATGGATGCTTATCAAAAAAATGATTACCGAAATGCCTTGAATCTACTCAACGAAGTGAAAGCAGAATTTCCCGAAGAAAGATTGGCATTCGTAAATTCTGCCATCGTGTATGAAGCCCTTCAAAAACCTGATTCTGCCGCTTGGAACATCGAACAATGGTTGAAAATTGCGCCCAACGATGAAGAAGCGAAAGAAATGCTGGAGCGTTTTCGCTATGCTTCGTCCAATCGATAAGACTTGATAAACCATGCCGATTGCTGAATGTCTTTCGATAAAATTCGGTCTTCAGCAATAAAGGGGACCACTTTTCGGTAGGCAGCCATCAACTTTTCCAATGCTGGCGAAGTTTTCAATGGTCTTCTGAATTCCAATCCCTGACTTGCATTGAGCAACTCGATCGCCAATATATTCTCGAAATTCTTCAGTACTCGCCAAGCTTTCGTTGCAGCATTTGCACCCATCGAAACATGGTCTTCTTGCCCAGCCGATGAATCGATCGTATCTGCCGAAGCCGGGGTACACAGCTGTTTGTTTTGGCTCACCAACGAAGCAGCAGTGTATTGTGGAATCATCAAGCCCGAATGCAATCCAGCGTTAGCGGCCAAAAAGTGCGGCAAACCACGCTTCCCAGAAATGAGTTGGTAGGTTCTGCGTTCCGAAATACTTCCCACTTCGTGGATAGATAAGCACAAGTAGTCAAGCGCCATCGCCAATGGTTGACCATGGAAATTTCCACCCGAAAGAATCAGATCATCGTCGGGAAAAACATTCGGATTGTCGGTTACTGAGTTTATTTCACGGGTAAAAACGTCGTTCACATGTGTCCATACATCACGCGAAGCACCCAAAACTTGAGGCGTACAACGGAACGAATATGGGTCTTGTACTTGAACTTTATGTTGTGATGCGATTTCGCTTCCATGCAACCACTGACGAACCATTTCTGCCACTTTGATTTGTCCAGGGTGTGGACGAATCTGATGCAAATTCGGATGGAAAGGTTCAACTCGACCATCATACGCTTCAAGCGAAAGCGCCATGATCGCCACTGCCCAGTCGAACAGTGCGGCACTTTTCGAGAGCAATTGCACCCCGAATGCAGCCATGAATTGTGTTCCATTCAACAATGCCAAACCTTCTTTTGAGGCTGGAACGATAGCTTCCCAACCCATAGATTCGAGCACTGACGAAGCTTCTTGACGAATGCCATTCACCCAAACTTCGCCCATTCCCAACAAAGGCAAGCACAGGTGCGCAAGTGGTGCCAAATCGCCTGAAGCGCCCAAAGAGCCTTGTTCGTAAACTACTGGAAGAATATCGTTGTTATAGAAATCGATCAAGCGCTGCACAGTAGCCAATTGCACGCCTGAATAACCATAAGAAAGCGCTTGAACCTTCAGGAACAACATCGTTTTCACAATTTCAGTAGACACGGCATCACCAGTTCCGCAAGCATGCGACATGATGAGGTTGCGCTGAAGATCAGAAAGCTGATCTTCGTTGATTTTTACATCGCACAGTGCACCAAACCCAGTATTGATACCATACACAGGTGCTTCAAGTGCATTTATAGTTACATCGAGATATCGACGACAACGTTCAATATTTTCAGTTGCCTGTTCCGACAAGCTGATTTTCGTTCCTGAAGCTACTAACTGAGCAACTTCCAGCGGAGAAATATATGATGGCCCGATGATATAGGTCGACATACTGGTGATTTTGGGAGCGTGAAAATGATAAAAATCCAGCAGATGCTGAATGGTGGATCAAAAGTGTGATCTGAAATTCAACAGATCATTTACCGGAATACTGATTTGACGACCACTTGAGAGCTCTTTCAAGTTCACCATTCCGGCATCTACTTCACTCTTTCCGTAAATCATCAAATAAGGAATTCCCTTTTTCTCTGCGTATTCAAACTGCTTTTTCAGTTTCGTTGGTTCAGGATAAATTTCTGCCGAGATATCCGAATTCCTTAGCAATTGCAACAATCCCAAACATGGACCTTCTTCCTCAATAGAAAAAGATGCGATCAAAATTTCTGTTCCAGTGATGGCGTCTTGAGGAAACAATCCTGCATCCAACAAGATGTCGTAAATCCGATCTGCCCCAAAAGAAATCCCCACACCAGGCACGTTCGGTAATCCGAAAATTCCTGTAAGATCGTCGTATCGCCCACCACCACCGATGCTTCCAAATGCAATGTTTCGCGCTTTCACTTCGAGGATGGTTCCAGTGTAATAGTTCAATCCACGGGCGAGACTCAAATCGAGATGAAGTTCTGCACCTTCCAAGCGAAGCGCATTGTTGCCCTCGAAATAACCAAGTAATTGGCGCAATTCGGCAACCCCTTGCTTTCCAGTTTCGCTTGAAGAAAGGAAATCGGCCAAGAAATCGAGCTTTTCTGCATTGCTGCCTTGCATAGATGCCAGCGGACGAATCTTTACAATCGAATCGTCTGGAACTCCCTTGCTGCGCATCTCTTCCTCCACTTTTTCCAAACCAATTTTATCGAGCTTATCGAGCGCAACGGTGATGTCGATAATCAAATCGGGCACTTGCGCCACTTCGGCAACTCCAGTGAGCACTTTTCGGTTGTTGATTAGAATATTTACAGGCAAACCGAGCGCATGAAACACCCGATCGTAAATTTGAATTAGTTCGGCTTCGTTGATCAATGATGCGCTTCCAACCACATCAGCATCGCATTGCCAAAATTCGCGGTAACGTCCTTTCTGCGGACGATCGGCACGCCAAACCGGTTGCATCTGATAACGGCGAAATGGGAAAGCCAACTTGTCGCGGTTCATCGCCACATAACGGGCAAATGGAACCGTAAGATCGTAGCGTAACGCTTTTTCGCTTAGCAGCGGAAGTACAGCATTGGGCGTTTCGAGATTTGCATTCTGCTCGCGCACCTCCTTAAGAAAATCACCCGAATTGAGGATTTTGAAAATCAATCGATCTCCCTCTTCACCGTATTTTCCAGTGAGCGTGCTGAGGTTTTCCATGGCAGGAGTTTCGAGCGATTGATAGCCAAATAGCTCAAACTGCTTGCGAATGATTTCAAAGATATAACGACGACGAGCCGACTCGAGTGGCGAAAAATCGCGTGTTCCTTTAGGAAGTGAAGGTTTCATGTGCCGCAAAAATAGTGAAGCCGGCGGATTGTTTTACTGTTAAAATCACCAATGCGGTTATCTACAAGTGTTTGTAATTAAATATTTTTAAAGATAATCCATTACTTTTGGAGCAACTATCACAACACATTCATCATGAAAAGATTTTTTGGCCTGTTTCTCAGCATTTTGCTGGGACAGATCATTGTGGCGCAGCCTTCAATTGGAGGAAGGCCATTTGGATTAAAAACAGGAATTGAGAAGGCTCCAGTTTTCAGACTTTCACCCATTAACGAAGAGCAACTGCTTGCCGAAGACGAACAATGGAGAGCACAAGGTGATAAAAGTTTCCGTTTCGGAAAAGATGTTTTGGTAAACCTCAACATCAACGCACATGGTCAATGGAGTACATTAAATAACGGTGACCGCATTTGGCGTTTGGCGATTCAATCGGAAGGCGCTAAAAGCTTGAACCTCATTTTTAGACGATTCAACTTGCCTGCATCTGCCAAACTTTTCGTTTACACACCAAACGGTGAAACTGTTAAAGGTGCATTCACAGAAGCAAACGAGAATAAAAATGGTGGTTTTGCAATTCTTCCAATTGTTGGAGATAAAATCATTGTTGAGTATTACGCACCAGCTGGTGTAATCCAAAATCCTGAATTGGAAATCAGCTATGTTATTCATGGCTACCGCAGTTTCACCAAGGATGCCAAAGATTTTGGTGGATCAGGAGATTGTAACAATAATGTAGTTTGTCCGGAAGGAAACCCTTGGGAAGCACAAATCCGCTCGGTGGTTTTGTTGCTTACAGGAAACGGAACACGTTACTGTTCTGGTGCAGCCATCAACAACACAGCAAACGATGGCACACCTTACGTTTTAACTGCCGATCATTGTGGCCCTGGTGTTAACGATGTTTTTGTGTTTAACTACAAGAGTCCAACTTGCACCCCAACACAAGATTGGAATCTAGATGATGCCGTACAAGGTTGTACAATTCGCGCGACCAATGGAGGATCAGATGTTTGCTTGGTTGAACTAGACACAGAGATTCCTGCCGAATACAATGCATTCCTAGCTGGCTGGAACCGTCAGAATGTTCCACCGCCGAACTCGGTTTCTATTCACCATCCTGATACCGATGTAATGAAGATTTCCTTCGATGAAGACGATGCAGAAATTGCCAATTTTGGGGGTGCTGATTGTTGGCACATTCTCAATTGGGAAGATGGCACCACAGAGCCGGGCTCATCAGGATCTCCTTTATTTAACGAGAACAAACAAATTATTGGTCAATTGTACGGTGGAACCGCGAATTGCAACAACAACATCGACGATTATTATGGTCGATTCATAACAAGTTGGTCTGGCAATCAAGCCAATGCAAGACTTCGGGATTGGCTCGATCCTTCAGGAAGCGACTTGGCATCGGTTGATGGAATTGAAGCTTCAATCCCTCAATTTCAAGTAGATGCACGTTTGCAAAGTATCACAACACCTGAGGCAGAATATTGCAACACTGAAACAATCACACCGGTGGTGGTTATTAGAAATTCAGGCGTTACAACCTTGACCTCGTTGGAGTTGAATTATGGCTTTGCAGGAAATCTTCAAACCTTTAATTGGACTGGTTCTTTGGCTACAAACCAAACTGAAACCATCAATTTACCTGTGTTGAATGCAGCATTCGGGAGCAACCAAATTTTCACCGCAACGATTGTGAATCCCAATGGCGTTGCCGATGAATTTCCGGGCAACAATGCGGCTCAAATAAGTGTAAATCTCCGTGAAGGCTCATCCTACAATTTGGTAATTGTTTCCGATGATTATCCAGAAGAAACCAGCTTTATCCTAAGAAACACTACAACCAACACATTGGTAAGAGAACTTCAAGTTGGATCGCTTCCTGCTGGCACAAGCAACTACAACTTCTGTTTACCTAATGGATGTTACCGTTTCATTATTCGCGATTCTTATGGTGATGGAATTGCATCGAGCCCACAAAGTGGAATTGGATCGTTTACATTATTTGATGATCAAGATCAAATTGTTGGACAAGGTGGAGACTTCAACAATTCAGATACGATTCTTTTCTGTATAGGAACAATAGGCATTGAAGAGCTTTGGAAGCAGGCCGATGCGGTAAAACTTTATCCAAATCCTGCTACTTCTCAGCTTTTCTTAAAAGTGAGCGATCAAATTTTGGCCGAACAACCTGTATTTTCGGTGGTAAACTTTGCAGGACAAATTATCGAAACAGGCAAACTCACTGCGCAAAACCAGCAAATTCAAGTGTCTGAATTGCCTGCTGGAATCTATCTATTGCAACTGAACACTGGAAACCAGCAACTCACAAGGAAATTCATTGTAGAGAGATAAGCTCACTGCACCAAAAACAAAAAAGGGAATTCACTTCGAATTCCCTTTTTTTATGCCTTAGAACTTCTCTTTTAAGTATCTGCCAGTTTCGGATTTCTTTTGCTTGGCCAAATCTGAAGGTTTGCCTTGAAAAACAACTTCGCCACCAAATTCGCCACCATCAGGCCCGAGGTCGATCACGTAATCTGCACACTTGATCACATCCATGTTGTGTTCGATAACAATCAATGAATGGCCTTGAAGAATGAGCGCGTCGAAAGCTCCCATCAGTCGTTTAATATCGTGGAAATGTAATCCAGTAGTCGGTTCATCGAAAATGAACAATGTATGTTCTTGTGCTGCTCCTTTGGTGAGGAACGAAGCTAACTTGATGCGTTGCGCTTCTCCACCCGAAAGGGTTGAAGAGGCCTGGCCTAAATGCACGTAACCTAGTCCTACATCTGCTAAAGGCTGAAGTTTTGCCAAGATCCTTTTCTCGGTTGCTCCAGCTTGTTTTCCAAAAAACTCGATCGCCTCATCAACGGTGAGTTCCAAAATATTGTAGATGTTTTTGCCCTGAAATTCGATTTCGAGAACCTCATCTTTGAAACGTTTCCCTTGACAAACATCGCATTTCAACTTAATGTCGGCCATGAACTGCATCGAGATGTTCACGAAACCTTCGCCTTCACATTCTTCGCAGCGACCGCCTTCAACATTGAATGAAAACACTGATGGCTTGTAGTTTCTATTTTTAGACAAAGGCTGAACCGAATAAAGCGCGCGGATTTCATCGTAAGCCTTTACATATGTAACAGGATTGCTACGTGAAGATTTTCCGATAGGATTTTGATCGATGTACTCCACTGAGCCAATCATCTTGTAGTCGCCTTCTAGTCTATCAAACAAGCCAGTTTGCTCGGCATAGCCTTCGAATTGCTTCTTCAAGGCCGGGTACAAAATCTTGTTTACCAACGAGCTCTTCCCTGAGCCACTTACGCCCGAAATAACAGTGAGCACATTGAGCGGGAAGGTTACATCTATATTCTTGAGATTGTTTTGTCGAGCACCTTTAATCTGAATGGCATGCTTCCAACTGCGCACTTTTTCTGGTAAAGGAATAACCTTCCTTCCGGTGAGATAATCAGCTGTAAGGCTTTTCCCTGCAGTAATCAAATCAGCATGAACGCCAGAAAAAACCACCTCTCCCCCATTTCTCCCAGCTTCAGGTCCAATGTCGATCAACAAATCAGCTGCACGCATAATGTCTTCATCGTGCTCTACAACCACAACAGTGTTACCCAAATCGCGAAGATTCTTTAGTACCTTAATCAATCGTTCGGTATCGCGAGAATGCAAACCAATAGACGGTTCATCGAGTACGTAAAGCGAACCTTCCAAACTCGATCCGATCGAAGTTGCAAGATTAATCCGCTGACTTTCACCACCTGAAAGTGTTGATGATAGACGGTTGAGCGTTAAGTAGCCCAATCCAACATCGCACAAAAATCCTAAACGTGAGCGGATCTCAATTAGGATTCTTTTCGCAACAGTATTTTGGTATTCATTCAGTTCAAGGCTCTCGAAGAATTCCTTGCATCTAGCCACAGGCATTAAGACGAGCTCGATAATGTTCTTGCCATTTACTTTCACATAACCGGCATCCTTACGCAATCTTGTTCCTTTGCAATCGGGGCAGGAAGTTTTTCCGCGGTAGCGCGAAAGCATTACACGGTACTGTATTTTATAAGTCTGTTCCTCCACATGTTGGAAGAAAGCATTGATGCCTTGCGCGTATTTTGTGCCCTTCCAAAGTTGGTCTTTGTGCTTTTCTTCGAGATCGTAATAAGCACGATGTACAGGAAAATCGACTTTCAATGCACTTTTAATGAATGCCTCTTTCCACTCGCTCATTTTTTCGCCGCGCCATGGAGCCACGCAACCTTCATACAGCGACATGCTCTTGTCGGGAACCACGAGGTCTTCATCGATGCCGATGATGGTACCGAAGCCTTCACAAGTCTTACATGCGCCAAAAGGGTTATTGAAGCTAAATAGGTGAACGGATGGCTCTTCGAAAGTCATTCCGTCGGCTTCAAAGCGATTTGAGAGTTTTTTGGTGATCACCTCGCCATCTGCCCGAATCACCTCTGTGATACATTCATCCATACCTTCATAAAAGGCCGTTTGAATAGAATCGGCCATTCGGCTATTGTTCTCCTCATTTTCCGGGTCGATTGCCAGACGGTCGATGAGCAAATCGAGTGATTTCTTTTTCAAGGATCCTGATTTCTCCCAGTCTTCAATTTTTTTCAATTCGCCATTGATGCGCATTCTTGAAAAGCCCAACTGACGAAGAACCGCAAGATTTTCGGCTTGATTTTCGAAGCGCTCCGCTGATAAAGGAGCGAACAAACTCACACGATCGCCTTTTGGGAAGCTGTTGAGATAGTCGACCACATCACTTGGCGTGGATCTTGAAACAGCATCGCCCGATACCGGGGATATGGTGATTCCGATACGCGCAAAAAGCAGCTTGAGGTAATCGTAGATCTCGGTGGAAGTACCAACAGTTGAACGCGGATTTGTAGCATTCACCTTCTGCTCGATAGCCACCGCAGGCGAAATCCCTTGGATTAAATCAACTTCGGGCTTGTTAATTCTGCCTAAAAACTGACGTGCGTAAGCACTGAGCGATTCTACATATCTTCTTTGCCCTTCGGCATATAAGGTATCGAATGCCAGAGAGGATTTTCCGGAGCCTGATAAACCGGTAATAACAACAAGTTTATTTCGGGGAATCGCGACATCTACATTTTTTAGGTTGTGGACGCGGGCACCCTTGATCAGGATAGTCGTGCGGGGATCATAAAGATCCGTTTGTAGAACAGTCATGTGTAAGTTATCCGCAAAATTATCATTTCCTGTGTTGTTTTTTTGAAAATAAAAACTTTACTTTGTTAAACCGAATAACAGCACCTTCGTGTGAAGGTTCATTCTCGGCAGTTTAATTTCTAAAAAGAAGCGCTTATAGCAAACACCTCTACTCTTTAAAGCCACACACACAAGTTTTAAAAAAGGAGGACATATGTTTGCTGCCCAACTGCCGGACCAAGCTTTGGTTCACAACTATTTACAAGGAAACGAATCAGCATTAGCTGAATTGATCACTCGCCACCAGCAGAAGGTGTTTACTTACATTCGTATGTTGGTAAAAGACAGTCAGCTGGCTGAAGACATTTTTCAAGATGTTTTCGTGAAGGTGATCCACACCCTCAAATCGGGCAATTACAATGAAGAAGGGAAGTTTCTTCCTTGGATCATGCGTATTGCGCACAATTTGAGCATTGATCATTTCCGCAAAGCCAAGCGTATGCCTGTGGTGCAGAATTCTTCTAAAGACAATGAAGAGTTCGATATTTTCCGCACCATTCGTAATATGGACGACAATGTGGAAGACAAAATGGTAAAGGAGCAAATCCTCCAGGATGTGAAGAAGCTCATCAAGGAGCTTCCACCTGAACAACAAGAGGTACTCATCCTCCGCCATTATGCCGATATGAGTTTTCAGGAAATCGCCGACTTCACCAATGTGTCGATCAATACTGCCTTGGGAAGAATGCGTTATGCCTTGATCAACTTGCGCAAAATCGTGAAGCAGAAAGAGATTATCCTGTCTGTTTAAGATTCAATTGTAAGTCAAAAATACCCCCAAACAAAAAAGGTAAGTGGAGCTCAAGTTCTACTTACCTTTTTTTATTTAATAGATTCAACCAGCATTGCTGAGTATAGCTGATTGAATTTTTATGGTATCAATTTACAACGAGCTTGGTGGTTTGGCGGATTTGTTCGTTAGAAATTGATAGCAAATACACACCAGGCAACAAGTTGGAAATATTCAATGTTTGCTTGTTCTCCGAAGACACCAAACGATCCACTAGCATACCGGTAATTGTGCTGATGGAGATTTCTGTTTGAGGTAAAATACCAGTCAAATGAACATAGTCACTTGCTGGGTTAGGATAAAGTGCAAAAGCAGAAAAATCGTTGCCAATAGAAGTTATAATGGCTTCGTATAAATAAGATGCGGAAATGCTCGAACATACACCCTGAGAAACGGTAACAGTGTAGTTTCCGTTTGCTTCTGGCGTGAAAAGTTGACTGGTCGCACCTTCGATCAATACTCCATCTAGATACCACTGATTTCCAATGGATGAGCTTGAAACCAAGTTATTGGCAAATGGCGTTACTGTTGGTGTTGATGGAGTTTGAATAACAACAACTTCGATGGTTTCGCTTGATGAACATCCTGAGCCATCGTCGCCAGAAGCTGTATAAACAGTGGTTTGTTGTGGCGAAAAAGCAACGTTGTTTTGAACTCCATTATTCCAAGTGATGATTCCTAATCCCAAAGCCAACAATGTAACAGACTCACCTGAACAAATTTCGCTATCCGTTGCAAGCAATGTTAAATCGATACTGGTTGTGGTAACATTGAAATCTCCTGTATAGTTGAACAATCCATCTGTTGCAGTGATTGTAATTGTTGCTTCACCCACTTGGTTGTTACTCAAATTGGAAATTTCCACTTCGTAAGTGCCGTTCCCATTGTTGTTTAGAACGATATCAGCATTTTCAACCACATTTTGGTTTGAACTTGACGCAGTAATTGAATTAATCGGAGTCCCTTGGTTGGCAATAATAAAATTCACTCCGCTCAAACCAACCGATTTACAAACCTGTTGATCTTGAGGCGAGGTAATGGTTGCATCATTGTCGAGGTTCGTTAAATTGTAAACTGTACTATTCAAACCGGCATAAGTAGCATCTGCAGAAGCGGTGGAAGATAAAGTCACAGTGAAATTGACATTCCCATCATCAACCACATCATCAATTCCAGTCACAACTATCGTTTGCGATACACTCCAGTTTGATGGAGTAAAATTGAGCACATTGGTGCTTAATGTTCCTTCGGCTGTATTGCTCGATAAAACATTCACTGTAACATTTCCAGTTGGCGGTGTTGTAAGTGCAACGTTCAAGGTAAGTGTTCCGCCGGCTTCATTCACTTGGCTGTTTCCTGTGTTGGTGATTGAAAAACCAGGGAAGGCCACTGCATTGTAAGCACGTGAATAAACACCTTGATCATCGCCTTGGAAACCGTTACCAGCCCATGCAGCTACAAATCCGCCATTGGCTAATTTTGCTACAGTACAAAACTCTTGATCTCCTGCATTTGTGCTGTTCAACTGAAGCAAGCCTGAATTGCTTTGATTGTAGTCGTACCCATAAATAACATAAGCTTCATTTCCATTCGGATTTGTATAGCCTCCAGTACGAATTGATTTTGCAATCACAAAGTCACCATTATCGTAAAGCTCGCCTTGAATATTATCGTACCAATCATATCCACCACCATTAAGTAGAATAACATTGTTCGCAATAAATCCACCTTGCGCATTAAGCAACCACATACGCATAAATCTATTTGATGAAGTTGTTCCGTGGGTTGTTGTAATGATAACTTCGCCAGCACTGTTTCCTTCAGCGTGTAAGTCGGACCCAACATAAAACTCGTAACCGCTCGACCACAGAGAATACTCTGGAATCTCAGCAATGAAAGATGAATTAAAAGTTTTTCTCATGATGCGTCTATCATAAGTGCAACATCCAGAAACATTGATGTAATACTGGTAAATAGCAGTCAATCTGCCATTTGGATGAAATACAATGTTAGGTTCATAGTATGCTTGAGAACCATCTTCTGAAACAAGTAATTGTTGGTTCACCCAATTGTTGGTTGATAGACTATACGCTCTTAGGTACATTTTTGGGTTTCCAGCAGTAATGCTATACAAGAATGCGAGCGAATCACCTTTTACATCAAAATCATAATCCGCGATGCTTGATAGTACAGTTACTGCAGCACCCACATTTCCAGAGGAATCAATCGTTTTGAATTTCAGTGTGGTTCCAGAGCTCTCAATGTAAGAGATAACATAGGTGCCATCGGCCCAATATTTAAGTTTAATATTTCCAGAACTGGCTGCATTAATAGAAAAATCGGGAGAGATCGCTACATGCGCACTGTTGTACAAACGGCCGAAGATTGGTCCATAACTATAACTGGTATTCCAAGTGATCAAATAAGCACCTGACTCATCTGCGGCTATATTTGTATTGTACTGATCGGTTGCAAGATCTGTGTTCACCAGTTGCTCTAACGACACTGGACTGAGCGATTGCGCTTGAAGAATTCCTGAAAAAACGAGTGCGAGAATTAGTAGAGTTGACCTCATTAGATGATGTTGATGATTGGGCATCAAAAATATACACTTCTCCTTACTATTTAACTTTTGAAGAGGATAAGATTTGTTCGCAGATTTAGATCGCTCTCTAAGTGCGCCATAGACACAATCAAAATTATAGTGTGAAACCGAATGAAAATTCTCGATATCTTGGAAGAACCTTTAACCTAATCGGAATTTACGCGCGAACGGGACAGACGAGTAGCCTTTTTCGGAGAGTGAAGAGTTCATATCGCAACCTCGGACTTTAGTCCGAGGCTAAAGCAGATGAAGTGACCCAGAATGGCGCGCGCTGAATATTTCAATAGTCTTTTATATTTGGTCTTTGTGATTGGCTGTATTGCGGTCTAATATGCTGCTCAAAATGAGAAACTGAACATCTCTCCTCTAAATTGCACATTGACCTCAAAATCCATTACTTTGCGGGCGATAAACCAAAATCATCCATGAATCGAATTTCCAAAATAATGAGCCTACTTATGGCTTTGCTTGCATTTCCGGCTTTTGCTCAGTATAAACTGGTCGAAAAGGTGGAGAAAAAAGGAGATGAAATTGTCATCCCTTACGTGAAATACCAACTCCCAAATGGCTTGACCGTGCTGGTACACAGCGATAAATCAGACCCAATCGTTCACGTGGATGTTACTTACCACGTAGGTTCTGCCCGCGAGGAACCAGGCCGTTCAGGGTTTGCACACTTCTTCGAACACATGATGTTTCAAGGCTCCGACAATGTTGCCGACGAAGAACACTTCAGTATCGTAACCGAATCGGGTGGTACGCTAAATGGTACAACCAACCTCGACCGTACAAACTACTTCGAAACCGTTCCATCTAACCAACTCGAAACTGCCTTGTGGCTTGAAGCTGATCGCATGGGGTTCTTGTTGGATGCTGTAACACAACAAAAATTCGAAATCCAACGCTCAACCGTAAAAAATGAGCGCGGGCAGAATTACGATAACCGTCCTTACGGATTGGTAAACGAAAAAACCATCGAAGCGCTTTACCCTGCTGGTCACCCGTATTCTTGGCCAACTATCGGTTACCTTGTTGATCTCGATCGCGTTGGTGTAGAAGACCTTAAAAGATTCTTCCTTCGTTGGTACGGACCAAACAACGCTGTTTTAACCGTTGCCGGGGATGTAGATCCTGAGCAAGTAGTGAAATTGGCTGAGAAGTATTTTGGCAGCATCCCAAGAGGGCCTGAGGTTACGCCTGCTCCGAAAATGCCAGTAACGCTCGACAAAGACCGCTACGTTTCGTACGAAGACAACATCCGTTTCCCAATGATTCAGATGACCTATCCGGGCGTTTCTTCAGGGCACCCCGATGAAATTCCACTGGATCTTTTGGCAGAAATTATCGGTGGCGACAATACCTCTATCCTGTACCAGGATATGATGAAGACCAACTTGGCAGTGCAAGCTAGAGCTTACAATCCTGCAACAGAATTGGCTGGAACTTTCGTGGTAAACGTTCTTCCTTACCCTGGGAAAACCTTAGCCGATGTGGAGAAAATGATCCGTGAAGCATTCGTAAAATTCGAAGCACGTGGTGTAACTGCCGATGATCTGATCAAATTCAAAAATACCCGTGAAGCTGGTATGATTGAAGAATTGAGCAGCGTATCGGGCAAGGCTTCTAAATTGGCTTCTTACTACACTTTCTTCAGCAACCCTAACAGAATCGGGAAAGACCTTGAAGATGTGAGAAAAGTAACTGCAGATGACGTAATCAGAGTATACAACACCTACATCAAGAATAAATTCTGTGTTGTAACAAGCGTGTATCCAAAAGGCCAGAAGGATCTCATTGCTAAAGAAGACAACTACACCCCGAAAAAATCATACGAATTGGGTGGTGCCGAAAGCGATCAATACAAAAACCTTAAATACAACAAGGCGAAAGACACCTTCGATCGTAGCAAACGTCCAGCTGCTGGGGCAAATCCAGTAGTGAACGTTCCTGCATTTTGGAAAGAAAATTTCACAAACGGAATGAAGATTATCGGCACCGAAGATTTCGATTTGCCAATGTTCTCTTTCGTGTTGAGTTTCCCTGCCGGTCAGATAGCAGAAAATCCTGCAAAAGCTGGTGTGTCAACGCTTCTATCAAGCTTGATGAATGAAAGCACAACGGGTTATTCTGCCGAAGCCATGACAGAAGCACTCGGAAAGCTTGGTTCAAGTATCAGTGTTTCATCAGACCGCGAATACTTCTATTTCAACGTTTCTGGATTAAAGAAAAACCTTGATCAAACCTTGAAACTTTTCGAAGAGCGCTTGTTCAAACCGAAGTTCGACGAAGAAGAATTCAATACCAACAAAACACAACAATTAGCAGCCATTGCGAACAGTGCTACACGTGCAACTGCAATTGCCGATAACGTATACAACAAATTGCTTTACGGTAACCACATCTTTGGCTTGCCTCAATATGGAACCAAACAAACTGTTGAAGCCATTACTTTAGAAGACCTTAAAGCATTTTACAATACCTACATCAAACCAGGCAAAGCTAAATTGGTAATTGTAGGTGCAGTAAAGCAACCAGAAATTCTAGGTAAAATCGGTTTCTTGAAAGCATGGGCCGACCAACCTTACGAAGAAATGGGAGCAGTTTCATTCCCTGAAGTTTCTGCAACCAAAATCTACTTCGTAAACAAAGAGAAAGCACCGCAATCGGAAATCCGAATTGGTTACTTGGCAATGCCTTTCGATGCTGATGGAGAATACTTCCGCAGCAATGTAATGAACTATGCATTGGGTGGAAATTTCAACAGCCGCATCAACCTCACACTTCGTGAGAAAAAAGGCTACACCTACGGCGCTCGTGCAGGTTACAACGGATCAAAAATCAAAGGTCCATTTACTGCTTCTGCAGGTGTAAAGGCCGAAAAAACCGACAGTTCATTGATGGACTTCTTCAGCGAAATCAAGAATTTCCGCGATGCGGGAACTACTGAAGCTGAGTTGGCATTTACGAAATCATCACTAGGTCAGCGCGATGCTTTGAAGTACGAAACACCTTTCCAAAAAGCATCATTCCTTCAGCGTTTATTGGAGTACAACTTGGAGCGTGATTACACAGCGAAGCAAGTGAAAATCCTCAATGCACTAACTGTAAACGACATCAACGGATTGGCAAAACGTCATCTTCCATTGGAGAAAATGATTGTAGTGGTTGTGGGTGACAAAGCCACCAATTTCGATAAGGTAAAAGCCTTAGGCTACGAAGTGATTGAATTGGATGCAGATGGCGTTCCAGTGAAATAAACGAACATCAAGAAAGTCACGAAGCCGGCGGTCAGCAATGATCTCCGGCTTTTTTTATGGGTTCCAGATGTCGAGCTTCTTCAATTCAATCCCTGCAGGAAAGAAATACTTGGCACTACCGGCGAAAGAATCCGTTAAATCCGACACGTAGAAATCAAGTGTAGGATTTTCTTCCAAGCGGAGCAAGTTGTGCTCTTCGAGCTGATGTTTTACGGCCTTCGCGACCATTTCAGCAGAATCGAAAACTGCTACTTTGCCTTTGTAATATTCTTCGATCTCCTTTCGGATGAGCGGATAATGGGTGCAACCTAGAATGATGGCTTCAATATCTTGAATCGACTTCTTGCTTAAATAGGAATGGATGATGGTTTTTGAAATCTTGTTGTTAAAGAAGCCTTCTTCTATCATAGGCGCGAGAAGCGGTGTTGCCAAAGATGTGACTTCCGTTCCTGGCGATTTCTTCTTGATTTTCCGGGGATAAATTCCAGAAGAAACTGTGCCTCGCGTGGCAATTACGCCCACTCGTTTATCTGGAAATTCACGGGCAATGGCTTCGGCAGCTGGATCGATTACATTGAGCACCAAGGCCTGTTTGCCAACGAGCGATGTTACGGCTTTGAAAGAATACGCAGAAGCCGTATTACAAGCGATTACAATCATCTTGCACTGCCGCTCGAGCAAATATTTCGCAATCCCAACACCATACGATTCAACGAGCCCTGCCGATTTATCGCCATAGGGAAAATGTGCAGTGTCGCCGAAATAAATCAGATTCTCGTTGGGCAACAATTGATGGATTGCTCCAGCAACGGTTAATCCACCAATACCAGAGTCGAAAATACCGATTGCGTTGTTCGATGAAGCCATAGTGCAAGAATAAAAAAAGCACCCCGTTTCTGAGGTGCTTCTTGAATAAATTATTTAACCGACAACTATGGTAATTGAAGTTTCTTCTTTACCAATGCAATAAGGTTATCGCTTTCTTCCCAGTAAAGAACTGCTCCAACTGAAGTGTCTAGTACATATGTGTAACCATTTTCCTTTGCGACTTGCTCGATGGCTTTCTTCGCTTTGGTAATGATTGGCTCGATCAACTTTGATTCGTCTGCCTGAAGACTTTCTTGTGCTTGTTGTTGGAATGTTTGAATTCTTGTTGCAAGCCCATTGATTTTTTCTTCTGCATCCTTTTTTACTAATTCCGACATTGAAGGACCTTGAGCTTGAAATTTTTCTTGTTCAGCGCGGTACTCCGTCATCATTTCTTGGAGATACTTTTCTGCTTGTTTGGTGATAGAATCCATTTTTGCAGCAGCCGTTTTACGTTCAGGCATAAGACTCAACAATTCTGCAGAGTTAATGTGACCGATTTTTGGGGCTTTCTGTGCAATGGCAGGTAAAATCAGCAATGAAGCCAATAGTGTTAAGAAAACTGGGATTTTGTTCATTGTGGTGTTATCAGTGGTTTTTATTTTTGGGGTGTGTCGGTGCCAGAACCTCCAGAGCCATCATCATCGGCCTTCTTTGCAGGTGTGTAACCCATTTCTTCCAAAACGGCATCGCTAATGTCAAACTTTGGATTGGTGTAAAGAATTGTTAGGTCGCTCGATTTATCGAAAACGGCCACATAATTCTTCGTTGTTGAAATATCTTTAATGGCATTGTAAACTTTGTCTTGAATCGGCTTAATGAGTTCTTGACGACGTTTTAATAAGTCGCCGCCTTTTCCAAAGCGCTGTTTTTGAAGCTCTTTGGCAGCCTTTTCTTTGTCGATGATTTCATCTTCACGCTTCTTCTTCATGTCGTCCGACAAAAGAATCGACTCCGCTTGAAAATCTTTGTACATTTTATCTATCTCGGCGAATTTCGCTTCAATTTCCTTTTGCCATTGAAGAGAGATACGATCAAGTTGTTGTTGTGCAGATTTGTATTCAGGTATATTCTCAAGAATATATTGAGAGTCTACAAAACCAAATTTCTGCGCCGATACACTCGCTGTAAATGCGAGGATTGCAAATAAACCTATCAATAGTTTTTTCATAATCGGCTTTTCGGAGGCTGCAAAAGTAATCATTTTCGTATGTTTTTCTGAGCGGACTCAAAGATCATGCAAAACAAGATATTTCGGTGCGCTGCGTAAAATTATCTTCCTATCTAATTGAAATTCTGCCCAATAATAAAGTGGAATATCCCCTTCTGCATGTTTGGATATCCGGTTAATGTATCAAAGCGATATCCGTAATCTAATCCAAGCAAACCAAACATCGGTAAGAATACACGAACACCCACTCCGGCTGATCGCTTTAAATTGAATGGATCAAAATCCCGGAAACTATTCCATGCATTCCCTCCTTCTAAGAATACATGTCCAAATACAGTCGCTGATGGATTTAGTGAAATCGGATATCTCAACTCCATCGTTAGGCGGTTGTATATAGGAGCATCTCCTGCGTTTGCATTTCCAGTTTGATTTGAAATTGTTCCATCTTCATATCCTCGTAATCCAACGATTTCGGCACCGAGAAACTGAGCCCCCCAAGTCAAACCTGTTAAACCTGTTCCTCCAAAACGGAAGCGCTCAAATGGAGATGTACCTTTAGCCGCACTGTAGCTACCCAGGAAGCCGAAGTTCGCCCTGGTCATTAAGACCAATTTGTTGTTTTTGCTAAGTGGCGTGAACCACTGCGCATCGAATTTCCATTTGTGGAATTCAATCCATTTGTAACGCTGTTGATCGGTTACAAAATCGGCGGCAGTATTGTTGTTAATGATTGAATAAGGTGGCGTAAACTGTACAGTTAAACTGATAGTAGAACCAGAGGCAGGATAAATTGGCTGATCTACAGAATTACGTGAGAAGGTCGTAGAAAAGCTCAAATTATTGGCAAATCCATTGGTAAATGAACCAAATGCCGATGAATTCGCTAGTTCATAATATGAGTAATTGATAGAATGTTGGAGACTGAAAAAGTCATCTGGCCATCTCAAACGACGGCCAAAACCAACCACTAAACCCGTAGTTTTTGTAACACTTCTGCTAGGATCATCCTTGGCAGCGCCGTTTCCAAACACAGAATGAAAACCAGTAACTGTGAGGGAATTCGGCTTCCTTCCACCTAACCAAGGTTCGGTAAACGATAAGTTATAACTCTGAAATGCACGACCAGTGGAAGATGCATTAATCGAAAGTCTTTGTCCGTCGCCAGAAGGAATTGGAGCCCATGCTCCTTTTTTGAAAAACTTCTTCGCGCTAAAATTATTAAATGCCAATCCAAGATTACCGATCAATCTTCCTGCACCCCAACCACCAGAAAGTTGAAGCTGATCGGAAGGTTTTTCTTCAACTCGGTATTCAATATCCACAGTGCCATCTTGAGGATTTGGCACTGGAGTTACACCCATTTTCTCGGGATCGAAATAACCTAATTGCGAAAGTTCACGTTGCGTACGAACAATATCCGATCTACGGAACAACTGCCCAGGACGCGTTCTTATTTCACGCATGATCACTTGTTCGTTCGTTTTGTCATTACCAACAATAGTTACCCGATTGATGATTGCTTGCTTCCCTTCATAAATCCGCATTTCAATATCAACTGAGTCTGTTCCAATGATGCGTTCCACTGGAGTAACTTGGAAAAACAAGTGACCATCGTTCATGTACAACGAAGTGATATCAGTTTCGGAGGCATTCATAAATAAATTCTGCTCCAATGCGGCTTGATTGTAGACCTCTCCGCGCTTAATTCCTAATCGATCGCCTAAGGACTTGGAGGTATATTTTATGTTACCTGTCCATGTAATATTTCGGAAAAAATACTGATTGCCTTCGTCGATCTTAATTTCAATATTTAAATGTTTCTTGTCTACGCGGTAAACGGTATCCATTACAATACGAGCATCTTTGTAGCCTTTGTCATAATAAACGGCCAACACCTTATCAAGATCTTCTTCGTAACTGTCTTCCTTAAATTTTGACGTTGTAAAAACACTATACCAAGGGTTCTCTTTGGTATTTTTCATCTTTCGTTTAAGCTTACCCGACTTAACCTGGTTGTTTCCAACAAAATGAATTTTATTGATTTTGATACGGCTTCCTTTATTGATATCGATCTTCAAGATTAACCCGCCACTAATTGCAGTATCTTCATAGGTTGTAACATCAACAACAGCATCGGGATAACCATTCTCGAGATAAAATTCCTTTACCGTGTTGCGGGATGTAACCAACAAGTTTTCACTAATCGTTTTTCCCGACATTAAATTCAGGGTTTCTCTCAATTCATCTGCATCCGACTTTTTTGCACCAACAATGCGGAATCTTGATAACCTGGGCTTTTCTTCAAGATTCACTTGAAGGAAAATTTTATCTCCATCAATCCGAGGTGCAGTAATTTCAACTCCCGAGAACAAGGATTGCTTCCATAAAGCATTAATGGCTTTAGAAATCTGTTCTCCTGGGATCATGATTTTATCGCCTTCATTCAGGCCCGTAAGCATTTTCAAAATGGTATTGTCGAGTGTGCTTCCCGTCTTTGTTCGAAACTCAACCCCTGCAATAATGTACTCTTTGGGTTCTGCGAAGTTGATTTCATTGTCGTTGCCTCCCAGCACAACCTGCCCTTGCACTGGAATAGCGAACAGCAATACACAAAAAAATAATTGTAAAATCTTATTCATCAGGCACTTAATTGTTCAGATGTTTTACCAAATCGTCTTTCTCTTCCTTGATAGCTTAAAATGGCTTCGTAAAGGTGCTCCTTTCTAAAGTCTGGCCACAAGACATCAGTAAAAAACAATTCAGCATAAGAGATTTGCCAAAGTAAAAAGTTACTAATCCGATGTTCGCCAGAGGTGCGAATAAGGAGTTCAGGATCAGGCATTCCTGCAGTATCAAGATATTGCGCAATTGTTGATTCGGAAATTTCTTTCAATTTTCCTGATTGAACATCTGCAGAGATCTCTTTCACAGCTTTGGTAATTTCCCAGCGAGAACTATAACTCAATGCCAAAACTAGTGTCATTCTAGTGTTTCCAGCAGTGGTGTCAATTGCCTCTTTCAACTCACGCTGACACTTCGATGGCAAAGACAAAGTGTCGCCAATGGTTTGAAGCCTGATGTTATTTTTCATCAGCGTTTTTGTTTCACTCGCAATGGTTGAAACAAGCAACGACATTAGGGCATTAATTTCAAACTTAGGGCGATTCCAGTTTTCTGTTGAAAACGCATACAGAGTGAGATAGGAAACTCCTAGTTCTGCACAGGATTCAACAGTTTCACGAACAGCTTTCACGCCGCTTTCGTGTCCAAAAGTTCTAAGTTTACCTTTCATTTTCGCCCAGCGGCCATTTCCGTCCATGATAACGGCAATGTGCTTAGGTAAATTATCTAGGTTGATTTCTTCTTTTAATCCAGCCATTTATTCAATTACTTCAGGTATAGAAGCGACCGGCAAAGATAATTTATTATTGATAGGCTGGGCAAACCGACGCCTTCCGACTGAGTTTATAACTCAATGTTATTCCAGCGAACGAATACCAATCGTTGTTGCTTGGATTTCCTCTTTGTCGACCTGTGTTAATTTCTCCAGGATTTACTACTGCTCTATCTGCAATTAACGCTGCTTGAACGCCATTGGTTGCGAAAAGAATATCAGGATCAACATAGGTTGTGCTTACATCATCCAAGTAATCGGTGAATGTTCTTCTTAGGCCCCATTCCATCGAAACAGCTAAGCGCCCAGTATGAAATTTAAATCCCATTCCGAATGGGAAAGTGGCATTGATGAGCGAATATTCTTTTCTGTCGGGAAATGCAGTTGAGCCTTGTCCTTCGGTACCTAATGGTTGAAGAGGTACCCAATCGCCTTGAAATTCTGCCTTAGGATTAAATCTGAACAAGGCAAAGCCTCCAAACAGATAAGGTGTTGCGGGCCGATTAATATTTCCGACTTCGTAAGGAAAAAAATTGAATTCCAACATTGGAGAGAATTCAATTATCTGAGAGCGAAATGATAGATTTCTTTGGATCTGAGCAGGCACTTGAGATCTAGAATCATCAGCTTGAATATGCCCGTAAATGGCACTCATTCGCCATGCCCAGCGTGCACTGTAATTGTGTTTGAAAATCAAGCCGCCAGCAAACGATGGCATAAAAAAAGGCTGCCCTGGATTCAAATCTCCCATGTAATAGGAAACTCCTCCAAATAAACCGATTTCGGAATATGTTTTAAATGCTTGACCGTTCGCAGAACGAATAGCAAGTATTAAAGAAATAAGGAGAATTGCTCTTCTCATCATAGGGAATTATACCCTGAATAACGCAGAATGGTTACCGGAATTTTGGAAGAACAGATCTTCCTGACTTTAATCGGTATGTAAGTGTAATTGTACCGATCATATATGAATCTTTGTCGGTTGGGTCGCCACGTTGTTGCCCAGTAGCAGCCGACAAAGGAATATAATCGGGGCTGTTTGGGTTTGATCTGTTTGACAATTGAGCGGCAACCGGACCGTATTTCTGTGAAATCAATGTAGGTGAGAAATAAGTAGTACTGACATCATCGATGTAATCTGTTGATGTTAAGCGAACGCCATATTCAAAACCGATTGTCCAGTTCTTATCCGAAAGCGGTAAACGGAAACCAATTCCGACTGGGAAGCATGCTTGAATTCTTTTGTAAGGTTCGCGAGATGCTGCGATGCCTTGACCTTCAGTACCAAGTGGTTGAAGAGCCCACCATTTACCTCCAAGTTTTGCTTGAGGATTAAAATAAAAACCTCCAATTCCACCGAAAATATAAATATTCAAGTCAATTCCACTTTTCCCGCGCACACCACGAAGAACGTAACGGCTTTTTGTAGACTTCAATTGAAGAACAGAGATTTCTGCCTGTAAAGATGTTTCAAAAATTGGGGACTTAAAAGAAAGATTACGGTTTCGGCGGAAAGGTTCTTTTGTGAGAGAATCTCGACCAGCTACCATTGCGTATGTCAAGTTCAACTTGAATGATAAAATCGGATTCTTTCTGTAACGGAAGCCCAAATGCACAGATGGCCGCGTTAAAATCATTTCAAGATCTCGGATACCATTTGTACCGATCATGTCTCGACCTCCCAATTCTCCAAGGAAATTTGAAAAACCTACTCCATAAACTGTTTCACTTCGATCTAAAAAACGCGTTTTCTTCCGTTGCGCTTGAAGGGCAATCGTGCTAAACGAAATAAATAATAAGAGTAAGACTAGTTTTTTCATCAGGTGGAAATTCCAGATCGAGCAAATATACCCAAATAAAGTAAAAATACTACACGATAATTTACTCGAACAAAACTCCTAAGGTTAATTGCGCTTGTCGTTACCCCACATAAGTTTCTCGCGAATGGTATCGAGAAACTCGAAGCCATCTCGACGAACGAGCTTGATTGAAAAAGGAGCTTTCCGAATCTCCAATTCCTGATTGGCAGCAATGGGCGCGGATCGAGAATCCAATGAAACCATGATTTCTTTTCCTCTAACTTCCGACTTGATCGTCAACAAATCTTCATCAGAAATTACCAATGGCCTTACATTCAAATTGTGCGGTGCAATGGGAGTTAAAATGAAGTTCTTCGAGCTTGGTAACATAATCGGCCCTCCACAAGACAACGAATAACCGGTTGAGCCTGTAGCAGTGCTCACTATTAATCCGTCGGCCCAATAGTGATTCAACATATCTCCGTTGCGCTTTACCTGAAGAGTCACCATCGATGAGCTGTCTTTTTTGTGCAGAGTAGCTTCATTTAAAGCGTAAGGAAATGCAGCAAACGGATTCGGTTCTGTAATTAACTCTAACAAAGTTCGATCTTCCACAAACAATTTGTTTTTGCCAATCAAGGCAATAGCTTGCGGAATTTCATCTTTCGAAAAGGCTGTTAAAAATCCTAACCTTCCTGTATTAATCCCCATTAATGGAATGCCGGAGTTTCGAACGTGGGTTATCGCTTCCAATAAGGTTCCGTCGCCACCAATGGTAATCATCAAACGGCAATTTACAGGGGCTTTAGCAGAATTGAATGTTTCAACTTTTATTTCCTTTGAAAAAAGGTTTTTAGTTTGCTGATAAAATGGCTCATAAATTACCAATTGCGCACCGAGCTCCAGAAGAGATTGATACAATTCCTTCACTGGAGCATTTCTGCTCTCACTAAAAGTTCTTCCAAAAATGGCTATACGCATACCTCGCGATTGGTGAGCGAAGATAGAAAGCAATTCCGAAATGGTGGAATTACATATTTATGTAGTTCATAAACATATCGAAGCGCGTGCGCAGATCTTCCGAAAACTCACTTTGTTGAAAGGTTGCCTTTACTTGAATATTGTACCGAACAAATGAAGCAATAATCGATCGGATATCTTCACGATTTACCTTTATTGTAAGCTCAACCTTGGTTGTATCTTCATTGTTATCAAGGCTTAAGCTAAGGATTTTACTATCATTCTCCTCTACAATTCTTGAAATTTGAGCAAGACTATAATCGTTCTGGTTTAACTCCAACACAATAATTCCGCCTGGATTTTGAACCGCAGTTGTTGCTGCAAAGTGCTCCACCAAACTACGTAAGCTAATGTTTCCAAGGTAATTGTTGCTCGAATCTAAAACTGGAACCAACGTTAAATTCATTTTTGCAACCAATTTTAACACTTCAAAAATGTGCTCTGTTGCATAAACGAATGGCCTAATCAAAGTAAGCGTGTGGTTTCCAAGTGATTCTTCTGGAGCATTTAAATCTAAAATGTCGGTATCTGAAACCAATCCCAAAAACTCATGATGGTTAACGATCGGTAGATGCGAAACCCTAAATTCATCCATCCAATGCAAGGCTTTTATACCTGAATCGGATGTCTTAAGTGGTGGAATTGTGTCGGTGATTAATTCTTCTGCTAACATTTTCTTCTGCCTCGGTGATCAAATAACGTGAATGCAGGTTTTTTGTTTCCCCTAGTTCCACAAACCTATGTAATTCTGCTTAACACAGCAACCGTCCTCGATGCTTTTGTAGCTTTGTCGAAAATACTTTCAAGATGGTTAGTTTGAGTGTTAATCTGAATAAGATCGCCCTGATTAGAAATTCAAGAGGCGGCAATACACCTGATGTGCTCACTGCTGCGCGCGCTGCTGAATCCTTTGGTGCAAATGGGATCACTTTGCATCCTCGGCCCGACCAACGTCATGCTACATATAAAGATGTTGAAAATCTCAAACAAATTATAAAAACCGAACTTAATGTGGAAGGTTATCCATCTCGCGAATTCATGGATATTGTTTGTAATGTAAAGCCTCACCAAGTAACCCTAGTGCCCGACCCGCCAGATGCGCTAACTTCTAACGCTGGCTGGAATACCATAGAACATGGGGCGATGCTCACCGAAATTGTAGCAGAGCTAAAAAGCCATGGAATCCGAACTTCCATTTTCATGGACACCGATCTTTCGCTCTACGAATCTGCAGCTTCCACCGGAACCGATCGAATAGAACTATACACAGAAGCCTACGCGCGCTTATATCCCGAAAGTCCTGAAAAAGCTGTTCAACCCTACAAAGACGCTGCGGCACGCGCACACGCTTTGGGTTTAGGCGTAAACGCCGGACATGACCTCAACAGCCTCAATCTTCGGTATTTTGCCACAGAAGTTCCATATTTAATGGAAGTATCCATCGGACATGCCTTGGTTTCGGAAGCCCTGTACCTAGGATTAGAAAAAACAATTCACTTATATCTCGCCCAATTGAAATGAAGCTATTCTTCAGAAAATTCGGGGAAAATAATCGTCCATTGGTAATTCTTCATGGACTGTTTGGGCAATCCGACAACTGGACAACCTTGGCAAGGGCTTGGTCAGAAAAGTTTTCGGTGTACACCATAGACCAGCGAAACCATGGCCAATCGCCTCAAGCAGAAGATTTCAACTACGAACTCATGGCGGATGATCTGAAAGAAACTTTAGACGCTGAAAACCTTGAAACGATCGACCTCATTGGGCATTCGATGGGTGGAAAAACTGCCATGTTTTTCGCGATGAAATATCCGCAGTACCTGCGAAAAATGATTATTGCAGATATTGGTCCGCGCTACTACACACCGCATCACCAAGAAATTCTGGCTGCACTAAACGGAATCGATACCGCTGCATTGCCCGATAGAGCAACTGCAGAAAAAATCATGACCGAAAAAATTCCCGATTTGGGAACCCGTCAGTTTCTCTTGAAAAATCTTTACAGAAAAGAAGCTGGTGGATTTGATTGGCGCTTTAACCTAAAATCCATCACAAAAAATATCGAAAATGTTGGCACAGCAGTACCTCCAGAGCAAATTCATGTGGAAACCCTTTTTCTACGCGGAGGCAACAGTCGTTACATAATACCTGAAGATTGGAATAACATTCACATCCAGTTTCCGAATTCCAAACTCGAAACCATCGAAAATGCTGGACATTGGTTACATGCTGAGAAACCACAACAATTCAGTGAGCTTGTTCAGGAATTTTTAGGATAAATAGGAAATTCAATAGCTTGATCGGAAATCCTTAGTTTTGCAGCATGGAAACAGTTGTTAGCGGAATCAGAAGTACAGGCAATCTTCATTTGGGGAATTATTTCGGTGCCATTCGGAACTTTATCAAAATGCAGCATGAACACAAGTGCTACTTTTTCATCGCCGACATGCACGCGCTAACAACACATCCCAAAGCAGATCACTTCAAAGAAAGCGTTAGGAATGTGTTGGTTGAATACCTCGCAGCGGGCATCGATCCAGAAGTGGCTACAATTTATATTCAAAGTGATGTGCCACAAATTCCTGAGTTGTACTTGCTGATGAACATGTATGCTTATGTTGGGGAACTTGAACGGTGCACTTCTTTCAAAGACAAAATCCGCAAGCATTCAGAAAATGTAAATGCGGGACTCCTCACCTACCCTGTGTTGATGGCTGCGGATATTATTATCCACAAGGCCACCAAAGTACCTGTCGGGAAAGACCAAGAACAACACTTGGAAATGGCCAGGAATTTCGTGAACCGATTTAATCATCTCTACGAAAAAGACGTTTTTCCTGAACCATTCGCTTACAATTTTGGGAACGAATTGGTGAAAGTTCCAGGTTTGGACGGCAATGGTAAAATGGGCAAAAGTGAAGGGGAAGGCAATGCCGTTTTCCTAGCAGACTCTCCGGAAGTGTTGCGCAAAAAAGTGATGCGCGCGGTAACGGATGGCGGTCCAACAGAATCAAACCAAGAAAAGCCCGAAGCCATTAGAAACCTTTTTCAATTGATGAGCTTGGTGAGTTCCAACGACACCATCCAGCACTTCGAAAACACTTGGAACAATTGCACCATTCGCTACGGCGACATGAAAAAGCAATTGGCAGAAGACATGATTCTTTTCACCGATCCAATCCGTGAACGTATCAAGGAAATTTCTTCAAATGAAGATTACTTGAAAAAAGTGATCCGCGAAGGAGGCGAAAAGGCCCGAGAAAGTGCCAAAAAAACACTTTCAGAAGTTCGTTCAATTATAGGCTTTACAAATTACTAATGGCAGAATCGATTTTCATTTCAGCCGATTTGAAGAATAAAGCCGCTGTTTTCAATGAGCTTGTTCCTCAAATTGAAGCGCTTCTGTCAGGCGAAAACAACGAAATTGCCACATTGGCGAATGTAGCCGCAGCGATTCAACAAGTGTTTCATCACCATTGGACAGGCTTTTACATAGTACGAGGCAATGAACTTGTTTTAGGCCCCTTCCAAGGTCCAATTGCTTGCACACGAATCGCATTTGGTCGTGGTGTGTGCGGAAGCGCTTGGAAGGAAAAACGCACGTTCGTTGTAGATAATGTTGAAGAATTTCCCGGCCATATTGCTTGTTCGGCCTTGTCGAAATCAGAAATCGTAGTTCCTGTTATTCACGCAAACGGCCAAGTTGCTGCTGTGCTCGATATCGATAGCGAGTTTCTTGCTGCCTTCGATGATAACGACCGAGAAGGACTTGAAAAAATTTGCTCACTCATCTCCAAGCTCATTTACGCGTGAAACAACTCTTGGCAGCCATTGCCTTATTGGTTTTAGCCGCCTGCGCGAGTCGGGTACCGCCTAATGGTGGTGATGTGGATAAAAACCCACCCGAGGTAATTGCTTCAACTCCTCCACAAGGCACCACGAACTTCAACGGCGACAAACTCACACTTGAGTTCAACGAGTATATTGAATTAAAAGACGGCGGCACTGGCATCATCATTTCGCCTCCTATGCAAACTCCGCCGGAGGTTACAATGAAAGGCAAAACGGTTACCTTGAAATTCAAGCAAAAACCCGACGAAAACACTACATACAATGTAACTTTTGGAAAATCGGTAACCGATCTAACCGAAGGGAATCAGTTGGTCGAATATCCTTTCGTGTTCTCCACTGGTGAGGTACTCGATTCGTTCCAGATTTCTGGCTATTTGGTTGATGCTTACACCAATCAAGCAGTAAAAGACGGCTTGGTTTTACTTTACACGTCGATAGAAGATAGTCTTCCTTTCACTTCACTGCCACGGTATTTTGCAAGAAGCAACGCATCTGGAATATACACAGTGAGAAATATTAGACCTGGCAGTTATCGAATACTAGCACTTGCGGATGGAAACAGTGATTATAAATTTACCCTTCCGGAGGAAAAAATAGCATTCGGAAACGACTTGATCGAGCTCACTGAATCGAATACTCCGATCCCTGAATTTCGCATGTTTAGCGCTCGTCCAAAGTTGCAGAAGCTGCTCAAGAAAAAATTCGAGGCTCCTGGGAAGGTTTTTATAAAGTACGCCATTCCTCCCGATCGTTGGGATGTAAAGCCATACGAATCGGAGATCGAAGGAAAGTTATTGTACGACTTCAAGCCAGGAATAGACTCGATGGAAGTTTGGATTCCTGGAAAACCGCTCGACACTTTGAAATTGATTTCGACAGTTTCACTAGGCGACAGTTTAAGATACGACACCTTGATTTTCAATGCTAAAAGAATGAGTGAAAGTCGCGGAGGAAAAGGTTCTTCTCGAAAATCTGCACCAGATACTAGTTTAAAAATTAGTGTTGAAAGTTTCGCTGGAAAACTAAAATCATTGGATAGTATTCTTATAAAATTTTCGGCTCCTGTGTTGGAAGACGGGGGTTCAGCAATGCGATTTCTATTACCGAAAGACACCATTGGAGTTCCTGCCGGAAAATGGTCGGCCAATCGTATGACTTACACATTGGCCCTTCCTCCTAAGCAGATGGAATTTACACTCATGATTCCGAAAGGGAACTTCCAAGATCTGTTTGGCAGGAAAAACGACACAACAATGTTGAAGTTGAGCTTATTTACTGAAGAGGAATTAGGAAACCTCGATTTCACCTTTAAAAACGACAGCCTAAATGGAAACTTTGTACTGGAGATGCTCGACAAGGCAGGCAAAGTTGTAGAACGTCGCAGTGTTTTGAAAACCGAATTGATCAAGTTCAAAGGGATGTCGCCAGGAGCTTACAACTTTAGATTAATTGAGGACCTGAACAAAGATGGTCGTTGGACCTCTGGCGACCTAGATTTACGCAGGCAGCCCGAAAAAATGTACTACATGGCTTCGCCAATCAACATGCGTGCGGGTTGGGACATGGACATTGAGTGGAATCCTTGGAAGAAATCTAGTGGAGGAGTGAAGCCACAATAGTTTAAGGCTGAATGCTTACTCTGAATGTTTTTATTAAACTTCCTGCTTGCAACCTGAATAAATATACACCTGCAGAAATCCCTGTTGGTACATCAACCGATGTGGCTTCATTTTCGGTAACATTCAAGTTTCCTGAATCAACTGTTCGGCCCGAAATGTCTAACCATGTGAAGGAATAAGCGCCTTTTTCGATTCCTCTGATTTGTAAAATTGAATTTGTAGGATTAGGGAACAAGACTGTGGACTGGCTGACTTCCAAGGTGTTAGTGGCAGTATTGTCGTCGCTTGGCGGCAGCACAATGAAATCGATCCATGCAGCATCCATGTTTGAAGTAAACACATCATCTTTTCTGTACACCCAAGTAAAATTGTGCTCACCAGGAAGAACTGAGTAAGAAAATTCTGCCCAATTCAGTTCTCCCGACCATTCTGCCTGCAGCGCTCCATCGATATAAAACTGAAGAAAATCGTAACCGTCTTCAGAAGATACTTTTCTATGAAACCGAATTTCTCCCGGTTCAGAAACTATATAATCCAAAACGAGTTCCGATAATTCGTTGTGGTTGATTGCTCCAGAGCGAAGACTATTTTGACCTTCGAAAGCGGTTGAGTTGTCGTTAAACCATGGAGAATCGCTTACATTGTTCCAAGGGAATTGTGTAAAACCTCCCGATTCTGCATCTTCGATAATAGCACCAATGAGCAAATCGAAACTAAACGTTGCAGAATATGCACCGAACGTTGCAGTGTACTGGAAGTTTTCAGTTTGACTGCGTGGAAACTCAGGTGAAATCAATAGATCAAAACTTACCGTTTGATTCGCTGCTGGATCAATTGTAGCTGTATTTCCAGAGTTTGCTTGCTGTTGAATTTGAGGCGACGTGAAAGCTAAATTTGGCAAACCTATCGAACTTGTGCTAGAACCATTGTTGAGATTCGACAAAGAAATTCTCACCAGTTCACCTGGATCGGGACGGCCGTTGTTGTTTCCATTGAGTTCTAGAAATTGATAAGAAGGAACAACCATGGAAGGTGCATGCAAAATTACTGGAACATTTACGGTCCAATTATTTCCGCTGCCATCATCCAAGTTTACTTGGAAAATAACTTGCGTTTGGTCAGGAACACCATCCAAGATACTGAACTCGAAGCAAGATGTAGAAACATATTCATCAGTATTTTGGAGTTCGAAATTGCAGATCATTTCTGGATTTGAGAGGCTCACCCAAGGTGAATTTTCTGAAATTGCACCTGTTACTTCAGCAGTTAGTGGCAACCCAATATTCTGAGCAGTAACCTTTAACTGAGCAGTTTCATTGTAATCGGCCAATGCATTGTTGTTCCCCGTTTGGTCGATGATTTCTGATTGTTGGTAAACCAAATAAGGTGCATTGGGTGGTTGAACTTCAATACTTCCGAGATAAGGTGCGTAGTTGAATGCAGTGCCTGTAACTTGGATGAGCTCAACAGACGAGAGTGGTTCGAATTCCAAAACACAAGATCCCCCAGAAATCAAACCAGTTGCGAGAATGATTCCGCTTTGAACCAAGGCAATACGTGTATTCTCGACATTCGAATAAACGGTAACGCTACTTTCACCAATGATAAGTGATGTAGGATGAGTAACCTCCAGTATTTGAGGCGCTCGGGTGCGCACATGCAAAGATGGATCACCGAAAATATGCCAAGTGTCAGTTATTTCGTCGCCAGCAGCTCCATACTCATCATTCATCAACATGCATCCACTTAAGCTAATAGAGCCAAAAGTTCGGCCTTGGTTGGATTGATTTAGACCAGCCAAAATATCTACCATTTCATCTTGTGCCGACATGGGCGGATTCCAACTTTGGTTAATTGACGACATGAAAACTGTGGCAGCTCCAGTTGGGGTATTTCCTTGTCTAGCGCGTAACCAAGCTTCTCCGAAACAAGTGCCATTGTCGAATTCTCCATTTACACAAGCCACCGACCAGATCACTGGCAATTTGCCTGCATTGTCGAGTTGTGTGATTTCGTTGTTGCTAAAGCCCGATGAACTGAAACTTTGCGACGATCCATGGCCTGTGTATAGAATTAAACCTGTGCCTGCGTCGATTGCACTAGCAATATCTGATGGGGTTGGATTTCCTTCTCCATCGACATCACCTTGAGAGCCATCAAAAAACTCGTTGGCTGAACTATAAGTAAAGTTGAGCAAATCAGCTTCCATGTTTCTGATGTGCTCATAATCGAGTTCATTGTCATCGCCTGGACCTTCATTTGACGCAATTCCAGTTACATTTTCAAAGTGATTTCCCGCTGTTGCTTGCTCGTATTGAAGAGCCTTTTGAACTTGAATCTCTACATCTGCAATACTTTCGGCAGAAAATCTTCCAATAAAAACTTCTGGATACGCGTCATCTCCTTCTACATATCCATAGCTTGGATCAGATTTGCCGCCGCTCCTTGTTGGAGAGGGGATTTGAGCGATGTCGCCGACTAAAACCACGTATTTCAGTCCATTTTGGTAACGTTCTGCAATGGCATTTTGAATAGCAGCTTCAGAACCAAGCGTGGCATAACTAATTGTTTCAACCTGCATGCCTGTAGCTTTCTTCCAAGCGATAAAAGGTTGCATGGCTGGCATAAATGCTGGATGTGAAATAATGAGCATTTTACCCCAATGGGTAGGCACTTCGTAGCGATCAACTGGAAAATTTAGAAAGTGTTTCTGTTGAATTTGTTGATCCTCCACAAGTGGAATTCTCGGAACAGATACTGTTCTCTCATTGATTCCTTGGGCCTCTACTCTACAACCTATTGTTGCCGTTATTTCATGGTAAATGCGAAGGGTTTGGGTAACGGGATTGTATCGAAAAGGCTGAAAAAGTAAGGTTACTCCACGAACACCTGAAAGAATGTAGGGATCACGAAGTTCAACTTCCCCGGCAGGGAAAAATGCATTTTCAAGATATTTTGCTCCGTTTGTCCTAAGAAAGTTGGCAGGATTCTCTGTGCGGGAAAGATTTCCAATAGATGGTGCTATTCGGATATTGTGGAGTTCGGTAAAATCAGCTTCTTGGATTTGCACATAGATTTCACCTTGATCGGGCACCATAAATGACCGTGTAAATTTCGGCAAATCGGGAGTTCCCTTTTTCAAAAAAGGCGTGCTTCCAGAAATTACTGGTATCACTGCTGGGCCATTGGCAGTATTCACTTCTTTGAACGAATAGTTTCCTAACTCGAAACGAACGGTGGTAGATTGGAAGCCTTGCACTTCATCTAACACTGCAATTCTGGTTTCTTGAGAAATCCCGACTAGCGCGAAAAAGCCTAAAATGAAACTGAGGATAATTCTGATTTTCATAACGTTGAATGAAGTATAAAGGTAAAAATATGCTTGATTCAAGGCACAAAAAAACCGGAACAAATATTCCGGTTTATCGCAGTCTTTATCTGAATGAGGTGCTTTAGTCTCTTCTGCCAGTTAGAATCGAAATGTAATACAGCAGAGAAGCCAGTGAGCCAATTGCAGCAACTACATAAGTTGATGCTGCCCAATTGAGTGCGTCTTTAGCTTGGTCGTTCTCTTTTCCATAAGTCAGATTGGTGTTCGACATCCAAGCAAGTGCTCTTTTGGAAGCATCAAATTCGACCGGTAAAGTGATAAATGAAAAGATGGTCGTTAGCGCGAAAAGTACAACACCTATCAAGAGCAATGCTGGAAAAGTGTTGATCATCAGAATGCCTCCAATGATAATCCACTGCACAATATTGGAGGAAAACTGAACCACTGGAACTAAGGCAGAACGCATGTTTAACCAAGCATAAGCTCGGGCGTGTTGCACCGCGTGACCACATTCATGCGCAGCAACTGCGGCAGCGGCTACACTTCGGGTGTTGTACACTTCAGGGCTAAGATTCACGGTTTTTTCGAGAGGATTGTAGTGGTCTGATAAAAACCCTTCCACCGAAATCACTTTTACGTCGTAGATTCCTTCATCGCGAAGCATTTTTTCGGCTACTTCTCGGCCAGTGAGGCCTGCAGAAAGCGGCACTTCGCTGTACTCTTTAAATTTACTTTTTAGTCGGTATGAAACGAACCAGCTGGCCGCCATTACCAAGATGAGGATCAAATAGATTCCCGGCATTTTTTTAAGTTTTAAGTTGTATGAACGAAGCGTGCTTGTCAAATGGTATTCCAAGCCCAAAATACAAGCATAATGACAGTTAGCCTGACAAAAGGTTCACTTGCGCCACAGGATCTCATAACATGAATGAGAAAATCCATCAAAGCTAACCATGAGTCATTTTGTCATGTAAGTTTAATTTATACTGCCATTGTGGCGCTTTTTGTCAAGTGGAACAATGATTGAAAAAGCCAGAGAAAAATAAACGCACTATGACACTGATCAAATTTAACAAGAACGCAAACAGAAGTTTTGCACCTGTGTTTCCTTCACTATTAAACGAAATGATGGAAGATTTACGCTTAAACAATGGTGGATCTGCATTACCAGCCGTAAACATTTCGGAATCTGAAAGTGGATTTCACATTGATTTGAGCATTCCTGGATTTGGGAAAGAGGAGATCACGATTTCACTCGACGAAAACAACTTAATTGTAACTGGAGAGAAAACCGCTGAGAAAGTAGATCAAGAAAAACGATTCACGCGAAAAGAATTCGGTTATCAGAATTTCAAAAGAACCTTCACATTACCCGAAAATGTAAATGAGGAAGCGATTGTAGCAAAGTTTGAAAATGGAATCCTCAAACTCGAATTGCCAAAGAAGGAAAACAATCAAAAGGTTTCTAGAAAGATCGAGCTTCAATAATCGATCAAGACTTTTGAAAGCGCGTCACGGAAACGTTGGCGCGCTTTCATGCTTTGTAGCCAAACGTAATTGAGTATGTTTACCGAATGCAGCAACCCGAGACTTGGTCGGTTATCCTGAATCCTTCTGCGAAAGGTGGAAATGCAGCGAAAAGCTGGAGAATGCTGGAGAAACAACTCCAAGCTACTCAAGTTTCCTATAAACTTCATTTGACTGAAAGATCTGGCGATGGAACGCGAATCGCTCATCAAATCATACAATCTGGAGATCGAAAAATATTGATTGTTGGTGGTGATGGAAGCTTGAACGAAGTGATTCAAGCTATTCTAGAACAAGCAATTGTTCCGCCAACAGAAATTCAAGTTGCCATTTTTGCTGCAGGCACGGGGAATGACTTTGTGAAAACATGGAAGATACCACTGAACATTGAGCCGTTTGTAAAAATGCTCCAACGAGGAAATGTGGCTATTCAAGACGCCGGAGCCATTCAATACCTCAACACCAACAAGCCTAAGCAATATTTCATCAACGTTGCAGGAATTGGCTTCGATGCTTTGGTGGCTTACCGTGCCAATGAAGCCAAAAAATCAGGAAAATCAGGACTTCTCACCTACATAAGCGCGTTAATTGGAAGTTTAAAGACTTATCAAGCAGTACATTGTGAAGTAGAAATCGATGGGAAATCATCTAGTTTTTCAGTTTTTACAGTACTTGCAGGAATTGGAAAGTATGCTGGAAGTGGAATGAAGCTCGTTCCAGACGCGATTCCAAATGATGGTTTGTTCCATGTTACTGCGGTTCGTCAAATTTCTAAAATGAAAATCGTACGGAACCTTGGAAAGCTTTTCAGTGGGAGATTTACGCATTTCAAGGAAGTACATGTAACAACAGCCAAAGTAGTTCGTGTTATTCCAAGCTCACAGCTTTTTGTAGAAGCAGATGGAGAATCGGTTGGCAGTGGAGCCGTTGAATTCAGTATTTTGCCTGCTCAAATCAAAATCACCATTCCCTAATGTTTTTCGGAAAGAAAACCACCCGTTGGTTCATGGTATTTAGTAGTATCGAGAAAGCCAAAGAATTGGTTCCTCTCAATAAAACAGCACGCATTGAAGTGGATGGCAAATTGCTTTGTCTCGCACGAACCGAAAAAGGCTTCTTTGCATTGGATGAAAAATGTCCTCATCAAAATCTTCCAATCACCCACGGTGGAATTTGCGAAAACGGAACAGTGGTTTGTCCGTTCCACCGCTACGCGTGGGATTTAAAAACAGGCAGAGAGGTTGAGCGTCGTAGCGGAAATATCAATTTGTATCCTGTGGAAGAAAGAGAAACAGGGCTTTTCGTTGGGATCGAGAAGAAAACCGGCGGACTTTTCGGTTAGTTCAGCGGAACAACTTTCAGCGATTCTGATAAAGGAAAAACAAGTTCCGAAACAAGTGCACCTTTCTTTAAGTGTGCAATTTGTTGCTTGCCATCTAATTGCACGATCATGCAGCCACCAACAGGATTGCTACAACGATCGAATTTCTTTCCATCAAACAAGAAATTCCCATCTAAATCAATTAATTCATATTGAATACCGTTCTTCGTTGCAGCGGCTACGCCTTGATGATATGTGCCAATTGACTTCCAAATGGCTGGAACTACAATCATACAATTTCGGTCGGTGATTCCCGCCCAACGGTCTTCGGGTTCGCCTGAAGTGTAAACGAAAACGCCTTCTTCAGCAAATTCAAGCGATTCGAAAAAGTCGAGTGAACATGTTTTTCCAGAACCATCCAGCAATGTCCAACCTTTGGTGGTGAGTACTGCTGCGGTTCCAAGATGATGCCCAGAAACTTCCAAAAATTCGGCATTGGTGAGCAGTTTGGCTTGTGAAACATCCACAAATCCAAACAGGTCATTTTTTAAGTATGGCACCAATGGAGAACCGGGATCGGGAACAATGTCGAGAAACGGCCCGAGTTTTATTTCACCTTGCTGATTGATCAAGTAAAATCCATCGTCTTCCTGCACCCAAGCGTGGTTGTATCGAAAGGGGAACGCCATCGGATACGCTCTTTGGTTGATGTATTTCCCTTCCGTGTCGATATACTTCCAACCTCCAGCACCGGGATCATATACAAGAGCACGCTTACAAGAAAATTCAGGCCGAACATCTTCAATTTCGCAGTGGTACTTTGGCTTAAGTTGCCACTTGCCGTTTTTGCCTGCAAATCCCCAACAAGTTCCATCTCGCAAGGCAATGCTTCCTTCTGAAAACACACCTGCATCGGTAAACTTAGGCTTCACGATGACTTTACCCATAGAATCGGCTAAACCCCACAAGCCCTCGAAACGAAATGGGTAAATACCGTCTTTCCCGGGGCGAACTTCCTCAACAGGCATCACAGATAAAGCCTCCAAATTGGCAGAAAAAAGCCTAAAACCTGGCTGTTGCGTGCTTTTGATGGCAATTCGATTCTTTGAAAGCACAACAAATGAGTCCACCTCTGGCACTGAAGCAAAAGGCGCTTCAATGCATTTTAACGTGTACGGTGGTTTGTCGCCAATGCGTAAAAGCGATTGACCGAAACCGATTGAGCTGAGTAAAATCAGGCAAACAAGGCCGACAAAGGGAAGGTTTCCTTTACGCGGATTCCCTTTTCGGTGTGATGCAAAGTGGCGCATTCAACAGATTTATCGTGCTCAAAAAACAATACCCATTCTTCATCCGCGGCGCGTTTCAAGATGACCGCTTTCTCATCCAAAGTAAGCAAAGGACGCGTGTCGTAAGCCATCACCCACGCAACAGGAACATGCACTGGAGAGGCTAACAAATCGGCCATATAAAGCAATTTTTTGTCGCCAATTTGAACCAAAGGCAACATCATCGACTCGGTATGCCCATGCACACGAATGATTTCTATTTGGTCAGTAAAACGGTCTGATTCCGCAAAACGAAGCTGCCCAGATTCCTGAATTGGAAGAATATTTTCTTTAAGAAAGGATGCCTTTTCTCGAGCGTTTGGCTCTGTTGCCCATTTCCAATGCGCTTCGTTGCTCCAAACTTGTGCATTTTTGAAAGCTGGGCGATATGCCGATTTGTCGTCGTTCCATTCAATCACTCCACCGCAATGGTCGAAATGCAGATGCGTCAGGAATACATCGGTGATTTCATCTCGGTGGTAACCGGCAGCCTTGAGCGATTTGTCAAGACTATCATCGCCATGCATGAAGTAATGCGAGAAAAACTTGTCGTTCTGCTTGTTACCCATTCCTGTGTCGATGAGGATGAGGCGATTTCCTTCTTCAATCAACATGCATCGCATGGCCCAAGAACACATATTATTCTCGTCGGCAGGATAAAGTGGATGCCACATAGACTTGGGAACTACGCCAAACATGGCGCCACCATCGAGTTTGAAGTGCCCAGAATTGATAACTGATAATTTCATATTTACTGTACTGTGTGCTGTTGACAAAATCCTGAAATCGTTTTCAGGTGTTCGGTAGGCGGGGCTAAATTTACCGGAAAAAAGGAGACATGAAGGTTCATTTGATAGCGATTGGTGGAAGTGCCATGCATAATTTGGCAATTGCCTTACACAGAGCGGGTCATACCGTTTCAGGATCAGACGATGAGATATTTGAACCTTCACGAACCCGACTGGCTAATTTGGGGCTTTTGCCTGCGGCGGATGGTTGGTTTCCAGAAAAAATTACATCCGAACTCGATGCCATCATTTTAGGTATGCACGCTCGCATCGACAATCCCGAATTGTTGAAAGCGCAGGAATTGGGACTGAAAATTTATTCTTATCCTGGTTACATTTACCAGGAAAGCAAAGACAAAACGCGCGCGGTGATTGGTGGAAGTCATGGCAAAACCTCTATCACTGCGATGGTATTGCATGCGATGAGCCATGCGGGAATGGACTGCGACTATCTGGTTGGTGCGCAGCTAAAAGGATTCGATACCATGGTGAGGATTCAGCCTGAAACACCTAGAATTCTGCTAGAAGGTGATGAGTACCTAGCATCGCCGCTAGAACGCGTTCCAAAGTTTCATTTGTATCATCCACACATCGCACTTTTGAGCGGAGTAGCTTGGGACCATATCAATGTGTTCCCCACCTTTGAATCTTATGTGGAGCAATTCAGCATTTTCGCAGATAAAATCGAACCCAATGGTGCATTGATTTACTATTCTGGCGATCCTGAATTGGTAAAAATTGCAGAAGGTGCTAGATCAGATATTCGTTTGATGCCTTACGATACGCATCCATTTGAAATCGAAAATGGGATTACACAATTACTTACCGCTCAAGGGAAAATTCCATTGTTGGTTTTTGGTCGTCACAACCTTCAGAATATCAACGGTGCAAGAATGGTTTGCAACGAGTTGGGCTTGTCGGATGATGCATTTTACGAAGCCATCCAAAGTTTCGGTGGTGCAGCTCGAAGATTAGAGTTGGTGCATCGAAATGATTTCATGAGCATTTTCAAGGATTTCGCACACTCTCCATCGAAGCTAAAAGCAACCACTGAAGCAGTGCGGGAACAATTCCCCAGCAGGAAATTAATTGCCTGTATGGAATTGCACACCTTCAGTAGCTTGAATGCTGAGTTTTTAGAGGAATACAAGGGCTCGATGGAAGGCGCCGACAAAGCGTTTGTTTACTTCAATCCGCACACGGTGGAGCACAAAAAATTGTCGCCGATTACCTCCGAGCAAGTGGCAATGGCATTTGGAAGCAACAATGTAGAAGTGTTCAACGACTCTTCCAAGTTACTTGCGGCGCTTCAGCAGGAAGATTGGAAAAACAGCACCTTGTTGATGATGAGTTCAGGAAACTTCGACGGGATCAAGTTTGAGGAGCTTCCTCAGTTACTTCATTTGGCTTGAGTAACAGGAAACTTCTTGACCATCATGCGGGAAGTCATTGCTGCATAGAAAGTTCCGAGCACCAAGATTCCCACGAAAGTGAACACGAGCCAAGTGATTTCGAAGGGAAAATTGGCTGTGCTTTTCTTCCACGCTTCGATGTTTTCTGCTGAAGTTTGCTGTTCAACCATGTCGGCCACCCGTTGATCAACAAATCTCAATTTGTAGTTGGGATCTAGGAAGTTCAGGTAAACGTAGATGTAAAGCGAATAGGCTAAAGAGAACAGCGCCGCTACAGACATGCCGGACTTGAAGGCTTCCTTGAACGGAATTCCATTGGGGAAGCTGAGTTTTCGGCGTTCCTCCATGCTTCGGTACATGCCGATGAGCAAGAATCCGAGAACTGGCAGAAGTGGATATTTTCCGATCGCCATATCTACCCAACCTGTAAGAAGAAGGAGGGTTTTCCAAATCATGGAAAGTGCTAAAATGAGGATTGCTCCTTTGGTTTCCGGTTTCACGGTTTATCCATTCATTGAGATGAGAAACTCTTCGTTGCTAGTAGTGCCGTTCATATGGTTTCTGATGAACTCCATGGCTTCGATGGTATTCATGTCGCTGAGGTGATTGCGCAGAATCCACATACGTTGAAGTGTTTCTTTGTCAACCAGTAGATCGTCGCGACGTGTAGAAGAAGAAACCAAGTCGATTGCAGGGAACACACGCTTGTTGGCGAGTTTGCGATCCAATTGGAGCTCCATGTTACCAGTACCTTTAAATTCTTCGAAGATTACTTCGTCCATTTTCGAGCCAGTATCGATCAGTGCCGTTGCAAGGATAGTGAGCGAACCACCTTTCTCGATTTTACGAGCAGCACCAAAGAAACGCTTCGGTTTGTGAAGTGCGTTGGCATCCACACCACCAGAAAGCACCTTTCCAGAAGCAGGCTGAACAGTATTGTATGCGCGAGCCAAACGTGTGATAGAATCGAGGAGAATCACTACATCGTGACCACATTCTACCATTCGTTTTGCTTTTTCAAGAACGATATTGGCAATCTTTACATGGCGTTCAGCTGGTTCATCGAAAGTTGATGAAACCACTTCTGCACGCACGCTGCGCGCCATGTCTGTTACCTCCTCCGGGCGTTCATCAATCAAAAGAATGATCAAATAAACTTCTGGGTGATTGGCAGCGATTGCATTTGCAACTTCCTTAAGCAACACGGTTTTACCGGTCTTTGGTTGTGCAACGATAAGACCACGTTGACCTTTACCAATTGGCGTGAAAAGGTCCATTACGCGGGTCGACATGGTGCCATTTTTATGTCCAGTGAGTCTCAATTTCTCATCTGGGAACATTGGCGTAAGGAAATCGAAAGGAACTCGGTCGCGCACAAATCCTGGATCACGTCCGTTGATGGTATCGATGCGGGTAAGTGGAAAATATTTTTCGCCTTCGCGGGGAGCACGAACAGCGCCGTTAACGGTATCTCCAGTTTTTAATCCGTAGAGTTTTATTTGCGCTTGAGAAACGTAAACATCATCAGGAGAACCGAGATAATTGTAATCGGATGATCTAAGGAAACCAAATCCTTCTGGAACCAATTCTAAAACGCCTTCTGTAGTAACGAGTAGATCGTTGTTTGAGAAAGCATCAATGATGGGTGTTGGATCAGGTTGTGGGCTTGCTTGAGGGACTTGTTGATTTTGTTGAGCCGCCGGATTTTGTTGGAAATTACCTTGATTTTGTTGGCGATTCTGTTGGTTAGGGTTGTTGCGTTGAAAATTCTGACGCTGTTGGTTGTTTTGTTGCCAATTTCCACGTTCACGCTGCGGCTGTTGACCTTGAGATTGTTGAGGTTGCTGAGGTTGTTGGCTTTGAACTGGAGGAGGCGTTGAAGGTGCCTGCGGTTCTTGGCCAGGTGTGGGTTGATAATTGGCTAAACCACCAGCGCGTTTGTTATAAGGAACACGTTGTTGTTGTGGTTGTGGTTGCTGTTGCGGGCGAGGTGGTTGAGGAAGATCGTTGTTGTCGGGCTTCTCTGCAGCACTTGCATCTACTTCTACTGGTGTTTTAAACCTTTGATCAGGAGCATTAGAGCGCTCGCGGCGGCGGCGGAAATCTTGGTCGCGTTTATTTTCACGCGGTGCTTCTTCAGGCGGTGCAATTGGCTCAGGTGCAGGTTTAGCTTTTACTTCAGGAACTGCCTTTGCTTCAACTGGTGCTTGCACCTTGTCGATATTAGGTTTTCTTCCGCGTTTTGCTGGAACTTTTACTTCCTCAACGGGTTTAGGTTCATCTTTCGACAATGCTTTAGTGGCCATTGCCCTAACTTCGTCAGGATTAAGGGTGAGCTTGATAGATTCTACCTTCTCATTACCTGAGGCTTCTTTTTTCTTCAATGAAGTGGTAATTTCTGGCTTAACAGCCTGTTCGTCAAGAATTTTATATACGAGCTCCGACTTCTTGAGTGTGTCGGATTTTGAGATATTTAGCTTTGTGGCAATTTCACGCAATTCTCCAACCAGCTTGGCATTCAGCTCCTGAATATTGTACATTTTGATAGCAATACGAAATGAGGGATAAGGATTCCGGATGGAATTGTAATGTACCGGAAAGTTGAGAAGGGATTCAGCTAATGCTGAGTTATGAGTGCAATAATACGATTATTTCATAAAGTCAATGGTGTTTCTTAAAAAAAAGCCAAAATGGTTGGCTATTTTTGCAACCCTTAATTTATCAAATGATACAAAGAATTCAATCGCTTTTCCTTTTGGGCACGGCGATAAGCGGTGTGCTTTTCACCTTTTTACCTTGGGCAGTTTTTCACTTGGGGGAAGACAAAGACGATGTAATATTGAAAGGAACTAGTGAATTGGTTAGCAGTTTACCTGGTTTAACCATTGCATTTTTCGCGTTGATCAATATTTTCTTATTCAAAAACCGCAAGCGTCAAATGCGAATTTGCAATGTGCTTTTTGTGATTGCCATCGGCGCGCTATCATCGGCGGTTTTGAAAATCACAGCTACATCAGCAGAATTAAAAGCCAACGATTTCGATTATCAATTCGGAATGGTTTGGCCAGTGATCGCAATCATTTTTACATACATGGCAAGGCATTCGATCAACAAGGACGAGCAATTGGTTCGTTCGGCCGACAGGTTGCGTTAAGCTGAATTATCGATGCAAAAAACTTTCATAAAAAACCTCGCTCTACTGCTTGCGCTGAATTTGCTGATTAAGCCATTTTGGGTTTTCGGCATCGAGCGTGAAGTACAGGAGGTTGTAAGAACCGAAAACTACGGCCTTTACTTTGCCTTATTCAACTTTTCGTTTCTGATGAATATTCTGCTTGATTTTGGGATAACCAACTTCAATAACAAGAATATTGCGCAAAATAATCACCTTATTACCAAGCACTTTTCAAGCATTTTGGTGCTAAAGCTGATGCTTGGCGTAGCCTTTATGGTGGTAACCTTAACGGCAGGTTTTTTATTGGGCTACAACAATGATCAGTTGCATTTGCTCACGATGATGGGCTTGAACCAGTTTCTCGCGTTCATGATCATGTATTTAAGGTCGAATCTGGCGGGTCTTCATTTATTTGCCACCGACAGTGTTATTTCTGTGCTCGATCGCACCTTGATGATCATTTTTTGTAGTGTTTTACTTTGGGGAAATGTGTTAGAAGAACCTATGACTATAGATCTCTTCGTTTACACACAAACGTTTTCCTATTTGCTTACAACAATTATCACGTTGTTCATTGTGATGAGAAAAGCAAAATTCTTGCGGCTCAAATGGAACTACCCATTCTTTATTCTCATTTTGAAAAAGAGCCTTCCGTTTGCCATTTTGGTTCTATTAATGACCTTTTATAACCGTGTTGATGCTGTGATGCTGGAAAGAATGCTTCCTGATGGAGCTCTTGAAAGTGGCATTTATGCTTCGGCTTACCGCGTGCTAGATTCGGCCAATATGTTCTCGTTTCTTTTTGCTGGCTTACTGCTACCGATGTTTGCAAGAATGCTCCGTTATAAGGAATCGGTTGAACAATTGGTGAAACTTGCATTCTCGATACTTATCACGCCTGCAGTGGTGGTGGTGGTGGCAAGTTTGCTCTACAGTAACGATATAATGGGTCTCCTTTACAAACAACATGTTGCAGAGTCGGCGGGCGTCTTTTCCATTATCATGGGATGTTTTGTGGCCACCTCGCTCACTTACATCTTCGGAACACTGCTAACGGCCAATGGAAATTTAATGCAACTTAACTTGATGGCCGCTTCAGGAATGGGACTGAACCTCTTGTTGAACATTATTCTGATTCCTCACTTTAAAGCCATTGGCGCGGCATATTCAAGTTTGATCACCCAGTTTCTTACTGCGTTACTTCAGATTTACCTAGCACAACGAATTTTTAAATTTAGAGTGAATTATAGACTACTATTTCAACTGGTAATCTTCATTTTTTCAGTGTTTTTGATCGGAGTTTTGTGCAAAAATCTTTTCGATGATTGGCTCAAAGGAATCTTTGTACTGCTTGTTGGTGGTACGTTGTCGGCATTTGGTATCGGTTTATTGCATGTAAAATCGATCTTTAGAATCATGAAGTATGGTTAGGAAAGCCATCGCCAAGTAACTGTAAAGTAGTACATTTGCGCCTCTTAAAAACCCTAACCAGTAAGCGGAATTCATGGAAAACTCCCCATCGGGCAGCTTGTTTGATTCAACAAATCTTGTAATATTCCTTTGGCAAAAACGCAAGCAAATCCTTATTGCTACGCTGATTGCAGCTATTGCTTCAATTGTTTTCTCCTCGGATTTTTTTATTAAACCGAAGTTCAAGTCGGCTGTAATTCTTTTCCCAACAACCAACAGTTCGATTTCGAAATCTCTTTTGAGCGAGAATCAATTCGAAAAGGAAAACATCCTTCAGTTTGGAGAGGAAGAACAAGTTGAACAAATGCTTCAGCTTTTGAACTCCGACGAAATTCGGGAACGGGTGATTGAAAAGTTTAATTTGATTGATCACTATCGAATCGACAAAGATTCGGACTATCCGATGACCAAATTGAACAAAAAGTTTGAGGAAAACATTTCGTTCAACCGCACCGAATATTTATCGGTTAGGATTGATGTTCTGGATGAAGACCCAAAGCTTGCAGCAACTATCGCCAATGAAATTGCAGCACTGCTCGACACTGTTAAAACCAGAATGCAACACGAACGTGCCCGCCAAGCGTTGTCGATTGTCGAGAAGGAATATCGTGATTTCGAAAGATACCTATTAGCTCGAGAAGACACATTAAACAGGCTCAGATCTTTGGGTGTTTTGGACTACACTTCGCAAGTGGAGCGATTAAGTGAGGCTTACGGTAAAGCACTTTTAGCAAACAACACTGGTGCTGTAAAAATCATCAATGAACAAATGGCAATTCTTGCTAAATACGGTGGTCTTTCGATGGCCATTGAGCAAGATATGGAGCACGATCGAAAAAATCTCAGCATGCTTAAAACCAAGTATGAAGAGGCTCGCGTTGATGCAACCGATAAAATCCCACACAAGTTCATTGTGAATTTGGCCAAGCCTGCAGAAAAGAAAACTTATCCTATTCGTTGGTTAATTGTTGTTGTTTCAACAATCTCAACCTTTCTGCTGGCCATTGTTGTTGTGCTAATTCTCGAGAATATCCGAAGAATGCGTAGCAATATCAAAGTTGGCTAATTTACTCGACACCAAAGATTCGAGCCGGTTCAACAACTGGTTCTTCGGCATTGTTGCAGCTTTTGTTGCGATCAATTGCTGGTTGCTTACGGAAGAATTTTACTTCCTGCCAGCCATTCCTTTGGTGCTACTCATCATATTGTCGGCCTTAATGGCGATCGATAAGCTGGTTTATTTCATTCTCTTTTTTACACCACTTTCTTTAACGGTCGAGTTCAACGAATTTGCGGCCCTCACCTTACCAACCGAACCGCTACTGTTCGGTGTGATGCTGGTGTTCTTTTTTAAGATGCTCTTTGAAGGAGGCTTTGATAAACGAATCACACGCCATCCAGTAACGCTCGCCATTATCTTCCATTTGGTTTGGATGTTCTTTACAACACTTACATCAACGATGTTTTTGGTTTCGTTGAAGTTTTTCATGGCTAGACTTTGGTTTGTTACCTGCTTCTATTTTATTGCTACTCAGATATTTCAGAAGGTCGAAAACATCCGCTTGTGGATTTGGCTCTTCACAATTCCGCTGAGTATTGTGATTATTTACTCAGTGATTCAATTCTTCAATTACAACATCGATAAAAACGCGCTTTATTGGGTGATGCAGCCCTTTTTTAAGGATCATACCATCTATGGTGCCGTGATTGCCATGATGCTGCCAATCATGTTTGTATTTAGCTTCGATAAAAGCTACACCCCCAAATACCGATTTTTCTCGTTCGGGTTTTTCACGATTATCTTAATCGGAATTGTGGTTTCTTACACCCGTGCTGCATGGCTGAGTGTGGCTGGGGCATACGGTATTTACCTGATCTACCTATTAAAAATTAATTGGAAGATTGTTTTCGCAGGATTTCTCCTCGCACTTTGTGGGGCTTTCTATTACCAAGATGAAATCATGCTGAAAATTGGAAGAAACAAACAAAGTTCATCTCAAGACCTTGCCGAACACTTACAGTCGGTGTCAAACATAAAATCGGATGCATCGAATTTAGAACGGATTAACCGCTGGAGCTCGGCTGTTAGGATGTTTAAAAAAGAACCTTTGTTTGGATTTGGTCCGGGGACTTACAAATTTAAGTATGCACCGTTTCAACGGTCAACCGAAATTACCTATGTGAGCACCAATGCAGGCTCGTTAGGAAATGCACACAGCGAATATTTAGGACCAATGGCCGAACAAGGCATCTTAGGGACGCTAGGTATGTTGATGATCGTAATATTATCAATTGTCACAGGAACGAGGGTTTATCAAAAAAGCGATCGTGCAGAAATTCGCTTTCTTGCCATAGGAATCTTAATTGGATTGTTTACCTATTTCCTTCATGGTTTCTTGAACAATTTCTTGGATCAGGATAAAGCATCAGCGCCATTTTGGTCGATGATTGCTATTTTAGTTGCCTTGGATGTTTATCACCACAAAAAGGAGAAGAAGGCCGATCTAAAAAAATCTGCAAGTGAGCAGAGCGATATCGTCTAAGTAAGGCTGATCGCCTTTGTAAGTGGTGAAAAGATTAATCAGCATTTCGTTGAATGCGCTTGGCGTCAACTTTTGATGCTCCTTCAACAAAGATTCTAACTGCTCGATTCCGAAATCTTGCCCTCCTTCATTTTCTTGTTCAACCAATCCGTCGGTGTAACAAAGAAGCATGGCATCTGGATGAATTTTTAATTCGCCCGATTCTAACCGATATAGCTTCTCGAGCATTCCCAAACCTGTCGTGCCGCAGTTTAAAACAGAAGTTTCTCCGTTCGACAATAAAACAGGAGGGTTGTGACCTGCATTGATGTAAAATAAGGTCCTCGTTGTGGTATTGTATTTTGCAATAAAGAAGGTAACAAACTTTTCACCCTTTGCACTTTGCACCACTCTGTCGTTGAGATCTGTCACAATAACGCGCAAGTCGGAAGTTGTACCAACCCTTGCATGCAAGTAGGCTTGAAAATTCGCCATTAAAAGTGCCGCTGCAATACCTTTTCCAGAAACGTCGGCCATGCAAAAAATCACCTCTTCATCGTTGAGCCGGATGAAATCGTAATAATCGCCTCCAATTTGTCGGATAGGCCTGTAAAATGCTGCAAAATCGAAATGTTCATCCAATGGTAGCGAGGAAGGAATAAACATCGATTGCACCTCGCGAGCCATTTCAAGTTCGCGCTTGTACATTTCTTGTTGCACGTTGTCTTTGAACAAACGTTTGTTCTCTATAGCTACAGCGATTACGTTACTGATGGTTTGTACAAACTCTAAATCAGACTTTCTCTCTTCTCGAACTGTTGATCGATCCAAATCACCGATGAGCAAATACGAAAGTGCTTTGCCTTTGTGTTCAACTGGAATAATTACATCAAACGAAGCCAAATGTGGATGCGTTTCATCTTCATCTAAAATGGTGAGTTCGTGGTATTTTTTTAAGTCCAACTCAGGGTTTATTCTGGCAGTATCGTATTCTGAATTGAAACAAATGGGCCATCTCCAAATTTCGTCGAAAGATGAATAAGCGATTTTAGTGAATCCGAGTTGAGTTTCTAGAATGTATTGATAGATGCTAAAAAGCTCTTTAGCAGCAGTGTTGTTGTTTATTGCACGAGTAACCTGCAGCAGTGCATACAACTGATCTTTGTAGCGCTGGTCTGTTGATTTTGCAGGTGTTTCGATCACGATTCCAAGCATTTTGAAAGCCCGTTTGGTCTTTCAGTAAAACTCAAATGTAGGTTAAAAGTTGTTGTGCATTTATTTTTTTAGCTCCTTCAAAATATCTGGAATTTGCTTCACATAGGCCATTTCTCGCATTTTAGATTTTGCTTCACCAACAGGCGATCCGAAATACGTTTGACCAGCAGCAAGAGATTTCGGAACGCCCGATTGAGCCAAAACCACGGCACCTTCGCCAATAGTTAGGTCTTTCGATACGCCTACTTGTCCCCATAAAATCACACGATTCTCAATGGTAGCAACACCAGCCACACCAACCTGAGCAGCAAAGAGGCAATCTTCACCAACTATGGTATCGTGTCCAATGTGGATTTGGTTATCGAACTTGGTGCCACGGCCAATCACAGTATCGCCCGAAACGCCTTTATCGATGGTGCAACAAGCGCCAATTTCAACATCGTCCCCAATAACAACGCGGCCGCAGCTTCGCATTTTATCATACCCTTCAGGACGACGTTTAAAATAAAATGCATCGGCACCAATCACTGTTCCTGCATGAATTTCAACACGATTTCCAATCACGGTATGATCGTAAATCGTAACGTTGGGATGGATCAAACAATCATCACCAATCACCACGTTGTTTCCAACAAAAGCGCCCGGCTGAATGATGGTATTGCTTCCAATTTTAGCAGTTGGCGAAACCATCCCGCTTGCCGGTTGGAAAGGCCTGAAAAAGTTAACGAGATAATTGTAGTCTCTGAACGGATCATCACTTACGATGATCGCCTTCCCCGGAGGGCAAGCAACTTCCTTGTTAATTAAGATGGTTGTGGCTGCAGAATTGAGACACTTATCGTAATACTTCGGATGATCTACAAAAGAAAGGTCTCCGGGTTCTACTTTATGGATTTCGTTGATGCCGCTGATGAGATGGTTTGCAGGCCCAAAATAGGTTGCCCCGATCAGTTCGCACAATTCACTTAAGGTTTTTGCAGGCGTAAGCTTCATTGTATTGGTATGATTGCCGAAAGGTAGTGTAAATTTGCAGCCCTGCAGAAACACAACAATTCCCGAAACGCAGGGTTTTTATGAAGATGACCATCGGAGAAGCACTTTCTGTTTTGCATCTAAATGCGCCTGTAACACACGATGATGTTCGGAAAGCGTTCAGGATGAAAGCAAAAGAATTTCATCCCGATAAACACTTCAACGACCAATCGCGCGAATTGGCAGCTCAACAATTCCTAAGAATTCGTGAAGCGTCCGATTTATTGATGTCGCTTTCTGAGCAACAGATTAATCATCCTGGTCCAGAAAGAAGAACCATCCGAGTCGTTCGACGCTCACATCCGCGACCAGCGCCAGTTCAGCCCACCATTATGGAGCATCCGCTGATTAAGGAGCTCGACAATGTGGTGAAACTGTTTCACCTAGCAGGTAAAGGTTCGAGCATGCAGCTGCTGAGAAAATACTTGGGCGAGGGAAGGTTTTCTCCAGGGAACTGGATGGGAAAAATGTACGAAAAGCTATTCGAAAAAAAGTTTGCTGGAGAAGATCAAATGAGTGGCTTCATGTATGGCTTCATTCTATTTATCAGGCTTTTATGGGGCTCTATTTTCCTCATTGTTGCATTTTTTAGCATGTCGATTTTGGGTTTAATGGTGTTGGTTTTGGTATTTCCGCCTGTGGTAGTTTTTACAGGAGTTTATTGGTTGTATCACAGGTTCATGAAGCCAATTGCGAAAAAACTTAACCAATCTATTCAACCAGGAAATACGGCATCGTGGCTAAAAGCACGATCGGCTTACTTAAGATACAGAACACTGCCTTTGCCCATCATGGCTGCTATTGCTTGGGCATTTGTGCTCGTTTGCAAAACCGGTTCATTGTACGTAATTACACTGAGCTACTTATTGTGTTTGCTTTTTAGCATTTTGGGCATGAGTGTTTTTTACGAGTGGCTCCAATATCTCAAAGTAAAAAATCGCGCTGTATGACCAATTATTTATTCATTGGCGATCTTCACGGCCATGCCTCGGAGCTCAAAAAATTGTTGGGCAATGCTGGTTTCTTGCCCTTCGGGGAGAGCTTTCGCCATCCAAATCTTAAAGCAGCTTTTGTGGGCGACTTCATCAATAGAGGTTTCGAAAATCTTGCATGTTTGAGGATTGTTCGAGCCATGGTTGAGAGCGGAGATGCCATTGCAGTTCCAGGAAACCATGAAGTGATTTTTCTGAATTACCACCAAAAAGATCCACGCACCAAACAGTACACAATGCCCAATCGAAATGGTTGGAACAAGCTGCTCCAGAACACCATGCAGGAATTTGGGAATCGCCTAGAGGAGCTCGACGAAATGCTGCAATGGCTAAGGTCGTTGCCTGTTGTGGTTGAAGAGCGAGACTTCAATTTGGTACATGCTTGTTACGACCCCGATTCAATTGAATTGATTCGCGAACGCACCAATGGCACCTTTTCTCTTGGCGAAAAACACTGGTTAAGGATGGGGCTCGGTGAAGATCCTGCACTAACGGAAGCGCTCCATGTACTTACCTTCGGCATCAGCATTTACCTCGATACTGCACAATTATTCCCAGGTGCTAATCTAAGTTCTCAACACGCTCCAAGAATACGGTATTGGGAAGATCCGGTGGAAAAATCACTTCAGGAAACGTTGTTCCTAGACGACGATAAACACCTTGCTGGCATCGGATTTTTAAGTTTGCCCGAATCATTTTATAGTGCTTTCAGAACCTATCAAGAATACGAAACGCCTTTGGTACACGGCCATTACTGCGTTCAAGGAGAATTGAAAAATCTGCCTCAGAACATCATTATTGCAGACAGGGCAGTGATTAAAACGGGCATCCTGAAAGCTTGGAATCCTGAATTGGGTTGGGTTCAATCGTAAGACTTACTGGTTCTGGATGTCGAACCACTGTCGGCGGCGGTTCAATTTCAAATCCTGTAACATGCCCGATTTTACATTGATCGAGAAGTTGTAGCTCTGCCTTATCCCGAATGGAATCCAATTGAACCGCATTTCCCAGCAATGTAAATCGCGGTAAATATCGATACTAGGGAAGGTAAATTCTTTTTCTACAAAATTATAGCCCGACATGAATGCCACTTTCCATTTCTCAGTAATCGATATGTCGCCGTTAAAATTGAGGATGATACTTTGAGTTTCCTTATTGTTAGAGAAATTGCGGCTTACGATTAATCCTGCATTCAAATTCCAAGGCACATTAAAATCTATGTATGCATTGGGATTTCTACGAATTTCATCTGCTTGTGCTGACTTATCGTCAGCCTTTGGCGTTCCTTTTGGTGAACCTGAGGCCAAATTTGCGTTGATGGCCAAACTTGTGTTTATTGGCCTCAATAGCCGGCCTGTTTCGTAGTACTCAAAGCGATTAACCCTACGTTTCGATGTGGTATCGAAAGTGTAGAAATCATAACTCGAATTAAAAACCAAATCGATTTTCTTGGTTAATCTGGTTCGGGCATTGAATGCTAAATTCTGCCAATTCAATGAATCTGCAGCCAAGTTGTATCCTGTATTGATGTTAAAGACTTCAAGAAGCACCAACTTTCTTAACCCTGTTCCAGTGGTATCGCGTTTCGATCTCACTTTTGCTTCAAGGTTATTGTTCAACCCAATGCTCACCGTTCCTTGGCGACCAATTGAGGGTTGTCCATAAATGGCTTGTTCGTATGGAGAATAAGAATCAATCGTTCCATCGGCGCCATAAAATCCATACACTTGCGTGCTAAAGTCGGGTTGTGCTCTGAAGGAAACTTGTGGCGTAACAACGTGCCTGATTGTGTTTTTCCCCAACTTCAAAAATGAATACACACGTGTACTAACGCTCACCGAAGCATTGTATTCCCACAGCTGACTAAACTTTCTAATTGTATCTGTCACAACAGCCTGCGAGTCAACATCGAAACGTTTGTCGATATTGCTAAAATAACCACGACCCGTAACATTTATCGACGGTGTAACAGTAAAGTACTTAAACACTTGAAATGAGGTGGCAATTGGTAATTGAAACTGCACGCCATTGTTGAATTTTCGGGCCAAGCCCGGACGAGAGTATATCGAATCAGGTTGAGAAATGGTGTTTCTGCTTTGCAACGTACCAGTAATCCCGATCTTTTCATAAAAGCGTTGCTTTCCCACTGGATTCCTTCTCTTGAAAGGGTAAATCCGATTCATGTTTAACTGAAGTTCCGGTGCAGTAACTGTAATGATACGGTTCTGCGTATTCTGACTGTGGCCAGCAGAAACATTCAAGTTTAGCGGTAAACGACTAAAGGTTTTCGTCCATGTAATTGCCGATTGAAATGTATTGGCAACAATGTTATTGGTATTAAAGGAGTTCAATTGGTTATAGTCGGAAGAACCTGCGTTTACATTGGCCGAAAATCTTGAGTTGGGCCGAGATTTAGGATCTTGGTTGTGTCGCCAAGTGATGAAAAAACTCTTGTTGATGGAAGAACCCAACAATTCTGGATCTCCTTGTAAAATGGTCGCATACCGAAGATCAAGACCACCGTTAAATTTATAACGATAGTTGTAATTCAGGCCACTTTTCAATCCCCAACTTCCACGGGAATAAATATCGCCTCTGATGGAAGCATCGAAATGGTCGTTGATTCCGAAGTAGTAGCCACCATCCGTAAGGAAAAACCCTAATCCAGGAGATTCACCATAGGCAGGAAACATGATTCCAGATTTTCGTCCGGTTGTATTTGGGAAAATCCCGAAAGGCACAACAAGTGGTGTGGGGATTTCCTCGATCACCAAATTGGCTGGTCCGGTTACAATCTTGTTGTCGGGAATTACCTTGATTTTTGAGGCATTGATGTAAAAGTGCGGATGTTCGGGTAAGTTACACGTGGTAAACTTTCCATTCTTCACATAAAACTCATCCAACTCGTTTTTTTTCACGCTTTCGCCCAATAAAAATCCATCCCCTTGCGTGGTATACACCTCAGCGATTTTGCCTTTCTTGGTTTTGAAATTATAGTCCATTCGAGAGGCCTTAAAATTCTGCGATCCTTCAGAAAACTCGGGTTTCCCAATGATTTTACCTGTTGAATCTGGTCGCCCTTCGGCATGAATGATATTGGTTTCCCAGTTGATTTCGATGTAATCGGCTCGGAGGTGGATTTTGTCGTACTTTACATCTGCTTCTCCGTAGAGGTAAATCTTCTTTTCTTCAAGGTCGAACCGCATCGAATCGGTTGCTGAATAAATCACATCACTATCAAGGGCATCGGGCGAAGCTGGCAATCCAGTTTTTAAACTGTCTCGACGTGAGGAGTCGGCGGCAGATTCTTCGGAATTCTGGGCCTGAAGGTCTGATACAAAGACCCACAATAATGTGAATAAAACTGTTGTTAAGTGTTTTAACACCTACTAGAAACTCAAGTGGACCCGGATTTAGTTTTGTAAAGCCGTGGTAGAAACGGGTGCAAATCTAATTTATTTCATCGGCTGGATAAGTCAAGAACTTAATAATAATGCTTAAACGCCTGAATAACAGACTAATGATTGCCGGCTTCATGAGCATTCTCACAGCAATATTCCTGTTGAGTATGTGGCCATTGGAGGCCTCAACGGGCGCCGAAAGTCGCGAAAAAAAGGTGCGCACCGTGGTGATCGATCCGGGACATGGAGGACATGACAGTGGCTGCCACGGTTCATCGGCCTACGAAAAACATGTTGCACTTTCTGTTTCATTGAAGCTGGGAAAACTCATCGAACAGCATTTTCCTGATGTGAAAGTGATCTTCACGCGTAAAACTGATGTGTTTGTAGAACTCTTCCGCCGCGCGCAAATTGCAAATGAAAACAAGGCCGATTTGTTTATTTGCATCCATTGTAATAGTGGGCCCAAAGCGGCATTTGGTGCAGAAACTTTTGTGATGGGTTTGCATAAAACCGACGATAACCTGAGTGTGGCACGCCGAGAAAATGCTGTAATCCTTCAGGAGGATAATTACGAAAAGCGATACGATGGTTTCGATCCAAACTCGCCCGAAGCGCACATTATTTTCTCGCTTTACCAAAATGCATATTTGTATCAAAGCTTGTTCTTTGCTGAGAAGCTACAGCATGAGTTTAAATACACAGCTAAAAGACATAACCGCGGTGTGAAACAAGCTGGATTCCTCGTGTTGTATAGAACCACGATGCCATCGGTACTCATCGAAACAGGCTTCCTTACCAATGCCGATGAAGAGAAATATCTCAAATCGGCTGAAGGCCAAAACAAAATGGCGTTCTCGATTTTGAAAGCTTTCCAACAGTACAAATCTTGGGTTGATGACTCGAACGATACCCGAAATCTTTCGGAAGGATCTGATAAAGAGAGCGAAGCAACAGGCAAAGAAGAGAAGCCGAAAGATCCAGAGAAACCAGCAGATCTTCCGGTGTATCAAAAACCTGATAACCCATCAACACCAAAAGAGGATACTGAAAACAGCAATCGGGTGGCTTACCGGGTACAGATTCACAACTCTCCGAAAAAATTATCGCTCAAATCTTCTGTATTCAAAGGAAGAGAGGATGTTTGGGAGTACGAACAAAACAAATCCTTTAAATATACCGTCGGGAAGTTTGATAAACTTGAAGATGCCACTAAATTGCAGGCTGAAATGAAAAAAGCAGGATTTGCAGATGCGTTTGTAGTAGCCTTTAAAAACAACCAACGAATTACACTTCAGGAGGCCAAAGCTTCCCAATAACCTAACACACTTGGAAACCATCAAAACAAAAATATCTAAAGAAGCCCGAGTTGGAATTGTAGTTACTCTTGGGCTACTCATTTTCTACATCGGTTACAATTACCTCAAAGGCAAAAACATCTTTTCTCAATCGAGAACTTTTTACGCAGTGTTCGATAATGTGGATCAACTCATGCCTTCTGCGTCGGTGCAGCTAAATGGCTTTCAAGTAGGTGTTGTCGACAAGATTTATTTTGCGCCAAATTCATATCGTGTAGTTGTAAAACTTGTACTCACAGAAAAAAACGTAATTCTTCCAAAAGATTCTGAGGCCCACATCATGAGCGATCTTTTGGGAACGAGAACTTTGCAGCTCACTTTAGGAAAATCTCAAACCCTTGCAGAATCTGGCGACACTCTCATTGCAGTGCGCGAAATGGGCATCACCGACGAGATCAAAAACGCCATTCTTCCTATCAAAAAACAAGTAGAAAGCCTCGCTGGTTCTATCGATACAGTGCTGCACGGTTTTAACAACGTATTTAACCGCAAAACACAAGACGGCTTAGCCAATAGCTTCGAGAGCATGAACAATTCGGTGCTTAAGCTTGAACACGCCATCACCCAAGCGGATTTGTTGATCACCAGCGAACGCGAAAAATTGGGAGCCATTTTCGGCAACGTGAAATCCATCACCGAAAACCTCAAAAACAACAACGATAAGCTCACAGGCATCTTCACCAACCTCGACAAAATCACCGATGATGTGGCGAAAAGCAATGTGAAACAAACCATGACCGATCTTCAACAGGCTGTAGGGCACCTAAACAATGTGCTTGGTGGGATCGAAAAAGGAGAAGGCTCGCTAGGGCAATTGGCCAAAAATGATTCCTTATACAAAAACCTCGAAACAAGTACCAACAGCTTAAACTTGCTGCTGGAAGATTTGAGGCTACATCCAAAGCGCTACATCCACTTTTCGGTTTTTGGAAGAAAAGACAAATCCGATAAAAAATAATTCTTAGCGCATCAAAACACCCTTCTCATATATTTGTTGAGCTATAAACCACGGATCGTATGCACCACACAGGCATCCTGTTGTCAATTCTTCCGAACATTATCTTCACGCTGATCTTCCTTGCAGGCATCTCCCTGTTCATGATCAACGTTCGCAAGATCATTCGCAACATTAAACTCGGCAAAGACCTCAACCGAAACGACAATCCAGCTGAACGTTGGAAACTCATGGTTCGTGTTGCGCTTGGGCAATCGAAAATGATGGTTCGCCCGATTCCGGGGATATTGCATCTCTTTGTATATGTAGGTTTTGTAATCATCAACATCGAGATTGTTGAGATCATCCTTGATGGCATCCTCGGCACACACAGGTTGTTTGCTCCATTTTTAGGTGGCTTCTACGATTTCTTGATCGCCTCCTTCGAAATTCTCGCCTTCCTCGTATTGGTGGGCGTTGTAGCATTTTACATCCGTCGAAACGTCATCTATATCAAGCGTTTCCGCCAAGACGACCTCAAAGGCTTCCCGAAAAACGACGCCAACATCATCTTAATTACCGAAGTCCTTTTGATGGGCGCATTCCTTACCATGAACGCCGCCGATCAAGTGCTAGTTGCCAAGAGTGCAGCACATTACGGAGATTATGGTGCATATCCGATTTCAGGATTGATCACAGGTTGGTTCGAAGGCTGGTCGGTGGAGAGTTTAGTGATCTATGAGCGCTTTGCTTGGTGGTTCCACATCATCGGCATTCTTGCCTTTATGAACTATCTGCCATACTCAAAGCACTTGCATATTGCTATGGCGTTTCCAAATGTCTGGTACTCGAAACTCAAGCCTAAAGGCGAACTGCCCAACATGGAAGCCGTTACGCGCGAGGTGAAACTCATGCTCGATCCTTCAGCGCCAATGGAAGAAGCTGCAGGTCCAGTAAAATTCGGTGCAAAAGACATCCAAGATCTGAGTTGGAAAAACCTGATGGATGCTTACTCTTGCACAGAGTGCGGAAGATGCACTTCCGAATGTCCAGCCAACATCACGGGCAAATTGCTAAGTCCACGGGCGATCATGATGAAAACCCGCGACCGCATGGAAGAAGTGGGTAAAAACATTGATGCCAACAAAGGCACTTTCATGGATGACGGAAAATCGTTGCTGCATAGCTATATCACTCCGGAAGAACTTTGGGCATGCACCACTTGTAACGCCTGTGTTGAAGCATGTCCTGTAAATATTGATCCTGTCGACATTATTGTTAACCTGCGCCAACAATTGGTAATGGAAGAAAGCGCTCCTCCAGCATCATTGGCAGGAATGTTCACCAACATGGAAAACAACGGTGCGCCATGGCAATTCTCACCTAGCGATCGCGCTAATTGGAGAGAAGAATAATTGAATCTAAACAGCATTTAATTCCAGCTTCAAGATGGAACTCAAGGTTAAAACAGTTGCAGAATACATCAATGCAGGCGATACGCCAGAAATTCTTTTTTGGGTGGGATGTGCCGGTAGTTTCGACGATCGCGCCAAAAAAGTAACCAAGGCAGTTGCGAAAATCCTACAAGCCGCAGAGGTGAAATTCGCCATCCTCGGACAAGAAGAAAGTTGCACCGGCGACCCAGCTAAACGTGCAGGAAACGAGTTTCTATTCCAGATGCAAGCCATGCAAAACATCATGGTACTGAATGGCTATGAGATCAAAAAAATCGTTACCGCTTGTCCGCACTGTTTCAACACCTTAAAAAACGAATATCCATCATTGGGCGGGAATTACGAGGTGATTCACCATTCTCAACTCATCGAGCAACTTTTGAAAGAAGGCAGATTACAGGTTGAAGGAGGTCAATTCAAAGGAAAAAAAATCACCTTCCATGATCCTTGTTATTTAGGACGTGCGAACAATGTATATGAAGCTCCGCGAGATGTTTTGTCGAAACTTGATGCAGAATTGGTAGAGATGAAACGCTGTCGCACCAAAGGTTTGTGCTGTGGTGCAGGAGGAGCGCAGATGTTCAAAGAAGCAGAACAGGGCAGCAAGGAAGTAAACGTTGAAAGATCGGAGGAGGCACTAAGTGTTAAACCTGATTTTATTGCAGTAGGATGCCCTTTCTGTAACACTATGATGACAGATGGCGTTAAACTAGCCGAAAAAGAGGACCAAGTGAAGGTACTCGACATCGCCGAACTTATTGCACAAGCTGCCGATTTGTAATGAAAGCAAAAATACTCGCCCAAATAGCCAAGATTGGCCCAAACGATAGCATCTGGATTTACCAGAGCAACCGCGTTCTCAATGATCAAGAAGCACAATCACTGCTCGATTCGGGAGCTGAATTTGCAGCCAATTGGAGCACACACGGAAAATCGCTTGAAGCTTCAGTTTTGTTGGTAGAAAAGCTGTTTGTAATCATCCGAGTGGATAAAAATCACTTGGCGGCATCAGGTTGTTCGATCGACAAATCGGTGAAATGGGTAAAAGACACCGAAGAAGCTTTGGGCATTACTTTACTCGACAGACTTCAAGTGGCTTGGATAGAAAATGGAGATCAATTGAAATACGGAAAACCAACCGAATTTGAAGCTTCTGTGAAGGCAGGAAATGCTCATGCAGGCACAATGATTTTCAACAATACAGTAACTTCTGGATTAACCATGCTCACCCAATGGATGATTCCTGCGAGCCAATCTTGGTTGAGCAGATTTACACAGAAAACAACTATTTGAAAAACTTTTTCATTTTACTGTTGCATAGTTATTTTCTAATCCCTATTTTTGCCGTCCCTTTTTAAGAAGTCATGAAACAAGATCTTCATCCATCGAATTACCGTCTAGTAGTATTCAAAGACATGTCTGACGAAACTACAATCCTTACCAAATCGTGCATCGACTCGAAAGAAACAATCATTTGGGAAGATGGTAATGAATATCCAGTAGCCAAATTAGAGATCTCTGCATCTTCACATCCATTCTACACCGGTAAGGTGAAATTGGTAGATACTGCTGGTCGTGTTGATAAATTCCGTACACGTTACAAGAGCCACCAAAGCAAAATTCAATAAGAATTTTCAGCTTTCTAGTATAGAGCCCTTCCCAACCGAAGGGCTTTTTTATTTTTGTTCCCTATGAATCTGATCCTGTTCGACGACAATCGCCGCAATCATCTACTTCCATTCACTTACACGCGCCCAGTAGCCGATCTAAGGATTGGTATACTAACGATCAAAGAAAAGTGGGAAAAGCTGAGTGGTGAAAAAGCTTCTTTTCTCACACAAGACTATCTGCAAACAAAGTTTCCCCTTCACAAAGAAGCAACGAACTTGCTGATTGCAGGAAGCATACTGCCCGACAACGACCTTTTTCAAGCCATCCGAAACCTGAAAGCTGGAGAAATGCTGATTTCTGGCGACACGCCCATTGCTGCATTCGACGCTTCGGGAAGCCTTTCAATACATCCATCCAACTACCAAACAGTATCATACAGCGCGAAATTCCATCAGATCAAAAACACGTGGGATATTTTTTCCCTCAATGGTGGGGCCTTAGAATGGGATTTTAACATCCTCACTTCAGGTCGTAAGAGCGCTCCAATCCCCGAAGGAAATACCGTTTTAGGCAATCGAATCTTCCTTGAAGATGGCGCTAAAGTGAGTTGCTCAATCTTAAACAGCACCACCGGTCCAATTTACATTGGCAAAAATGCTGAAGTTTGGGAAGGCTCTATCATCCGCGGAGCGTTTGCCCTTTGCGAAGAAGCAGCAGTGAAACTGGGCGCGAAAATTTATGGCGCCACCACTATTGGTCCGCATTCTCGCGTAGGTGGAGAAATTAGCAATTGTGTCATTCAAGGCTATTCCAACAAGGGCCATGATGGCTTTTTAGGCAACTCTGTGCTTGGCGAATGGTGCAATCTTGGCGCCGATACCAACAATTCGAACCTGAAGAACAACTATGCTTCGGTGAAACTTTGGAACTATGCCGAACAACAAATGGTAAACACCGGCCTGCAGTTCTGCGGGTTGATGATGGGCGACCATAGCAAATGCGGTATCAATACCATGTTCAACACCGGAACTGTCGTGGGCGTTAGCGCTAACATATACGGCGCAGGTTTCCCTCCAAACTTTATCCCTTCGTTTAGCTGGGGTGGCGCTGGTGCAATAACCGAATACCGTTTCGACCAAGCCGCCGACACAGCAAATCGGATGATGGAGCGCCGACACATGGATTTCGACGAAACCGAAAGAAAAATCCTGCAACACATTTTCGATAGTACTTCTGGAGAACGGTAGATTTTCAGGGATTATCTGACTTTATTTCGCTTTCTTTCTGCTGGCATATCGATTGACTGATAGGCTTAGCGTTGGATTTTGTCGTGCATATACGGCATCAACTGACTTTCTGACAGCATTCTTATGAACGAACATACTTTCGACCATCCTCTCTTTTCGAATCTGATCGATGATGACGCAGAATTCATCCCTTTGATGACCTCAGAAGATGAGGAGTTGATGAATCTCGAAAACATCCCTGAAGAACTTTCTATCCTGCCATTACGGAATACTGTTCTGTTTCCTGGTGTTGTAATTCCAATCACGGTTGGTCGCGACAAATCCATCAAATTGATCAAAGATGCCAATAAGGCTGATCGGGTGATTGGAGTGGTTTCTCAAAAAGACGTAACGGTAGATGATCCAGGTCCGAACGACCTCAATCAAGTGGGCACCATTGCAATGATCATTAAGATGTTTAGCATGCCCGATGGCAATACCACAGTGATTATTCAAGGAAAACGTAGGTTCCGATTAGAGGAAGTTACCCGAGAAGAACCTTACTTCAAGGCTCGAATTTCAGGATTCGAAGAGATTCGTCCAGCCAAAAAAGACAAAGAATTTGGAGCTTTGGTGGATTCCTTGAAGGAAACTGCTTTACAAATCATTAAGCAATCGCCCAACATTCCTTCTGAGGCGGGCTTCGCCATTAAAAACATCGAAAGTCCTTCGTTTTTGATCAACTTCATTTCATCGAACATGAATGCTGATGTTGCAGTTAAACAAACGATACTCGAGATAGTCGACCTGAAACAACGCGCCGAAATGGTGCTTCAACACATTACGCGCGACCTTCAACTTGTGGAACTGAAAAATCAGATTCAAAGCAAAGTAAAGATCGACATCGACCAACAGCAACGCGAATATTTCCTTCATCAGCAGCTTAAAACCATTCAAGAAGAACTTGGCGGCAATGTGCACGAAGCTGAAATTGAAGAAATTAGAAAGAAATCTGAAGGAAAGAAATGGAGTGAAGCTGTGCAAAAACACTTCAACAGAGAGCTCGATAAATTACAGCGAATCAATCCCAATGCTGCAGAATTTTCGGTGCAACGCAATTACATCGATTTGCTGCTGGAGCTTCCTTGGAACGAATACACGACCGATCATTTCGACTTGAAAAAAGCGAAAGCCATACTCGACAAAGACCATTATGGTATGGAAAAAGTAAAGGAACGCATCATAGAGTACCTCGCCGTTTTAAAACTCAAAGGCGACATGCGTTCTCCGATCCTTTGTTTTTATGGACCTCCTGGCGTCGGAAAGACCTCATTGGGTAAGTCGATCGCTAAGTCGTTGGGTAGAGAATACGTTCGGATGTCGCTTGGTGGCGTTCGTGATGAAGCTGAGATCCGCGGACATCGCAAAACCTATATTGGCGCTATGCCCGGAAGAATCATCCAGAATCTTCGCAAAGCCAAATCAGCCAATCCAGTTTTTGTACTCGACGAAATCGATAAAGTAGGCAGAGATTCGCACGGCGACCCATCTTCAGCATTGCTGGAAGTACTTGATCCTGAACAGAACAGCACATTCTACGACAATTACGTGGAGCAAGATTTCGATTTGAGTCGCGCGATGTTTGTGGCTACTGCGAATAACCTCAACACGATCCAACCTGCCCTACTCGACCGTATGGAATTGATCGAGGTTTCGGGTTATACTCAAGAAGAAAAAGTGGAGATTGCCCGCCAACATCTTATTCCTAAACAGATTACCGAACACGGACTAAAAAAGACGCAGGTAAAATTCTCCAAGAAGGCCATCATGAAATTGATTGATGAGCATACGCGTGAATCGGGTGTTCGCTCCTTGGAAAAGCGCATAGCCAAAGTGGTGCGGTCGATTGCCAAGTCAATTGCATTGGAAGAAACGGTGAGCGCAAACATCGACGAGAAAGACATTACAAGGATAATGGGTCCGGCCCGCTATCACAGCGACAAATACGAAAACAACGAAACGGCAGGCGTAGTTACAGGCTTAGCATGGACAGCAGTTGGTGGAGAGATTCTGTTTATCGAAACCTTGATTAGCAAAGGAACAGGCAAGTTGACCTTAACAGGCAATTTGGGTGATGTGATGAAAGAAAGTGCCGTGATTGCCTTGGAATACCTCAAAGCACATGCAGAGCAGTTTTTAGGATTAGATCCGGCAGTATTTAACCATTACAACATCCACGTGCACGTGCCTGAAGGAGCAACACCGAAAGATGGTCCTTCAGCTGGAATTGCGATGCTTACAGCTTTGGCATCCTTGTTTACCCAACGAAAGGTGAAATCGAAATTGGCGATGACAGGCGAAATCACCTTGCGTGGAGTGGTGCTTCCAGTGGGCGGAATTAAGGAGAAGATTCTTGCTGCCCGCAGAGCGAATATTTCAGAAGTCATCCTTTGTGAAGACAACCGCAAAGATGTAGATGAGATAAACCAGGATTACCTTACTGGCATGACCTTTCACTACGTACAACAGATGAAAGATGTGTTGAAATTGGCCTTAACGAAAAACTTGGTAAGCAATCCTGTAAAGGTAGAAGTGCCGAAAGAGAAGTTAGCTGAGAAGAAGAGTGCTGCGTTGGTGTCTTAACAATTGATACCTCTCCCTAGCCCTCTCCACAGGAGAGGGAACAGCATCTCCATATCGTTAAAGTTTTTCAATCAACTTGACAGTTTTAGTTTAATCTTGTCTGCTCAAAGCATCTTAGAAAACCTCTTCCTTGCCTTCTCTTCAGGAGAGGGAACAGCATCTCCATATCGTTAAAGTTTTTCACTCATCTTGACAGTTTTAGTTTAATCTAATCTGCTCAATGCATCTCAGAAAACCTCTCCCTTGCCCTCTCTGCGGGAGAGGGAACAGCATCCCGTAAAACTATGCTTCAAGGTGAAACCCAAAATGCTTCACTAAACTTAGTGCACATGGTATTCTTGATCAATCCCCTTTCTCCTGTGGAGAGAGGGTTAGGGAGAGAGGTAAATCTGTAAACGAAAGTTTCAATTTGAAAAAGTTGTTTACACTCTCAATTGGTGTATTAACTGAGATTATTGCTGCCACTCTTTTATTAACAACGGGTGCATCACTCCTTATCAAAGGCAAGGATCCTATTGAATAATTAAATCAGAACAATTCAACTTTATTGACGTTCCTTTGACATCATGAATCTCCACCCTACTGAAATGAACCCTTGGCCGCACATTGTTGTGGTTGGAGGAGGATTTGGAGGGATTGAGTTGATCAAACAACTCCGTAATTCAGCTTTCCGAATTACACTGATCGACAAAAACAACTACCACACCTTCCAGCCATTGCTTTACCAAGTAGCTTCAGGAGGTTTAGGCGCAGATGCAATTGGTTATCCGTTTCGACTTATTTTTCGTGGACAGAAGAATTTCCGTTTTCTACACACTGAGGTTAAACAGATTTTTGCAGACCAACAACGCATCGAAACCGAAGCTGGCAATGTTGATTTCGATCATTTAGTGCTTGCTACTGGCTCGACGACCAACTACTTCGGGAACAAAGAAATTGAGCGCAACAGCATGCCAATGAAAAGCATTCCTGAAGCCCTCAATCTCCGCAGCGATTTGCTAGAGGAATGTGAAGCCGCAACAAGAACTTCGGATGTTGAAATCCAAAAAAAACACTTGCGGTTTGTGGTGGTTGGAGGCGGTCCAACAGGTGTTGAAACAGCGGGGTCGCTTGCTGAATTTCGAAATACTGTAATGAAGCACGACTATCCAGAGCTAGATCCGAAGTTGATGGAAGTTTTTCTGGTGGAAGCAAGTGCCAATCTCCTCAACGGAATGCGCGCTCAATCGGGCGAAAAAGCCAAACAATACCTCGAAAAAATGGGTGTAGTGGTGAAAGTCGGCGTATCAGTGAGTAGCTACCAAAATGAAATCGTGGTCTTGTCGGATGGCTCCGAACTTCCTAGTAAAACACTTATCTGGGCAGCTGGCGTGAAAGGTCAACTGATTGCGGGTTTACCAGAATCTTCCACCGTGGGGAGTCGTTTCCAAGTGGATGAATTCCATAAGATTAAAGGCATCGACCATATTTATGCTATTGGCGATTCCGCGGGGATGATCACAGCCGACCGGCCAAAAGGACATCCAATGGTAGCTCCTGTGGCTGTTCAGCAAGGGAACAACTTGGCGAAAAATTTTAAAAACTCCCTGAAAGGACTTCCCAAAAAGCCCTTCAAATACAACGACAAAGGATCGATGGCGACCGTTGGGAGAAACAAAGCGGTGGTCGACTTACCAAGCTTCAGTTTTGGTGGTTTGATGGCTTGGTTGGTTTGGATGTTCTTACACTTAATGCTTTTGGTAGGCTTTAGAAACCGTGTGGTGGTGTTTATCGATTGGATGTGGAGCTATTTCACCTATGAACGTGCGCTAAGGCTCATCGTTAGGAAGTACAACGTTACGCCAACGGCAAGCGAATCCTAAATGTGGCGCCTTCGTCCACTTCCTGCACTACTTCAACAGTTCCCTTTAAAACTTCGGTAAGTTTCTTCACCGTATTTAAGCCTATTCCTGTGCCCTTTACGCCGAATCTATCTTGGTGATGTAATGTTTGAAACATCACAAAAATCTTGTCTTTCTGCTCTTTGGGTATTCCAGGACCATTGTCTTGAACTTCTATAATGATCTGGTCTTGGTCTCGGTAAACACGCACATAGATCAAACCTTCCGATTTGTCGTTGTACTTAATTGCATTGCTAATTAGATTCTGCAGGATTTGATGCAACAAAGTGGGATCCATATGTGCTTCAGAGATTTGCACATCTGCAATCACATGGATATCGGATGGTGGGGAACAAAACCTGATTAATTCATCGATAAATGTTTCCAAGTTTACCTTTTCAGGCTGGATTGCCTCAACGCCCGAGATGGAGTGATTCAAAATACCTTGCACCAACTTATAGGCATGCTCAGCTTTCGATTTTAAATGCACCAAACCCATTTCCGCCGATTCATTGAGCTTGCCTTCCGACTCTTCGAAAATCATTTCACTCAAGGTGACCATGCTTCTTAGCGGAGATTTTAAATCATGCGATATTAAATGTGCAAAGCGTTCTGCTTCGTGATTCTTCTCGAGTAAGGTTAATCTCAATGCTTCCAACTCACGCATTTTCTTACGTAGTTCAAGTTGCGCAATCACTTGGTCGGCAAGCGACCGCAATGCTTTTAGCTGAGCATCATTGAGCTTTCGCGGCTCATGATCAATCACGCACAAGGTGCCGATTGCCAAGCCTTCGGAAGTAACCAATGGTGCTCCAACATAAAAACGTACATGAGGATCGCCAGTAACTAAAGGATTATCGGAAAATCTCGCGTCTTGGAGCGAATCTTCTACTACAAAAGTAGTTTCAGGATGGTTGATGGCATGTGCGCAAAAAGCGTGATCACGCGGAGTTTCTGTAGCATCTAAACCACGGTGCGACTTAAACCATTGTCGGTCTTTATCGATGAGTGAAACCAGCGAAATTGGCGTTTGGCAAATGTATGAGGCGATCTCGGTGATTGAATCAAATTCCCGCTCTGGAAGCGTATCTAAAATTTGATAGGCTTCTAATGCTTGTAATCTTTCCGATTCGTTTTTGGGAATTTCCGGAGTTTTCATAACCATCAATTAATACGTGCATCGATAATGAATGTTGCTACACTTTATTCACAAAACATTACACAATTGTTCATTTCAATAATAACAGTTCGAATAGGCTTGCGTCTCTTCAGTTGAAGCTTAACTTAGTTTTTTCGCTAAAAACAAAGCTAAGAAGGATATAACGATATAGCTTACAAATGGCATGAGCAAATAGTTAAATTTTAAAGGCAATAACCAATACGCTGCAGCCAAGAGAAACAATCTTGAAATTTCAGTTATCCAACTCCAATCTCGTCTTTCTAAAAATGCACCAATGCTTCCGATAGAAAGTAAACTCCAAGTCATAAGTGGCCAAAGTACCGCAGTTCCACTGAGTGGTATTTCGAACAACAAAAACGACGAAAAGCCCAACACAGCTGCAAATTGAGCAATCGCATATGCTTTTTCGGGATTTGAAATCTTCACATCAAACTTCTGAAAGCTCGACCTTTTCACTTCCTGCGGATATTGCCTACCGCCCAATTCAGCTGGCTGCCAGCCCGGTGCTGCAAAGAAAATCTTGAGTTTATCTGTTACTCGGGAAGTCTTGGTCGATAGTTGAATGAGATCTTTCCAATAGTGGAAGTTTGCATGAAAAGGATTCCAGCTTCTAAGCGGAGTGGTGATGCCGTAAACTGGAGCAACCAATTCAGCTTGGAAAGTGCCAAAAAGTCGATCCCAAACAATCAAGGTTCCACCATGGTTTTTGTCGATGTACTCGGGATTGCTTCCATGGTGCACCCGATGGTGGGATGGCGTATTGAAAATCCACTCAAACCAACCCATGTTCTTAATCAATTCGGTATGAATCCAGAATTGGTAAAGTGTATTGAAGGCAATAACAGCTACAGTGGTAATGGGATCAAACCCTATCCACGCGAGTGGTAAATAAAATAAATTGGAGAAAAATGCTTGAAACCACGATTGACGCAAGGCTACCGTTAAATTGTATTCCTCACTTTGGTGATGCACGATATGGGTTGCCCAAATGGCGTTGATTTCGTGGCTCATCCGATGGAACCAATAATAACAAAAATCAACTCCAACAAAAAGTAAAATGCCATGTATCAAGCCAGGTTCGATGGTGGCGATTCTGGCATTTTCGTAAATCCAAATATACCCAGCAAACAAAAATGTTTTGAAGAATGCCCCCGTGAGCTGCTGCCCTATCCCGCAGGAAATATTGGTAATGGCATCACTGAGCGAATACAAACGCACTCCTTTGATGAACGACCACAGCAATTCTAAGCCTATGAGGATGAAAAAGACTGGAACCGACAGCGCGATGTAATCGACTTTCATGCTGCAATTTAGGAAAGACCTTCGGATGAATTATTGCCAACTTCAGAAAGTTCCACCTCTGGCTGTTGAAGCCTGCCTGCAGCCCTTTTGAATAAAACCAAGCCTACGATTGTTAGTACAACTGATGGCATCCATTGCAGCACCGACATTTCTCCAGTTCCGATAGCATCCGGACTTACTTCAATATACTTGTGTTGAAGCATGTAGTAGCCAATTACGGCGATTCCATTGTTGGCCAAATGTGCTAAGATGGGATACCAAATGTTACCTGTCCATGCGAAAAGATAACCCAAATACACACCTATCAGCAACCGAGGCACGAAGCCGAAAAACTGAAAATGGATGAAGCTGAACACAAATGCGGTAACGAAAATTCCTACGTGTTGATTTTTGAAAACCCTGATGAAGACGGGTTGCAAGACGCCGCGAAACAACATTTCTTCGCCAACTGCAGGCACAATCGCCACTAAGAAAAACGTAAAAACCAATTGAAGCGGACCATTCATTTCGAGAAAGGCTTCAATCATGGCAGTGGCCGCATCTTCTTTGGCTCGCAACGATTGATATAATTCGGCAAACTGACCATCCAAGACAATGCTGTTGTTCCATGCGCCAACGGCATTGATCCAAGGCAATTGTACCCACATTAAAATCATCGCTGAAAAGCACAAAACCATCAAAGGAAGACGATCCATCTTCAAAAACTTGAATGGGTGATGCCCGCTTAAATACGTGAACGCAATGGGTGGAACTACAAACAATCCTACCGAGGTAAGCAATTGAGAAAACTTCAAAAATTGGATGCCCGCATCACCATATTTCGAATACTGTTCAATTGCATCGATGGGTAGATTCCAAATAATCAATCCTAGTGCTGCGCTGATAAACATGAATATCGCACCACTGATGATGCAGATAAACAACAGTGCGGTGAGTTGCATGCTGGCAGAGGCATTTTGAAGGAAAGGCAGAAGTGCAGGTCGGTTGCTGAATCGCATGCAACAAAGATGAGAAATCTGTTGCTTGTCCGAATTCAATCTGTGGTAGATTAATGACTATCTTTGCGGGCTTTAAAAATCATGGCAAAAATCGGTTCGATAGATCTGGGTGAATTTCCGCTTTTGTTAGCACCTATGGAGGATGTGAGTGATCCACCATTCCGTTTGGTGTGCAAAGAGTACGGTGCAGATATGATGTACACAGAATTTATATCCTCCGAAGGATTGATTCGCGATGCCGCCAAAAGCAAGCAAAAGCTCGACATTTTCGAATACGAACGCCCGATTGGCATCCAACTTTTTGGAAGCGATATTGAATCAATGCGAGAAGCCGCAGAAATTGCCGCGCAAGCCAATCCAGATTTGATCGACATCAACTATGGGTGTCCGGTGAAAAATGTGGCTTGTAAAGGTGCAGGTGCAGCGCTGTTGCAGGATATTCCGAAGATGGTGAAAATGACAGAAGCCATCGTGAAATGCACCCATCTACCAGTAACGGTAAAAACCCGTTTGGGCTGGGACGATAACACAAAGAACATCAAAGAAGTAGCCGAAAGGCTTCAAGATATTGGAATCCAGGCTCTCACCATTCATGGAAGAACCCGTGCGCAACTTTACAAAGGGCCAGCAGATTGGACCCTGATCGGAGAAGTGAAAAACAATTCCCGCATCCAAATTCCTATCTTCGGAAATGGCGATGTGGATTCTCCAGAAAAGGCCTTAGAAATGAAAGCCCAATATGGAGTGGATGGTGTGATGATTGGAAGGGCAAGCATTGGATATCCTTGGATTTTCAATGAAATCAAGCATTTCATGAGAACCGGACAGCATCTTGAAGCGCCTACCATCGACGACCGCGTGCGTGTGTGCAAAACCCACCTCAACGCATCGATCCAATGGAAAGGTCCTGTTTTGGGTATCATCGAAATGCGTCGCCACTACACGAATTACTTCAAAGGAATCCCACATTTCAAAGACTATCGGATGAAGTTGGTAACCTTGAACAGCTACGATGAAATCTTGGCGGTTCTGGACGAAATCCGTGAACAGTTTTCCAATTTACCTTTAATCAATTCCTGATATGCTTCAGCAGCCTGCAAAGAAAACAGAACTTGGAACCCTTGGGGAGTTCGGATTGATTAAACATCTCACCGAAGGATTTGCTCCTCAAAATCCTGCAACACTTACTGGTGTGGGCGACGATGCAGCCATCATCCGACCAGCCGAAAACCGCGATCTTCTCGTGAGTACTGATATGTTGCTCGAAGGCGTTCACTTCGATCTCACCTATGTACCCTTGAAACACTTGGGCTATAAAGCGGCCATTGTAAACTTCTCCGACATCTACGCAATGAACGGAACACCAGAGCAGCTTACTGTAGGTTTGGCGTGTTCGAACCGTTTCCCAGTTGAAGCATTGGAGCAGCTTTATGAAGGCATTGCGATGGCTTGCAAAGCATACAATGTTGATTTGGTGGGTGGCGACACTACCTCCTCTCGTGCAGGCTTAATTTTAAGTTTAACCATCTTAGGTTCGGTAGATAAAGACAAAGCCGTGAAACGTAGCGGTGCTCAAAAGGGTGATTTGTTAGTCGTTTCGGGCGATTTGGGTGGGGCTTACGTCGGACTTCAACTGCTTGAGCGCGAGAAATCAGTTTACATGGAGCATCCTGGTGCGCAGCCAGATTTGGAGGGTAACGATTACATTTTGGAACGCCAGCTTAAACCTGAAGCGCGCCGCGACATTGTAGAATATCTTGCAGAATCGGGCATTCAGCCAACATCGATGATTGACGTTTCGGACGGATTGGGTTCTGAAATTCTTCATCTCTGTGCAAACAGCCAAGTAGGTTGCACCTTGTACGAGGAGAAAATTCCGATCGATCCTACAACATACAACATGGCGCGAGAGTTTGCACTCGACCCTACAGTTTGTGCCTTAAGTGGCGGCGAAGACTACGAATTGCTGTTCACCATCAAACAAGATGATTACGAAAAACTGAAAAATTCGGCACTGCTCACCGTGATTGGTCACATGACCGATGCTTCAGAAGGTGCTGTGATGATTGATAAAAGTGGAGGGCAACATCCGCTAACAGCGCAAGGCTGGTCGGCATTTGAAGCCGAATAATTATTTCGTCTGTTCGAACCAATCTACCAACCAAGCTGAGTAGTTAATTACATCGGCCTCAGCTGGATCTCCCGCATATTGATCAATCCAAGATTGTATTAACTGGTGTGCGTTTTTGCTGATTTCACCATCGCGTTTTGCCAAAACTTGCAAAATGTGCAGGAAATTGGTGATTTTTCCTTTGGCAAAGAGTTCAATTTCAGGATCGGCTGCATCTTTTAGCAATTGATTGGTACGTGGTGAAATGTTATCCCATTGGTCGAGTGTAGCACGAATCACTAACTCAGTAATGCCAATTTTAAGTCGAAAGACTTTGTCGGTTTGCAAAAATGCAGGATGCAGGTAAAGTTGCGACAATACCTTCATGGCTTTTCGTGGATCTTTAGAAACGTAAAGACACAGCACCAAATTTAAGTGCACAACCAAGCTATACATTGGATGTTTCTCGAGCGCGGGATTGCTGATCGTTTCTTCGAGGATCCTAATGGCTTCGGGCATATTTAGCTCCGTGTTAGCGTAAACCATTGCCGAATTGTAGAAGATGAAATATTTATCAGACAGGATTCCGTCGTAAGCTTCCATCGCATTCTTGAGGAGTGCGGCCACACGAAGCGATTCCTGTAACTGGTTCGATTTGAAAAGCGCATTGGTCCACCAGGTTAAAAGCTTCAATCGTATTTCATGATTTGCTTTCGAAAACATCCGATCGGAGATGGCTTGCGGAAGATTCGCACTGAGGTAATCGGCCAATGCCTGATAAGCATGTTTTTGCAACATCACTTGGCAGATTCCTTCCATGAGCCGAATCCGCAAAGCGTTGTCTTCCTTTAAGATTGGTTCTTGTTGGTAGCGCAGCAAAACATCCTCGAGTGTTTGTCCAAGTTGGCTGTCTTGTTTACCAGTTTGTTGAGAGATGGCCAAGCGATAACCAAGAACAGTGAGGATTTCGTCGAGTTCGTTGAGAGCTTGTAAGCGTTTTCGAACAGCAGATCGTTGTTCGATTAGATTTTCTGGATTTATCTCGGGAATAAATATCGCGGTACGAATCATTTCGCTGAGAATTAAATCTTGGGCTTCGAAAAGTTCAAGTTGTTCAGCGAGCTTTTGCGCTTTTTTGAGATAATCCCAACAAACGGAATACTGTTGCTTCTTGAAGAAATTCCGACCGAGCGTGAGCAATTGGAATACATATATATCTTCTTTGCCAAAAATAAAATCGTGTTGACTACGATCGATGTAGTCGCGGAGGCGTTTTCGAAGTTGGTAATAAGCATTTCGGTTAGGTGTGCCAAAAAGTTTCATTACAAAACGCTCTTCATCGAAGTGTTCATCGGTGCTATTTCTCAAAGCATCGAAGAGTTGGGCTACCTTTCTATCGGTTTGTGTTTGGATTCTACTAAGGAAAATTTTGAATGCGCGCGCCTCTTCCTTAGAAAGTGTTTGAATAATCTGTCGTAATATTGGCATCTGAACCTGTAAGATTGTGTCAAAAATAGCCAAGCTTTGATTGCTGCACACTATTTACCTTTAAAAGAAAAAATTATGCGTAACCTTATTTTGCTTCTAAGCCTCCTGCTTCAGTCTTCTCTCTACTCACAAGAGATTATCAGAGCTGTTGCCTTAACCGGATTTGATGATCCATGTGAGTATAATTTCGTAGCTGGAATAAACTACGACCTTGAAGTAACATTAAACAATGATAGCGATGACGATGATTTTCAGGAGGATTTAAGCGTATTGTATCTTACCGATAAAATGATTGCAGACGCCACGCCTCCTGCTGTTTTGGTGCCACAATCATTGGTATCAGTACTTGCTTTGGGAAGCGTCAATTTACCTGTATTGGATTTTCCAATAAATCCTAATAATTTCAGGGTTGGTGGAAATATAGTGGTGATTTGGCCATCGTATTCTGCACCAGCTATCGACAGCTTAAGTATCAACGTAAATGTGGCCGACACGTCGGTTGTGGGATTAAACGATGCACTCGAAACCCTGGTGAAATCTCAGTTTTCGTTAAAGAATCTCAACAGCGCGCCATTCTTTGAAGCAGGCGTGAAGAAATTGTGGTTAGTAGCTTCGGATGGCAGAACTGTTGCCGATTTCAAGCAACATACAACAGTTGATTTGACGCAATATAAAGCAGGCTTTTATATGCTTTGCATGATAGATAAGCAAGGCCGTTTGTTTGTGGTGAAGCAATACCATCAACCAGAATAAAAAGCCAACACACACATTAAAAGGAAGCCGGTTTATATGCCGGCTTTTTTGTTGGACAGACTTTAAATTTTGGGGGGCGATGTTGCAGAAAACGACAATTAAAAAATACCCATCTATAGGCTTGAAGATATAAGTTTAGGAACTAGTTGAATTGGAGGTTGACCCCTAACGACGCAATTTTGCCTCATCAAACTTTACAAACCAACTAAAAACAAACAATTATGAAACACCTTTCAATTATGAGCGCAATCAGATGGGTTCTGGTTTACTCAACAGTAGCAGCAGTAATGTTCTTAAGCTCTTGCGAAAAAGAAGAGCTATTCTTAGAAGACGACTTGAATACCGTACAAGGAATCGGAAACAAAGGAACTATAGGAACTATAGGAGGCGACGATTCTTCTAACGATAGCAATGATGATTCAAGCGATGACTCTTCTAACGATAGCAACGATGATTCAAACGATGATTCTTCTAACGATAGCAATGATGACTCAAGCGATGACTCTTCTAACGATAGCAACGATGATTCAAACGATGATTCTTCTAACGATAGCAATGATGACTCAGACGATGATACAGCTGACGACAACGATGATGACAACGATGACGATGACGGAAATCCATAATTAGTATCACAAACCAACCAACTTAAAAATAAATTATCATGAAACACCTTTCAATTATGAGCACAATCAGATGGGTTCTGGTTTACTCAACAGTAGCAGCAGTAATGTTCTTAAGCTCTTGCGA
>CANHIS010000006.1 GCA_947460255.1 Bacteroidota bacterium
GAAAATATATTCTTTTTGGAAGTCGTGTTTTTCAAAGGCTTTTCAGATTATATCACAAAAATATAAACCCAATTATTGAATTCGAAGCTCCAGAAGCAAAGTTTAAAGGCATTACCTTTAAGAGTTTATCTTTCTCCTATATAAGATTGAATTGGCGCGACAAAATACTGGAGACCGGCTTAGCGCATTCTTTTCCAAGGCGAGACTTACCCAATGCATTCGAGAAAATGGCAAAGTATGGTGAGGTCTGTTTTTATGAATTCTGCAATCATGTATTGAAGAATAGATCGTACTAAAATTGTTTTAGAATGACACGAAGAAGAAGTCGTTTTTGGGGAAGTTTTTGGGGTGAAACAGGAAGAAACAGCGGCAAATGGATCAGCAATAAGATATTTGGTTTTGGTTGGTCAACACCTTATTCTATAGAAAATAAGCAAAGCAATATCATTGATGCAGAAAACACTTTTGAATCACCTAATAAAAGAACTCCGGAATTAACAATAAAGGGAATATCCGGCAATACACTTGAGGAAATCAAATTAGGGTTGGATGAAACATTCATTTTGCTAAAATCAAATACAATTAGCAACGGAGTGAGTTCTTCTCAGTTAAAGTTTAAAATCAGAAGCGGTATTAAATCTTTAACAATTCTAGGCTTTTCAGATTATGCTGACTTCTACAAGAAAGAATATAGGGAATACCTGCTTCTTTCTTGGATTAAACTGTTAATCATAATTTTGTTAGGTATTCTTTTAATCTTCATTTTGTTGCTAATCGCCAAAGGAAAATTAAGGTTTTAACAAAGAAATCTACAAGTCAATACCCAGCCCTACGTTTGTCATCACGGTGCTTTTCGGAACATTCAAAGGTGGATTCGAATCATAGAAATGACTGAGCTCAAATTTCAGCCGCAGGTGATGGCCTAATGATGTGCTAACGGTATGTTGGCCACTTACCCGATAATCTTTCCAGAAATCAAGCCGCGGTTGAAAATATACTGTGCTGGAATATGCCCATTGTTTTTTATTCAAATTCATAGAGACATAATTACTCAAGCGGAAATCACTTGTATTTTTATAAAGACCTCGGATATTCTCTAACTCCTGCATCAATAAGGTTCCTGAATACAGCCTGGTGCTTTCTTTATTTACAATAGAGAACCGAAACCCTGTGCCATTTAGAAGCCTGTAATTCAGCGCTAATAATTGATTGTATTGTAATTGACTGAATGCTTCCCATTTAACTTTTGAGTTTAATTTACGATTGAATCGAAGGTGAAGGAGGCCACTGTTATTAAATACTTCATTGGTTGAAGCGGCGTAAGAGACATCTCCAAGAAGCAGCCAAAGCTTCTTTTCATTTTTCCATTGTGCAGAACCTTTCAATCCAACATTGTACAAAACTTCCTCGTACTTTATTGTTTGAAAATTCAAATCAGTATGACCTGTCCACCCTATTGTATCCGTACGAATGCGTGCTTGCTCAATATTGACAATTTGACCAAATACGTTTGGAATGAAAGAGTATAATGATAGAATTAGAATAGCGAGAGCTCTTAACATCAAACTTTCACTTCAGAAATAGCATTGTAACTTTCCTTAATCGCATTCCACAAATCTGCGCTGAGATCGGATGTCGTTTTCATATCATAAGCCTTTCCTTGGAACTCGAGTTTCAAGTGACTTTTCTTTAGTCCAGCAAAAAGAAATGTTCGTTTGCGACTCGAAGGGCTTTTACAACCTAAAGTGAGAAAATTCGGAGTGAATGCGACTTCCAATTCATCTTTAAAAATGGACTGTGCTTCGTTGTGCAAATATTCTAAACACTGAATTAAAGATTCAGAATACTTTTTTTGCCTTAAAGTTTCAAAAAAGGAATCGATACTGGTATATCTTACTCGATTTCCGGAAAACACTTGCTTTACTTCATGATTGTCGTCAACAGCAGTAATGGATGCATATTGCATAGCTTGTTCCATTAAATCGGCTAATTGATCTCCTTTCAGCTTATCGCGAAGAAAGTTGAGCAATTCCAATATGCTAAAAACGCGGGATTTAAGGTATGAATCTGATTGGCTAGCACCCCAAACTACCTTCTCCCAATCTTCATCGGTAAATTCATTCTCACCGGTTTTGGCAATCTTTTGATTAATATCGTCCCAATCTAATCCACATTTCACACCGAATTTAGCGTCCCATTGGGTGAAATCTTGCGATTGGGCCAACATTCTGAAAATTTTAGGATAAGAAATCTGAATCCCAAGTAAGGCGAATAGCATAAATTCTTGATCCGCACTCGAACTTCTTCCTTCATTTTGATCTTCGGTTTTCCTGATGGAATTCAGAAGACTAAATGAATTCAGATATCTTTTCAAGCTTCGAGGATTAAAGCCAACTGTCGTTCTAACCACTTTAGTGTAGCTTTCCTGTTGGTTTAGTTGTGGCGTTACTCCAAGAGCACTTAATTTATTGGTCAGAAAGTGATCAATATCATAGGCTCCTGTTGGCATGCTAAAAGGGACTTGGATAATTTTGTCAAAGAAGGATCTAAATTCACGTTCATTTTCTTCCGTTTTGGGTCCAAATTTTCCTTCCAAGCCTTTCACAACTACGTCATAATCGATAGCAAGAATGAACACGCAATACGGAATATCGAAAATATTTTTCAAGGCTTCGAGCACTTCAACAGCATCTGAAGGTTGAATTCGATCCAAATCGTCGACGAAAAAAACAACGCGTTGATAAGGATTTGAAGGATCTTTAATTAACTTTTCAATCAAGTCGGCAATATCCTTTTTGATTTCTGCAATTTCAATGCTGGCAATGGAATTGTTTGTTGAATCACTCACTGCACTCTTAATATCGACGCCCGTTTGATTTGCAATTACCTGGTTAGAAATTGCGCCAAAAAACTTTCCTATCTTTTTAATTTTGTTTTCCGTTTCATCTTTTATTGTCCATAAATCTCCACAGCTTTCTTTAAGTTTTATTACAAGGCCATTAAGGACTGCAGGAGTAGTTTCGTTAACTCCCCGAAACATGGAATACTCCCAAGTATTTACCCATGATGTAGCTACTTTCTGGCTTTCAAGAGACTCTCTTAACATATACATCAAAGAGGTTTTCCCAGTCCCCCATTCACCCTGTAACCCAATTGTAATAGGCGTTTCGCTATTTACAATAAAATTAACTAATGCTTGTGTGTATCGACCAACTTTAAGAAGATCTTCCTTCTCTGTTTGGATGGGTTTATCGGTAATTGAGATGCTCATTTCAAGAATTATTAATCGAGTGAATTAGATGATTTGCAATAACAGTATTTGGGCTTTCTCCATTCTTTCTTAAAATTTTTAACTGCCTTATGAAGTGCGCCTTAGCTCCATTTGCTGCATTCGAAATATGTGGCATTGGGTAATGCGGGATGCCAAAAGGAGTTTGAAACGCTGGAATTAAATTGCTCGTAGATTTGGAGCTAATTCCCTTTTTTGCTTCAGATAGATCAAATAATTTATGGGTAGCAGCACTGCCTAAAGTAACAATGGCGGCAGGCTTTAAAACCTCTATTTCATTCTTCAATATTTGTTTGTGGATACTTCCATTTTCACCCCAAACAAGATTTTGATAATCTTGAATCTGGTTGCTTCTTAAATAAATCCCATTGGAAAAGATTCTAAAAAACAATTTATAGATATCTGTCACGTAAACATTGAAAGATTCAATGAGCGGCTTAAAGAAATTCAGGTTAGATGTCATTGAACCTTTGGGACTATTCCACGGTTCACAAAGACTAAATGGAATCCACAATTGAATACCGTCATTAGGTGAAATACCGTTTTTTGCCCAATGATGGGAATCGGGTTCTGGCGGGAGAGAATCCATAGCGCAAACTATAATGGTTGGCTTGTTGTTTGAAGACCCTAGTATTACAGGTAAATCGATTGCATTTGTGGTTGGTGGGATTGAATAGGAGTTTAGGAGTTTATGGAAAGGATCTCTTAACTTGACTATATCAGATCTATATGAAAAGTGCTGCTGCGACCCGGCATTTATCAATAAGCTTGAATATGCCTCATTAATACCAACTTCATCATCGAGTAGATACTGGTTCAATATCTGAACAATTGAATTGGGGATAACGAATTCAGGAAGCATTGTACAATAATCTGAAGAGCCAATACCAAAAAGCTACGAGAATCAAAGCGCCAAGAATAACACCAAATACACCAATTCCCTTGATAAGTTTCATCCCAAATCTATCAATCTCATGATCTTGGCTTTGATCATGATGTTCTTCTAAGTCGGTTCTATTCAACCTATTCTCTTGAAGCTTGGCTCTGCCTTTAGATTTCATTGTCATCTATCAATTTGAATATGAAATCTTCAATCGAAAAACAGCTGCTAAGAAATAACCAATGGCTGTTTCTCCTAGCAAACGATCAGAAAAGGAACAATACTTATCGCTTGGTAAAAGGAAAAAACGTATTGCCTGTATCCATGAGAATGCCCAAGAAAAACCACTTAATCCAAGTATAACAAACCTTAATAAACCCAAGCTCTGTGCTTCAAGAAAATAGAAAAACAGGATGGGCACAAACACACAATCTACAATTTGAAAAAGCAAGTTTAGCAAGGCATATCCTACTGGCACAGTGTATTGAACCTTTTTATCAGAAAGCAAATTGAGCATTTCTATAGGCGAAGGGAAAGGAAAAATCTCATCGATAAGCGCTTGTATCAAACCCATGATTTATTTCCTTTTAAAAAATGCTACAATCAATAAAATAACCGACAATCCATTGGCAAAAAAGGTACTGCAGCCTAAATAATACCATCCGCTGTCTTTGGTTGGTGAAGATGTTATAATCAGCGAATAAGAAATTGTTCCAAATACAATTACGCATATTATTGATAGGACAATCCATGCCCAACCTCCATTACCGTTGCTTCTGCTTCTTAAGGCCAAAACACTAAATACCAGTGATGCCAAGAAAGATGAAAGCAAATAAACCAAAGCCAGTTTAAGGGAAGAGCTTCCTGAAGTACTTGATGATTTATTTGCTTTCATTCAACTAATTGCGCTTGAAAATCAGGCGGATAATCCATCTGCCAATTTTCGAATAAAGCCCATTTCGAGTGGTTGGAATTCCTGTTTTTCTAGCAATACCTTGCTTAATGGAAGTAATACCCAATAAACGGTTTAATGAAAAGGAAAAACCCCACTTCCCCATTATGGGTTATCGCTTTCGGACGGTTTATTCCTATTGTAGTAATCTTCAAGGCTATCAAATCCTTCTGAGTCTAACCAAGCCTCAATTGATTTGTGTCCTCGCGTCTTACACCAATCCAATAAATCTTCTTTCCTTGCGGCTTGGCCAATGGTGTATGAATTACCTACACAATAAGTATTGAATTCATTGGCAACTTGAACAGTTAAGCCAAAATGCTCATCGATAAGTTTTTCAAAATCGCCGATAACCATATTGGCTTTGATTTCAAGGTTATCCATATTGGCTTGTATCTTTTTTGAAGTTCTCTGATTGAGTTGTGCAAATGTTAAATCAGGATCAGCAAGCATTTTGCCTTTGTAAACCCTTAAGCTAAGCCCGAAATTGCGCATAAACTCCTCTTGGACTGTTTTGAGTTTTTTATTGTGAGAAATCTCAAAATCAGCTGCTTTGAACCTGTCAAAGAAATTTGAAAAAATGCCCATATTAATTAAATTTCGATTTTTTCAGCACCACGATCTTCCAATTTTTTGTTGGCGGCTGAAAGACTCAAAGCATCATAATCATCCTTCGTTTTATAGTGCTTTCCGCTGAGGCGATATAGAATCTCACAATCAATTCCAAATGCTTCTTTAAAACGCTTTTCGAAACCACCAACTGTAAGATTCCCATTTACAGACAATTCTGCTTCTCCAGAGGGCGAATAAGAACCCTTAGCCTGGCTACGCGCACTTGCAATTGTTAGCTCATGATTGATCCCACTTCCATCTTCCATGCGCAAGGTTGGAACTAAGTATGGATATTTCTTACAAAATTCCGCTTGGAATGTTTTGATTTTGATTCGACCGTTGACAACGATTTCTGACATGACTATTCTATTTTATCCCTACTCTAAATAGGCTTTTCGGGAACCACCTCTCTATTGAGTTCTATAGAGAAGTGCAAAATAGTTGTGCTATGTAAATCAAATTTGTTCAAGTATGTTCAAGTTTAAAGAGTCCCCCATCTTCTATACCAAGCAATAGTGTTGGGATCTTTACCGTAAAGGAAATTAGCTATAGAAGCATTTAAGTCTTTGCCATCAAGAAAATGAAATCCCAAAGTATTCTCCACAACTTTAAAAAACTGGTGAGGGGCAGAGGAACGAGAAAGTCCATAAACAAAAAAGTAAAGTATTATCCTTCTCTCGTATGAATTCCATTTGCCTAAATTGCTCTTAATGAATAGAATTATATCTGCAAAGCAAGCATCAAACGACTCCGGTTGGAATCTACGATTATGAATCAATATTACTGCCAATAAGCGCCCAATATTGAAAGGATGTATGTTTGAGTCAACTACGTTTAAAAGATTAAAATTATCAACGAGTCTTGCATGATGTTCAATAAATGCATCCAATTCACTGTTCTTATCATCATTTAAACAAAGCATACATAAATAGAAACACAAATCATTTGAAGCATTTGGGTGCGAATAATTAATTGTTTTACCATACAAATCCAATCCCTCTTCATAGAAAGGCAATTTAAATTCCGGATCAGCTAATAACTCAAAATAACTTTTTCGAACAGACTCAAAACCTATAAAATTCTTATACAGTTTTTTTTCGAATGTATGGTTACTCTGTGCTATACGATGCAAAGCACCACCTAGATCCATAGTAATATGCTGATATTTTGAATGATACAAATAAGGTTGGAGCCGCTCGAAATAATTTCTTAGAACTTTCCATCCCGAAAATTCAAAGTTGATGTATAACAAAGTATTCCTAAAATCAATTTCGTGGTGAATACCAATTGATAAAGCCTGATCCTTTTGAATCAGAACAGATTCACAATATTGATTCCAATTGCTCCCTTTTTGAACCAAGTTGCAAAATTTATCAAGTGTATCTAGGTAAAAATGATGGTGTTCTGTATCGTTGAGAAACAATCTCGCGATGGTAGAAGAAGAAACGGACAAGCCATAATGAGCCTTCAATTCTTCACTTAATGACATACAAGATGGTCTGTTATTTACTTGAATTCCAACAAATAGTTGAATCTCCTTTTTAAGCCTTTGAATACAATATTCATCAATTGCATGTTTAGGTTTAGGCATAGTTTACTTTAGGTTTTAACATCGAATTGAGCTTGATTCTTTTTCAGCCTGTAGGCATATAAAATCAAACAGAACAACATGATTAATGAAAAGGCTGTAGCGATAAGAAATTCTCCAATTACTAAGTACCATGAAAATATCCTTGAGCTCACAATTAAAATGGCTAGGAAGACAAAGGCACTCCAATTCGATTTACTTTTCAATGCTTCTAATCCCTTGGAATAGGCATCAAAGCGATTGAATGCTTGCTTTGTGTCAGTTTTGTTCAATAAAGCTACAAGAAGCCAAGTAAATACAACTGCAACAGTAACAACAAAGACTTGGAAAAAATATGGATTCAAATTAGCCCTTAAAGAAAGGTCATTTGAAAATTGAGCAAATTGAATCCAATTTTTTTCAAGGATAATATACAAATTAGCGTAAATCAAGGAGGAGAGCATCGCAATAAATTGAACTTTCGCGGTAATTTTATGCCAATACCATCGTAAAATAAAAACCGGTCCAACACCTGCAGAAATCACAAATAAGTATTGCACTATTCCCCAAACACTCTCACTGGATAAACTCCATACAATCGAACAAACGGTAAATACTACCATACCGATCTTTCTGAATTTAACCTCTTGATTAGATGATAATCCCGAAATAAGCGTTCCTGACCATAACTGAAAATTTGAAATGGTGCCTATAAACGGAATGAGAATAAATAGCAATAATGAATATCGAATCAACGGTATAGAATGATTAATATAATCGCTAATAATTAATTCTCCTTTTAATTCTTTTCCAGTAAAATTCATGAATGCCCGATAACCTAATGAATAAACAAAATACTGGGCTAAAATCATTAATAAAATTAATCGAAACAACTGTCGTGAATCTTTCTGATTGGCGGAAGTAAGCAGTTTTTGTCCCTCCATATCAGGGAAATCATATATACCAGTGACAATCCAATGAAATCCGAAAATGAATAAAATATTAACCCAACTTTCATCAAGATTAAATAAAGATGTATTCGAATCTACACAATTGATAGGGATATCAGGTTGACCAAAAATCCAATAAAGTCCAACCAGCAATAGGATACTTAAACTCGACAATCCAATTAATGCATCAATTCGAATTCTATTTTTAATGTTATTGGAAAACAAAATCAGCAGCATGAATGCACCTGCGAGTAAAATAGTTAGCGATTTATTTACTCCTAAAACAGGAGAAACTATTGCTGCAAAAGACAGGATTAATTGTGCTCCGATGAGTGGAATAACAATTAATCCTAGGTATACTGATCTGAATTTTGCCAAAAAACTTGACCATGCTCCTTCGTATCTAAAGAGGTGGATTTCATTTTCAGTTTTAATTGGTAATTTCTTCCACAAAGGCCCAATGAAAACAGTACCAAATGCAAAACCAATAGCGTTTGCCCACAAAACCCAAATTTGACTTATTCCACCTGTGATTAAAAATTGAGCAATCATTTGCGGCTCAAACAATATAGGCAGGTTAATTAACAAGGAAAATGCAAGAATATTCTTGTTAAATAAGCTTTTCAATATTGAATTCATGAAAACAATAAAATATTAATCAATAATTATCCTAATTACTCTGAATATTCCTGATTCAGCGATGTATCGATTGATACTAGTACAATATTAATTAATCTATCTGCTTTAAACCTGAGCATAAACTCCCATGTTTAAAGCTATTTTGCAACTAAAATATCTTTCAATGCTTCCTCAAGGTGTGAAAATCTGAATGTAAACCCCATTTGCTTGATCCGGTGGTTCGAAACCTTGCTGCCTTCGAGCACCACAGCAGCCATTTCCCCGAAAAGGGCTTTTAGAACGAATGATGGAACACTGATCGGAAAAACGGGCCGATCCAGCACCTTAGCAAGCACTTTTGTAAATTCTCTATTGGTGCAATTTTCAGTTGCAGAAGCATTTATGGCCCCATAATATCGATTGTCGGAAATTGCATTGCTGAAAACTGTGCAGATATCGTCCAAATGAATCCAAGGCATTTGTTGCTTTCCCGTGCCGAGCGGAGAGCCAACATACCACCTAACTGGTTGAGCCATCTTCGGCAACGCTCCGCCACTTTGCGACAAGACAATACCAGTTCTAATCTTCACAATTCGTTGAGCTACCGGTTGAAAAAGATCTGCGGCATGCTCCCATTTTCTGCAGGTTTCTCCCATAAAATCGGAAGCAGCAGGTTCGGTTTCATTGTGGATGAGCGAATCCGTGTATGCTCCGTACCATCCAATAGCAGATCCACTTATATAGGCTGTTAAGGATTGCTTTCGGCGCTTCAATGCCTCAAGAATAAGTTTGGCTGAATCAACACGGCTACTCAGGATTTCGGATTTTCTTTCGTCAGTCCACCGCTGATCGGCAATCCCAGCGCCAGCCAAATGAACAATCACCTCAACGTTATCCAGTGAACGTTCATCCAAATTGCCCTTTTTCACATCCCATGAAAAAACAGAATCGTAAGGTTGAACAGGCTTGCTAGTTCTGCTTAAAAGATGCAGCGTGTGACCTTGAGCCTTAAGCATTTGAGCCAAGCGAAGCCCAATCATGCCAGTTCCGCCAGTAATGAGAATTGTTGCCATAATAGTCCAACGTTAGGAGAATCTGATTGTTTTAATATTGAACACCAAAGTAAGCAATTCGCTTATGAAGTCTATAAAAGAAGCATTATATCGGAAAATTGTAAAAGCCACTAAATAATTCAATTTTATTTTTTTCCCATGATTCCGTGTTTCATGGTCGACTTCAATTCACCAATCAAATTTAGAACTACGCAGATGATCGTTCTAATTGTACACTTTTTCGACAACCAAAAACCAAAGGAAGCCTCTTCTTTGCTCAATATGCTGATCAGACTTAGTTTTCATCGATTTAATCTGTAAAAAAATTCGCCAGAAACCACCTAAAAACCAACTTCACTGTTGAAAACAATTATTGGAAATCTGCTCAAAAAGGTATTGGGAAAACCCAACTATCCCCTTCCCAAGGGCAATCTAGTCCAATTTAAAACTCACCACAAGATTTAATCGGATATAAACGATTATAACCGTTTCAATACACTGCAAATTTTTCAAGCATCTGTTATTAAGTATCTTACATTCATTTTAAAACAAGCTCCAGAACGCATGCAAAATGCATCACGCTAATTTACAGCGACTTGAAATGAACAAGATCACTCGAAGCATTTATAAATTATTAATATTCAAACGATTCTGTGCGCAACAAAACTTTCAAATTTCACCGTTCAACTTCAATTGTTTGCGCTGCACAAACTACTTTTCAAATAACTTTGCCAAATGAACGAACCTCGCATCTACGACAAACACATCTTCATTTGCACAAATCAACGCCCTGAAAACGCTCCAAGGCCAAGTTGTGGAGAAGCACATGGAATTGAATTGGTGATAGCATTTAAAAAAGCAATCAAAGACAAAGCCCTCGAAATGCCAATCAGAGCTCAAAAAACTGGCTGTTTCGACTTGTGCGAGTCTGGTCCAATGGTGGTGGTTTACCCTGAAGCAGTGTTCTACAAGAACGTTCAAATCGAAGATGTTCAAGAAATTGTAGATGAGCATATTGCAGGCGGAAAGCCTGTTGAGCGTCTGCGTTACAAAAAGTCGTAATTGGTTTTAAAGTTTTGAAATCAACCTCAGAATAATTTTAAACTACATTTGGCGTTAGATGCCCTTGGTGAGAAAAGTTTTTCAATTTCTATTGTTTGCCACGTTGCTGTCTGCCTTCCTTGTTAGTTGTAGGAAGGACGAGATTACAACCGATCCGAACGACAAACTAGCATTTTCGGATGACTCGGTGTATTTTGATACCGTATTCGTAACATTTGGATCTGTTACCAAGCGGTTTAGGGTGTACAACCAGAATGACGAGAAAATCAAAATCTCATCTATTCGCCTCGCCGGAGGAAACAACTCATTCTTCAGGTTAAACATCGATGGCGTTTCTGCCGATGAAGTAAAAGACATTGAAATAGATCCAGGCGATAGCATCTTCATCTTTGCAGAAGTAACCATCGATCCAAACAATGAATTAAACCCTTTCGTAGTTACAGATAGTGTTGTTTTTGAAACCAATGGAAATATCCAAGATGTTCAATTGGTTGCCTACGGCAGAAATGCAGACTTTTTCCGACCGACAGTGTTTCCCACGAATGGCTTTCCAGATTATTCCGTGTTAAGTGCAAGTTCAACTTGGACAAATGAGAAGCCCAAAGTTATAATCGGTTACTTAGTAGTTGACTCAGCACAAACACTTACTATAGAGGCAGGAACGCAAGTTTACTTGTACAACAATTCTGGATTGTGGATTTTCAAAAATGGAACGCTGATCGTGAACGGAACATTGCAGGATTCGGTTGTTTTTCAAGGCACAAGAAAAGAAGTTTCATATCGAGAAACACCTGGTCAATGGGATCGAATTTGGATCAATCAAGGCAGCGTCAACAATAAGATTAATCATGCTGTAATTAAAAATGCCAACATCGGAATTCAAGCGGAAGACGTGCTGGAACTTGGAGCTGCTACACAAGGCAAACTCACAATTTCGAATTGTAACATACGCAATATGAAGGCCTTCGGAATGTACGGCGTGGATTATAACATCGAAGCTTGGAACAATGTCATTAGCAATTGCGGTGCGTATGCAATCTCTTTGATCCGAGGAGGTGAGTATAGATTTCGACATTGCACAGTGGCCAATTACTGGAATGAATCTGTGCGAGCTGAACCATCAGTTTTCTTGAGTAATGCTCAACGAAGAGGCGACAACTCGGTAGTGGTTTCAGACATGAATTTCAGCTTTTTAAACGGTATTGTAGATGGAAGTGTACAAAGTGCCAATGAGCTTGAAGTGAGCAGTTTGCCAGATGCGCAATTCAACTGGTTATTCAAAAACAGCTTGTTAAAAATCGACAATCCCGACATTAACACCAACGATGCGACACACTTCGTGAACATGCGTTTTAATGAAGATCCTGGTTTTGAAAATGCTTCGAATCGAAACTACAAACTCTCAGCTACGTCGGTGGCCAGAAACTGGGCTTCTCCCGACCATGTGAATGCAGCTCCAGCAATTCCTACTGATATTCTGGAAACCAATCGACTTGCTGATGAAGCACCCGATGCAGGGGCTTATGAGTTTATTCCATAAAGTTTCAGATTGAGATTTGCCTATCTTTGTGTTATTATAACACTTTATAGATTTCTATGACGAAAGTGAAATCGATTTCGGCAGAGAACATCCAACAGACTGAAAATGAAACATATCGCTGTATTAACATCTGGAGGAGATGCTCCAGGAATGAATGCTTGTATTCGTGCAGTTGTTCGTACTGGACAGTTTCACAACATGCAGGTAACTGGAGTAGTTGCTGGTTATGAAGGATTGATCAATGGCGATTTTCGCGACATGGACTCCGCCTCGGTGGGTAATATCATCCAAAGAGGTGGAACAATCCTTAAAACTGCTCGAAGCAAGACATTTATGACTGAGGAAGGGCGAAAACAAGCCTATCAACACGTGAAAGAACGAGGCATCGAGGGCATTGTCGTGATAGGTGGGGATGGTTCATTTAGAGGTGCTGATGTTTTTGCCACCGAATTTCCTGATGTTAAAGTGATTGGAATTCCAGGAACCATCGACAATGACTTGTTTGGAACGGATTTCACCATTGGATATGACACAGCCATCAACACTGTTGTTGAAGCGGTCGATAATATCCGTGATACAGCATCTTCCCACAATCGCCTGTTTTTCGTAGAAGTTATGGGCCGAGATGCAGGACTAATCGCTCTTCGCAGTGGAATTGCCGTTGGTGCTGAAGCGATCCTCATTCCTGAAACAGAAACCCATATCGATAAGCTTATTGCCCAATTGGAACGTGGCTGGAAACGCCAGAAATCAGGGCACGTAATCATTGTAGCCGAAGGTGATGATGCAGGTGGAGCATTCAAAATCGCAGAAATCGTACAGCAAAAGTTCGACAAACTCGAAACGAAGGTGGCAATCCTTGGGCATATTCAACGTGGCGGGCATCCAACATGCATGGACCGCGTTTTGGCCACTCGACTCGGTTATGAAGCTGTTGAGGCTTTAAGATCGGGTAAAAATCGCATGATGGCAGGCCAAGTATCCGGTCAAGTAACGTTTACGCCACTATCACAAGCAGTGAAGCACATCATGGATGTGAACGATACGATCTTAAAAATTGCCGAAATCATGTCACTGTAAAGCTCGAATCACGCAATCTAAATATGTCGAACCAAATTGCAAATAGCTTGTTATTAGAAGATTAAACACATCTGGATATTTCGAAATAAGTTTTCGCCTACTTTTGCAGGCACAAACCTGATAAACACTCGATTGAAGTTGAAAAAAGTTACTTTTAACAACGCTGATAACTCATTCTTCGAAACCCTAAAAAACGAAGTGAACGAGTACTTTGAATCAAAAAACAAGAAGCAAACAGGCGATTTCAGATTGTACCTGAAGACCTTCACCCTTATTCCAGCATGTTTAATCATCTATACAGCATTGCTCACCGCGCAAATGCCTGTAGCATTGGCATTAACGCTCTGTTTAATTTTAGGGTTTTTTCTTGCTTGTATAGGCTTCAATGTGATGCACGACGCATGTCATGGAAGTTACTCAGAAAGCAAACGACTCAATTACGCCATGGGCCTCACAATGAATGCCTTGGGCTCAAACGCTTTCATTTGGAAACAAAAGCACAACATCATTCACCATACCTACACCAATGTGGATGGCGTGGATGATGATATCGCGAAATCGCCCGTGCTTCGTCATTGTTTCTCACAACCATACAAACCGATGCACAAATGGCAACACATTTACATGGTCCCTTTGTATGCTGTATCCTCAATACTTTGGGCGTTGCTTACCGATTTCGAGAAGTATTTCAAGAAGGAAATCAATGGCACGAAAATGAACCATTTCAATCTGCAAGAACACATCATTTTCTGGGTTACGAAGGTGCTATATGTGTTTTTTTACATTGCGTTCCCAATTTACATGGTTGGTGTTGGTCCGTTTTTGATTGGCTATTTCGTTGCCAATGCCGCAATGGGCTTAACTATGGCATTGGTGTTTCAATTGGCACACGTTGTTGAAACTACCACATTTGTCGACGCTTGGGAGCTTGAAGGCAAAATGACCATTCAAGATGCTTGGGCAATTCACCAGTTGCGTACCACCTCAAATTTCTCTACAAATAGCAAACTTGTGTCGTGGTTTGTTGGAGGCCTAAATTTTCAAATCGAACACCACCTTTTTCCCAAAGTAAGTCATGTGCATTACCCTGCTATCAGCAAAATTGTGAAACGCGTGGCAGCGGAATATGGCATCAAATACAACAACATTCCTACGTTTACATCAGCAGTGGCGAGTCACTTTAAAATGATGAAAACTTTCGGAAGTCGTGAAAATGAATTGATCGCAGCTTGATCGTTGTTTTCGCCATTTTTGCTGCAATAGTGCTTTTCTCTATTGCCTACGCATATTCAGATGGCGAGGATAACGCGTTTGCGCAAACAATTGACGAGAATGAGATATCTGGATTAGATGGATATTCGAAAATTTCAGAAATACCAGCGCCTGAAAAACTGCATGCATTTCTGCTCAAACAATTTGATTATTACCTACTTCTCAGCGATAGCGAAAAGTCCACTTTTAGAACTCGTTTAGAATTCCTCCTTAGGAGCAAATGGTTTATTGCCAAAGACGGTTTACATCTTCACGATGTGATGATCTTGTTCGTATGCGCATCGATGGTTCAACTTACCTTCGGTTTGAAGAATTTCGAATTTCCTCGTTTTAACAAAATCGCGCTTTTTCCCGACACCTTTTATTCTGGGATGATTGAACGAGAAGTGAAAGGATTAACGGTTTATCAAAGCGGTTTGGTGATTATGTCGTGGCCGCATGCTTTTGATGGCTATAAAGACCCCAACGACAAAATCAACCTCATTTTGCATGAAATGGCACATGCTCTTTACCTCGATTATTTTGGTAACCGGAGGATGCTTTATGGTTTCGACGATTGGCAAGAAACGGCTTATCAGGAGTTTGAAAACATGGAAAGGAACGAAAATCATCCATTTTTACGCGCTTATGCGAGTACCAACATCCACGAATTTTGGGCAGTTTGCATTGAGCATTTTTTCGAGGCACCACAAGAATTCAGAAAGTATCTTCCAAAACTATACCGATCGATGAGCAAAATCCTAAACCAAGATATCGCTTCGCGGATAGATCAGCTCAAGGCCGCTACAGCAGTTTAAAGCCGATGTTTTGCTTTGTCCTATTAAGTCTGATAAATGGCGATATCGATGGATGGATGGATGGGCCATTAGGCCTGAAATCTTAAACGATCATATCGCTTTAATTTAGAACATTTAAATATTTTAGGGTCGTAATGACTATTTTCACATCAAACAAGACTTTTGTTTCTATATGCCTAATACATATACCCAACTCTATGTCCAATTTGTGTTTGCTGTGAAGGGGCGACAGAATCTTATACATGAAACATTTAGAGATGAACTAGAAAAAATCATGTGCGGCATTGTCAACGGTTTGAAATGTAAGGCCATTTCAATTTATTGCAATCCCGATCATGTTCATCTTCTTGTGGGTATGTCTCCAGATATTTCGCCTTCAAAACTGATGGAGCAAGTAAAATCAAGCTCTTCAAAGTGGCTAAATGAAAAGAAATATATTCAGGGACGATTTGAATGGCAAAGTGGATTTGGTGCTTTTACCTATTCAAAATCACAGTTGAACAATGTTATAGGATACATCATAAAACAACCACAACATCATAAAAAACAGTCGTTTAGAGATGAATATTTGTTATTGTTGGAGAAATTTGAGGTGCCGTTTAATTCAAAATATTTATTTGAATGGTATGAATGATATTTATCAATGACAATATTGAGATGTCAGGCCTAAAGGCCCTTGTTTGATTAAATGATCGAATGAATCTATAGATATATCAGGCCTAAAGGCCCTTCAATCCCTGTAAAACATTAGCTAGAATGAGAATCATAGGGCCTTTAGGCCTAACATCATTGTAAAAAACTACCACAAATTGAATTTTGAGGGCCTTTAGGCCTGACATCTCAAATGATTACTGCGCTTAAATTTGAAACAATTACAGTGTTTTGTAACAACAATGACTTACCGATCGGTCATCAAGTTATTCAACCCAATCCACCTTACCGATGTCTTTTCGGTAATAAATGCCTTCGTAGCAAATTTCATTGATGCTCTTGTAACTACGCGCTAAGGCGGCTTCTCTTGATTCACCTAAGGATGTAAACGCTAGAACTCGCCCTCCATTGGTAACCAATTGATCACCAACTTGCTTTGTGCCCGCATGGAAAACCAACTCCCCTTCTACTCGATCCAAACCGCTAATCGGGAAACCTTTCTGATAATCACCTGGATAACCACCTGAAACAACTACCACAGTTGCAGCATGTTGAGTACTGATTTTTGGTTGATGTGAATTTAAAGTGCCATTGCCCACAGCTTCAAACAATTCCACTAGATCATTCTCCAATCTTGGAAGCACCACTTCAGTTTCAGGATCTCCCATACGGCAATTGTACTCAATCACGAAAGGCTCACCATGAACACTCATTAAACCAATGAAAACAAACCCTTTGTAATCGATTCCTTCGGCTTTCAAGCCATTCAAGGTAGGTACGATGATTCGTGATTTAACTTTATCCATGAAAACATCGTCACAAAAAGGAACTGGAGAAAAAGCTCCCATGCCTCCAGTATTTAATCCAGTATTGCCTTCACCGATTCGTTTGTGGTCTTTGGCTTCGGGTAGCAAAAAGGCTGAATTTCCATCAGTAAGTACAAAAACCGAACACTCTACACCTTTAAGAAACTCCTCAATCACCACTACATTTCCAGCAGCGCCGAACTTCCCTCCGAGCATTTCTTCTAATTCTTGCTCTGCTTCTTCAAGTGTTTCCGGAATCACAACGCCTTTACCTGCTGCCAATCCAGAAGCTTTCAACACAAACGGAGCTTCCATGGTGCGCAAAAATGCTTTCCCTTCATCCAGCGTAGCGGGAGTAAAACTCTGATAACGCGCTGTTGGGATCTGGTTTCGCATCATGAATGCCTTCGAAAAATCCTTGCTGCCTTCCAGCTGAGCACCTGCAGCGCTTGGTCCTATCACTGTTACCGAATGGTGAGCATCAGAAGCTGCAAAAGCGTCCGAAATGCCTTTCACCAAGGGTTCTTCTGGTCCAACAACAACGATTGAAATTTCGTTGGAAGAAACAAATTGCTTCACCGCTTCAAAATCGAGCGGATCGATGTTGACATTTTCACCAAGTTTTGCCGTTCCAGGGTTTCCGGGAGCGATAAACAATTTAGTAAGAAGCTTGCTTTGAGCGATTTTCCAGGCGAAAGCATGTTCACGACCACCTGATCCGAGCAGAAGAATATTCATGCTGCAAACTTCAGCTTTTTTATGCTGAACCGAAAATGATTATCTGTTTTCGGAAATAACCCATGAAGCCAAAGCCAAATCGGCAGGATGCGTAATTTTGATATTCTCAGGATTTCCTTCAACCAACGAAACAGAAAAGCCTGCAGCTTCTAAAACAGAGGCGCAATCGGTAAATGATTCTTTAAATTCTTGATCGAAGGCTTCCTTCATCCATTCGTAACGAAAACACTGAGGGGTTTGTACCATTCGAATTGTCGAACGATCTAGCGCCTTGCTGCTAAAGTTGGCAACCACCCGAACCGATTCGCTCGAAGGCACAACAGGAATTGCAGCACCAGCACGTGAAGCCTCCTCAAAGCACCGATGGATTGTTTCCTTTGAAACCAAAGGACGAACACCATCGTGTACGCCAACCAATCCGCCGTTTACGGCTGAAAGGCCATTTTTAACTGAATGAAAACGGGTTTCACCTCCAGAAACAACTTGGTGTGGCACGTCGAAACTATGCTCACTACACAATGTTTTCCAAGTAATTAGATGTTCATCAGGCAAGACAACAATCAAAGATAATTCGGGCATAGCTGCCTGAAATTTTTCGATCGTGTGAATTAGAATCGGTCTTCCATCTACAAGAAGAAACTGTTTGGGAACAGAAGCCTTCATGCGGGTTCCGCTGCCACCAGCAACGATAATGACCGATTTCTTCACTTTTAGATGATCAACATCGCATCGCCGTAGGTAAAGAAGCGATACTTCTCCTTAACAGCCTCTTTGTATGCATCCATAATGAAATCGTGGCCACCAAATGCAGAAACCATGATCAACAGGGTGCTCATGGGCATATGGAAATTGGTCACCAAAGCATTGGCAACGCGGAAATCATATGGAGGGAAGATGAATTTATTTGTCCAACCAACGTAAGGTTTCATGTAACCTTCGGTGGATACCGAACTTTCGATCGCTCGCATAGTTGTCGTTCCAACAGCAACAACACGTTTGCGATTCTTCTTACTTTCATTCACGATGTTGGAAGCCTCTTCAGAAATAACCATTTCCTCTGAGTCCATTTTGTGCTTGCTTAAGTCTTCTACCTCAACGGTGCGAAAGCTTCCAAGACCAACGTGCAAGGTGATTTCAGAGAAGTTAATTCCTTTCAACTCCATGCGCTTCATTAACTCGCGGCTAAAGTGAAGACCAGCTGTTGGAGCGGCTACTGCGCCTTCATTTTTCGCATACACTGTTTGGTAACGAATTGCGTCGTCCTCATCAGGTGTACGTTGAATGTATTTTGGAATCGGGGTTTCACCCAAAGAATAAAGTACCTTTTTAAATTCTTCGTGCGGACCATCGAAAAGGAATCTCAATGTACGACCGCGAGAAGTTGTATTGTCGATTACTTCAGCAACCAACGAATCGTCTTCCCCAAAATAAAGTTTGTTTCCGATACGGATTTTACGTGCTGGATCAACCAACACATCCCAAAGGCGACTTTCTTGGTTTAGCTCACGAAGAAGAAACACTTCGATTTTGGCTCCAGTCTTTTCTTTGTTACCGTACATCCGCGCAGGGAAAACCTTGGTATTGTTGATGATGAACGTGTCGCCATCATCAAAATATTCGAGAATGTCGCGAAACATTTTGTGCTCGATGGTTTTGTTCTTGCGGTCCAAAACCATCAATCTTGATTCGTCCCGGTTATCGGTTGGACGATCGGCGATGAGTTCTGGCGGTAATTTGAATTTGAAATTTGATAACTTCATAGGAAGCCTGGAGTTAAAAATTGAGGGCGCAAAGGTATAAAAAAGGAGATCGAATGCTGCATGGATTCGACGCAACTAGGTTAACTAACAAGAATGCCCAGAATTCCACGTTGCTTGGTTAACAACTGTTAAGTTTTTTTTGAACGCCTAGACTTGTAATGATTGAAATTTGCAGCATGATGAAACGCGTAATTTTTCTGTTCACGGTCCTTGCTTATTCTCTCGTTTTGCCTGCACAAAAGCAAACAACAAGAGAATACATCAACCTTTATAGCAAGATTTCCGTCGAAGAAATGAACAAATATCAAATTCCAGCTTCCATTAAAATGGCTCAAGGAATTTTAGAATCCTCATCGGGCAATAGTCCGCTCGCGCGGGAAGCCAACAACCACTTTGGGATCAAGTGCAAAAAAGAATGGACTGGCCCAACCTTCATTCAGGACGACGACGAGAAAAATGAGTGCTTCAGAAAGTATGAATCTGCTTTAGCATCTTATGAAGACCACAGCAAATTTTTGACGAAAAACCCTAGGTATTCGGAACTATTTACCTACGACCGCAACGATTACAAATCATGGGCACATGGATTAAAGAAAGCTGGTTATGCAACCAATCCTAAATATGCGCCGCTGTTGATTAAAACAATCGAAGAGAATAATCTAAGCGAGTTAGATACTCCGGGAAGAGCTCCGCAATTTAGAGAACCGGCCGCAGGAAGCGAAAGACCTAAAACGAGCGTTAGTACTTCCACTGGAAAAAAACGGAGTAAAAATTCCGACGATACTGATTTACCAGATTTTGAACTGAAAAAACAAGGTAAACGCTCAATTCTGGTACGCAACGATGTGCAATATGTTGTAGCCAAAGAAGGAGATACCTACAGCGCTATAGCAACAGATCTAGATTTAATGGATTGGCAGTTACCAAAATACAACGATTTGCCAAGAACTACTAAGCTCAAATCGGGCGATATCGTTTACATCCAACCCAAAAGAAGAAAGGCTGAGCAAGCGTCGCACACAGTTAAAAACGGGGAGAAAATGCAGGAGATTTCACAGCAACATGCCATTAAACTCAAACGTTTGTATTCATTAAACGATATGGAATTTGGTACTCAACCGAAAGTGGGTCAAAAGCTGAAAATGAAGTAACCGAGAATCGTTCAATTCCAATTCAAGAGATTTTTACATTTGTTGAATATTACATCCTTTCGTATGAATAAAATTTTGACTTTCAGCCTGTTGGTTTTCTCTGCAATATCATGTGTTGCTCAAGAAACAGTAAAAATCAAGATAGCAGGAATCAGCGATCAAGTTGCCCAACAACTCAAGGCCAATCAAGACCGTGTAAGTTGGTACAATATCACAAATACGGATGCAATTGCCTCTAATTTGGAAGTGAGTTTAAAAAACACAGACCAAAAAAGCGCCGACAAAGGAAGAGTGGGCGTTAAGGCGGATCCTGCAACAGATGGGAAATACGCGCTTTCAGCTGAGGTTGAAGTGAAACTGAAAAAGGTAGACAAGGCCAAACCGATTGCATACGAAATCATCTTGGAAACCATACTCGGCAATGAAATCTTTGCTGTGGGAACCATCAATGCTGATGCATTGGATAAACCAATCATGCTCGACAAATACATGTGGCGAGCGAGCAACGAAAAGATAGCTCCTGAGAAAAAATTACACCTTGCCTTTTCTGCATACATTGAAAATGACGGCATGCGAAATGCCTGCATGGAAAACGAAGGTGCGCTGAAGTTTACCCAAGGAGATTTTGAAGTGTTTCTAAAGCAAGACGAAGCATCAGGTTGGAAAAAGTATCCTGAAATAGTGCAAGGTTCGCTTTCAAATGGAACTGCAATGAAAATCTTCCCACCGCTTCCAGATTGGATCTCAACATCGAAACCACTTTCAGTACGATTCAGTGCCAAAACACCAAAAGGAAATTTCATTTGGGGCGAATACAAGGTAAATCCGAATGAATACCGCAAAGAAGTTAGGGCATCGCATTATACCACTAAGGCATTCGATCCTGCAGCAGTTGTAAATAAAGAATCAACAACGACAAGCACTCCTCCAACCAATTCAAAGCCAGTAGGAGCCGAGGCATTGCCAGTAAAAAGAGGAAACGAAACCATTGTAACTCCTGCGCAGTCTAGTCCAAGCTACAAAGATTTAATCATTGAAGCCGACAAGCTTTTTACTGAAGGTCAGTTTCAAGCGGCGAAAGACAAATACACGAAAGCTTCAGAGCTTAGTCCAAAAGAGGAATATCCCAAAAAGCGTATTGAAGAATGCAACAGCAAACTTCCTTCAAACCGACCAATAAAACGCGGTGGCCTAAATGATAAAGTGAAATAGTATGAGATTTCCCTTATCAGCAATTTGTAGAAACGAAGTATTATGATCTTCTCTTTTGTTAAATCGGAGGCAGAAATCAAATTCAAGGATTATTCTAGCTATCGCTAGTGACCAATTTTAATACTTGAACTTTGATAACTAAGCGCACTGCTTCACTATACTATTTTCGTTTGCGAGAATGAAACAATGAAGACAATAACCAGGCATTAAAACTTCCCGCAAATCCCAATGTTCAGCAAACCGTAAGGCCCAACACCAGCCTCCAACATAAAACCTACGTTGTAATTGGTGTACATTTTTACACCTAACAAGCCACCAATCAAAGTTACACTGCCTTGGTTGTCGATACCGGTGCTTGAAAAGTTAACCTGACTAGCAATTTGTCGGCCTGCCCAAGCATTAACGTAAGTGTCGATTGCATTTGGATTAAATTTCAGCATGAAGTTCTTATTCAGCCAGCGTGTTAAGTGAAAAGAGACCTTACCTCCAAAGTAATAGTAATTTACATCATAAGCTGGAGCTCCTGGATCTTTGAACTGGCGCTGGTTCCAGCCGAAAAAAGCCCCCAATCCAACATCGTTTCTGATACCATATTCTAAACCTGCAAAAACAGGCAGTCTTGAGGTGAGAAATTGCTTGCTCCTGTAAAGACCCACGCTGGTGTGCAGATCGGCAACGAACATGCCTTCATCAAACGATTGCGTGTATTTTTTTCGCTGTGCCGATACATGTGTTGAAACCGAAGCTAAAGCGAAAAACAAAAACAGTAATCGAAGACGAAGTTTCATAAGTCAGTTATTTAATTTGAATGCCCAATTCCTTAAGTTGTGCAGGATTTACTGGGCTTGGGGCATCTATCATCATATCACGTCCTGAATTATTTTTCGGGAACGCGATGAAATCTCGAATAGAATCAACACCACCAAAAATAGAACACAAACGGTCGAAGCCAAGCGCCAAACCACCGTGTGGAGGTGCTCCATATTCGAAGGCGTTCATTAGGAAGCCAAATTGGTTTTGTGCTTCTTCGTCGCTGAATCCGAGCAAAGTAAACATCTGCTTTTGCAGCGCACGGTCGTGAATTCGAATGGAGCCGCCACCAATCTCCACTCCGTTGATTACAAGATCGTACGCATTGGCGCGCACATTTCCTGGATCTGTATCGATTAAATGGAAGTCTTCTGGCTTAGGCGAGGTAAACGGATGGTGCATGGCATGATAACGACCATTTTCTTCGTCCCATTCTAACAATGGAAAATCAACCACCCAAAGCGGCGAAAATTTGTCTCTTGGACGAAGCCCCAAACGGTTACCCATTTCCAAACGCAGCTCATTGAGTGCTTTACGGGTTTTGGTTTCTACACCAGCGAGGATAAGAATCAAGTCGCCAGGCTTAGCATTTGCCTGATCTGCATAAGTTTTCAGTTGATCTGGCGTGAAGAATTTATCAACTGATGATTTTAACGTGCCATCTGCCGCATAGCGGATATAGATCAATCCACCAGCGCCAATTTGCGGACGTTTCACCCAATCGGTAAGTTCATCCACTTGCTTTCTAGTGTATTCTGAACATCCTTCGGCCACAATTCCGCCCACAAATTCGGCTTGATCGAAAACTACGAAGCCGCTATTTCTTGAAGTTGCTGTGAAGTTGCAGAATTCCATTCCGAAACGTGTGTCGGGCTTGTCGGAACCGTAACGTTCCATGGCTTCCGCGTAGGTCATTCGAGGAAAATCTTTCAAGTCGAGGTTTTTCACTTCGAGGAAAAGATTTCTCACCAAGCCTTCGAATATGTTGAGGATATCTTCTTGGGTGATGAAGGAAAGTTCACAATCGATTTGGGTGAATTCTGGCTGACGATCGGCACGAAGGTCTTCATCGCGGAAGCATTTCACCACTTGGTAATAACGGTCGAACCCAGCAACCATCAAGATTTGCTTGAAGGTTTGTGGGCTCTGTGGAAGTGCATAAAACTCACCTGGATTCATTCTCGATGGCACAATAAAATCGCGTGCTCCTTCGGGAGTTGATTTAATTAAAACTGGCGTTTCCACTTCAATAAACTGCAAAGCATCGAGGTATCTACGAATAGATCCAGCCAATCGGTGGCGCATTTCGAGATTGGCTCGAACGGTATTTCGGCGCAAATCCAAGTAGCGGTATTTCATTCGTAAATCGTCGCCTCCATCGGTCTCGTCTTCGATGGTGAAAGGTGGCGTTTTTGATGCATTGAGCACCTCAAGATCAGTTACCTGAATCTCAACTTCCCCGGTAGGGATATTTAAATTTTTTGCAGAACGTTCGCGTACAATTCCCGTTGCACGAAGCACGAATTCACGGCCGAGTTTTCGGGCTTCTTGACAAAGCGCAGAATTATCGTCCATATTAAACACCAATTGCGTGATTCCATAACGATCGCGAAGGTCGATGAAAGTCATGCCGCCGAGGTCTCGCGATTTGGATAGCCAGCCGGTTAATGTAACAGTTTCGCCTGCGTTTGCAAGCCTAAGTTCGCCGCATTGGTGTGTTCTAAGCATCTTGAAATTTCAATATTGGATGGAGTTCCAGCTTGCGAAAATAGCTTGCTTTCACAAGGTCTTGAAATCATCGTTCAATCTTTTTTTAACACGTAACTCAATTTAGAGTCATTCTGTAATATTTTCTTTAAGCAATAAGTTAACTTTGTGGTTGGTTAACAAGGCTATGGTAAGGAAATTTGAACAACCAGAATGCGCGCATTGTGATTCACGATCGAAGTCTGTTTTCTGCGATTTACACGGAGCACAGCTCGATACTTTAAACGAAGACAAAGGTTGTAGTTTGTTTCGTAAAGGGCAGATTATCTTCAATTCTGGCGCAAATCCCCACGGCTTATTCTGTGTTCAGGAAGGTAAGATTAAAATTTTCAGAATTGGTGATGAAGGAAAAGAGCAGATCGTAAGATTGGCTCGTGAAGGAGATATTTTGGGCTACCGAGCGCTTTTGAGTGGAGATCGATACTCTTCATCGGCAGAAGCGCTTGAAGATGCCAAAATCTGCTTCATCCCGAAAGCTGCATTTTTAGGTTTGGTAGAAAACAACGGCGTTTTGTCGATGCAACTGATGAAATTACTCTCCGAGGATTTGAAATTTGCAGAACACCGTATTACCGATTTGGCACAAAAGCCAGTTCGCGAAAGGGTTGCTGAAGCACTGTTGTATCTACACCAAACATACGGATTAGAAAACGACGGACAAACAATTTCAGTTACCATGTCTCGCGAAGACATCGCAAATATTGTTGGAACTGCAACAGAAACGACCATCCGATTGTTAAGTGAACTGAAACACGACAATGTGATTCAGCTGCAAGGGAAAAAAATCGCCATTTTAAACCACCGCGAGCTGGTTAGAATTGCAAACGTAAACGACTGATAAAGAGAAATTCAAAACCATCAAATTGAATTTGTGAAAAAGAAATTACTCGTAATGACTCTGATTCTTGGGTTGGCTGTAACTGCAGCAATTCGACCAAATACAGAAGAATCTAACCAACAAGCCAAAACAGTTCACGATTACATGCAACTCATTTTTGAGGCGCACCGAGAATTGGATACGAACGCGATTTTTCTTCCAGCGTCTCGCTGCAAAGGTTGCCATGGAAAAGATCCGCTTGGTATTGCAAACGTAACTTTGGCTGGAATTGACATTAATCTTTTCGACGACTGGGAAACATCCATGATGGGCCTCGCCGGCGTGGATCCGCTTTGGAAAGCAAAAGTGCGTCATGAAATAATGGTAAACCCAGGCAATGCCGACGAATTGCAAGACTTGTGTACCAGTTGCCACGCGCCAATGGGACATTACAACGCATTTTACCGAAACCAAGGCCACTACACACTTGAAGATTTAGCACAAGATTCTCTTGGTCAGTCGGGTGTGAGTTGTTTAGGTTGCCACGCTATGGGCTGGGAAGGTTTAGGGGAAAGATTTACTGGCGACATTCCTTACGACACAACACGCAAAGCTTACGGCCCATTTCCAGGACCAATGGCAGGGCCAATGCAACTATACATCAACTTTACGCCTGTTTACAGTCCACACGTGAGCGAAGGCCGATTCTGCTCTCCTTGTCACACGCTAATTTCAAACACTGTTGATCTTGATGGAAACCCAACAGGCGCAACTTTTGTAGAGCAGGCTACATTTCACGAATGGAAAAACTCGGCCTATCCAGAGGAAAACATTCAATGCCAAACCTGCCACATGCCAAAGATCGAAGATCCGGTTAAGATTGCAGTAGGCTACACGGGATTACCCGGCCGTTCACCTTATAACCTGCACACTTTTTCAGGGGCCAATTCATTTATGGTGAACTTGATAAAGCAAAACAAAGCAGAATTAGGAGTAACTGCCACTGATGTGAATTTTGATTCAACCTTGAGCGAAATTACTCGGCTATTGCGCACACAAACTGTTGATGTAACACTTGGAACTCCAGAATTTGTTTCAGACTCGATGGTGTTTCCATTGAGTATTTTGAATAAAGCGGGCCATAAATTTCCGAGTGGTTATCCAGCAAGAAGAGCGTTTGTGAGTTTTGTGATTTCTGCCGAAAATGGCGATACGTTGTTTAGTTCGGGTGTTCCAACCGCCAGCGGATTTATTAAAGATCTTCCTGCGGGTGTGCATCCTCATCATCAAGTAATTACATCTCCAAACCAAGCCCAAGTCTATGAAATGATTATGGGTGATGTGAATGGAAACATCACAACAGTGCTTGAACGAGGAGCTGTGCATTTAAAAGACAATAGAATTCCGCCACTTGGATTTTCCACTACACACCAAGTGTATGATACTGTGGCAATTGTTGGCGAGGCAAATTCAGATCCCGATTTTAACCGCAATGGAAACTTTGAGGGCTCAGGCGCTGATATCGTGTACTATAAAGTTCCAATGAGCTTGTTAAACGACAGGGTAAACATTTCGGCACGCGTATATTATCAATCGGTTCCTCCTCATTGGCTTGATGAGATGCGCATGTTTAACGCGCCCGAAATTGAATCATTTTTAGGTATGTATGACGCTGCCGACAAAGCTGCGATAATGCTTGTAGAAGACACGCTCGAACAAGTTTTAATTCCACTAAAATCTGCTTGGGCAGGTAAGGATAAAGCGCCCGAAATTTTCCCAAATCCAGCCACTGGAAATGATCTAGTGCAATTGTTTTACTCAGGCAAAATTACGTCTGTGGCTGTTTATACACTGAGCGGACAAAGAGTTTCATCTTCGTTTTCTAAAAACGGCATGAGCAGTTGGAAACTTGAAATGCCACAAGCTGCGGGTGTTTATCTTGTGCGAATTCAAGCTGGAAACGTAAGCTACACCAGAAAATTCATCCGCCGAAACAACTAATATCCAAGTAATTTTCTCAACTTTGAATTCTCGAAACCATCAAATTATACAATAATTCATGAAAAAACTTTTCCGAATCACGGCCGCAGCTTTGTGCGTGCTTGCGTTTCCTGCTGAATGGAATGCGCAGTTTCAATTTTTCAACGGAAATACAAAACTCAACACTACTGCATTCCGCAGTGGTTGTTCTGTAACAGTTACCGACTGGAATAATGATGGACTAGATGATATTATCCGTCTTGATGACGGTCGCACGCCTTTTGTAGAAATCCAAAAAACAGCCAACCAATTCGAAACACGCAGTTTTCCACAAATGGGAAGCAGCTCGGCTTGGGCAATGGCGGTAGCCGATTTCGACAAGAACGGCTATCTTGATATCGTGGGTGGCTGGAATGGTAGCTGCAAAGTGATGATGATTAACAGTACCGGAACGAACGGAACAATCATTACACTTCCAAACTCAAACTTTTTCCTTCAAAACATTACAGTAATCGATGCAAACAACGATGGTTGGGCGGATCTTTTCACTTGCGACGACAATGGCGAAAGTTCCATTTACATCAACGACGGAACTGGAGCACTTGTAATGTCGTCGATCATTGATTTCGATGTCACTTCTAGCGATGATTCAGGAAATTATGGTTCAGTTTGGACCGATTTCGACAATGATGGAGATCTTGATCTTTACATTGCAAAATGCCGCCAAGGCGTGAATGATCCAACAGACGGTCGTCGTATCAATGTGATGTTCGTGAACAATGGCGATGGTACATTTACCGAAGATGCCGCAGCTTACAACATCAATGTAGGTTGGCAATCATGGACTTCCTCTTTCGGAGATATCGACAATGATGGAGATTTTGATTTGTTACTAACAAACCACGACTACGAAAGTCAAATTTGGGAAAACGACGGAACAGGTGTTTATACCGACATTACTGCTTCAACAGGTTTCGATATTTCAAACATGACGCCAATCCAATCAGGATTTGAAGATCTCGACAATGATGGCTTTATCGATATTTTCATTACTGGTTCTACGCACAGAATTTTCCACAACAATGGAGACGCGACCTTTACAGAAGTAAACGCAAACATTCTTGGAAACAACGATATTGGAACGTTTGCATTCGGCGATTTAAACCACGATGGTCAAGTTGACCTTTACGTTGGTTACAATGAAATCTACACCACTCCAGGAAATTTCGACGATGTTATTTGGTTCAACAAAACCAACAACAACAATCATTTCATCACACTAGATCTTCGCGGTACAGTGAGCAACGCTACAGCAATTGGCGCACGTGCCTATATATACGGTTCTTGGGGTGTTCAAACGCGCGAAGTTCGTGCAGGAGAGTCCTATGGAACAGTAAATACTGCCATGTTGCACTTTGGTCTTGGCCAGTCGATGGTGGTAGATTCTGTTGTGGTTCGTTTCCCTTCAGGAATTACTGAAACTGTATTAAACCCAGAGGTTGATCAATTCATTACCATTATCGAAGGTGATTGCGTATCACCTGTTGCAGTTGTTGAATCTGATGGTCCGGCAGTAGTTTGTCCGGGTGAAGTATTAACACTTACTGCACCAGCAGGACTTTCTTACCTTTGGTCTAACGGTGAAACAACTCAATCAATCACCGTTGTAAATCCAGGAGAATACAATGTTGAAGTTTCTGAAGCAGGTAACAACTGTGTTGCAACATCAAGAACTTTGATCGTTGAAGTTTCACCAGATGAAACACCTGCAGTTGAAGCTTTAGGCGAAACAACATTTTGTAATGGTGGATCAGTTGAGCTTTCTGGCCCTGCGGGATTAGAATCATACGCTTGGAGCAATGGAGCTACAACGCAAACTATCGAAGTTTCTGAACCAGGAAATTACACCCTAACAATCCAAGGTGCTTGCACAGAATATAGCTCTGCACCTATCACCGTTGATATCCTTACACCTGATGCACCAACAGCAGAAGACGTAATCATTCCATCTGCAGGAACTGCTACACTATCAGCAACTGGTTCTAATCCAGTTTGGTTCTCTGATTTGGAAGGAAACAACATGGTTGGTGAAGGTTCAACCGTTGAGCTTCCTGTAACTGAAAACACTACATTTTATGTGGCTTCTTCAGAAACTACAGGAGGTGAGTTATTCTCTGCAGGATTAGCTGCACATTCAGGAACGAGCGTTTACAGCGGCGCGAATAGCACCAATGCAAGCTTAATTTTCAATGTTTTAGAGAATTGCGTACTTGAATCGGTTTTGGTTGATACAGACACTCCAGGACAACGCACAATCGAAGTGAAAGACAATACTGGTGCAGTTGTACACGCTCAAAATGTTACTTTGGTAAGTGGCGCGCAAGTAGTTGATTTAAATTTTGCTTTAACACCAGGAAACGATTATTCAATCGGAACCAACGCAACAACCAATCAAGCTTCATTTGGTTTCGCTGGTCCACGTTTGAAGAGAAATTATGCAGGAAACGGTGGGACTTCTTACAACTATCCTTACGATGCAAGTAACTTACTTTCTATCACCAACTCTTCAGCTGGTACACTATACTTCTTCTACTTCTATAACTGGCAAGTAAGCAGCGAGGAAGTAACTTGCTATAGCGATCCAGTTGCGGTTACAGTTACAATCGACGACCAAACTGGAATCGAGGAAGTAAACGGCGCAATTAGAGTGTACCCAAATCCAGCAAACGAATTTGTTACAATCAATACCAACGATGCACAAGCACAAGCTTCTTTGTTTGACGCTTCTGGCAGATTGGTTAAAACGGTTCCAACTGGCATGAATGCACAAGTTTCTGTAGCCGATTTAAATTCAGGCATCTACCTTTTACAAGTGGTTTCAAACAAAGGAAACCACATCGTTAAATTGGTGGTAGAATAAGCATTAAACATATTTTTAAAAAGGCCGAATCTCGAAAGGGATTCGGCCTTTTTTGATTTTTGGCCATTGTAAGAACGGTCGTTTGTACACTAAAATCCTGACAATTATCAGGTTTGGGCTTGAGGTCGGTCATATGTTCCGGAATTGAAACGCGGAATCTTTGTAGAAAGGATTTTTAGCCTCTTTTCGCATGAGTCATTTCCGACATATTAATTTTCAATGGATTCGTGAAGAAGACTTGCTCGACTTTATTGAGCAGAAACATCACGCATACAGCAGAAACATGCTGGAGCTAATCGCCAGGAATTTTCAATCCGTGCTGAAATCATACAGAAACATTTCGGAGGAACTCAACGACACCTGCAACATTTTGCTTCAACTGCAAGAGCAGGTTTCTAAGTTGATCGAAATGGAGGAGTGCAGCCTTTTTCCATTTATTCGAAAGCTGTTAGAGGTGAATAACGAACCAGAACCTTTGAGGTTTTTGAACGTGAATCTCACAGGGAGCACCATCCGGTCAATCCGCGACGAGCATTCTCGAGTAATTGCCTTGCTGCATTCATTGAGAAAACTGACCAACAATTACAAAGCACCCGATGATGCTTCAGAGATTCACAAGTTGGTGTTAGCCGAACTGGAAGAGTTTGACCAAGATTTCATTCAACACCTACACCGCGAAAAAGAGTACTTGTTTCCAAAAATAATCAGTCTTGAAAAAAGGGTAGTTCAACGCTCAGGAAAGGCTTCCATGGACAACCAAGCCAATTGGAGCCCCGAATAAACCTAAAACGCTATTGTGATGATCACCTCCCAACCCGGTCAGAAACAAACTTCTACCAATTTGCATTGCTACCATTGTGGCGAGCCGTGCAAGGAAACAACAATCCATCTCGAAGAAAAAGCATTCTGCTGCGATGGCTGTAAATTGGTGTTTGAAATCCTTTACGAAAACAACCTTTGCACCTATTACGATGTTGCAAAATCATCGGGAAATTCGCCCGATTCATCTGTTTATGTGGGTAAATTCACTTACCTAAAACAGCCTGAAGTGCTGAAACAATTGCTTCATTTTAGTTCAGAATCGCAGCACCACATCAAGCTCTTCGTTCCAAGAATTCACTGCAGCTCGTGCATTTGGCTGCTCGAGAATCTCCAAAAACTCGACGGAGGTGTAATTAGCTCATCGGTAAATTTTCCCCGCAGGGAAGTAAATATTGTTTACAATCCAGCACAAACCGATTTGAGTAAAATTGCTGCACGCATGGCCAGTATTGGTTATGAACCGCACATCAGCTTGGGAGACATCGACAAAATACAGCGCCGAAAAGCAGTTAGAGGTCAATGGCTAAAAATCGGAGTTGCAGGTTTTTGTTTTGGCAATATTATGATGATGAGCTTTCCGGAATATTTCTCTATTGGATCGCTTGCCGGACAAGAATCATTGCAGCAAACTTTCATCTGGCTAAACTTTGCACTCGCACTACCTGTACTCTTTTACAGTGCGCAGGAGTTTTTCGTTTCTGGCTGGACGGCTCTCAGAAACAAGCATTTGAATATTGACTTGCCTATTGCAGCAGCCGTCTTGATGACTTTTCTCCGATCAGTTTATGAGATTACCTCAGGAACAGGCGCTGGATACTTCGATTCTATGGCGGGCATTGTGTTTTTTATGTTGATAGGCCGGGCGTTTCAAAGCCGCACCTATGAAACATTGTCGTTCGATCGAGATTATAAATCATACTTCCCTGTAGCAGTTTCCATCTTAAAACCCGATGGGACTGAAGATCAGATCACAGTGAGCGACCTAAAAAAGGGCATGCGAATGCGCATCCGAAACCAAGAAGTTGTGCCTGCCGATGCAATTCTGCTCCGTGGAGACGCGCGTATAGATTACAGCTTCGTAACAGGAGAATCAGATCCCGAGAAAAAGCTTTTAGGTGATATTGTTTATGCTGGCGGCCGACAAACTGGTGCATCAATCGAGCTAGAAATCGTAAAGCCTGTGAAATATTCCTACCTCACACAACTTTGGAATCACGCTGCATTTAGAAAAGATGATGCTGAAGCGGAACAGGCTTCCATGGTGAACAAAATCAACCAGTATTTTACCGTCGGAATTTTTGTTATTGCCTCAATCGCTGCATTTTATTGGTGGAATGCCGGAGAAAACGCCCGAATGATGGATGCTGTTACAACTATACTGATTGTTGCTTGTCCGTGCATTTTGCTGCTGGCGGCCACATTCACCAATGGAAACGTTTTGAGCATTTTAGGTAAAAACGGACTTTACCTTAAAAATGCCTTTGTAATTGAAAAGCTGGCTGGAGCCAATGCCATAGTATTCGACAAAACCGGAACGATCACCTTGAACAGTCAGGCTGCAATTCGTTTTGTTGGAGAACAGCTGCCGGAGAAATATCGCCAATCAATTTACAGTTTGGCTATACAATCTACACATCCGTTGAGTTTGCTCATTTCGGCATCATTCAAGGGCCTTCAAGCCAAAATAGTGAAAGAATTTTGCGATGTAACAGGCAGCGGCTTGAAAGGAGAAGTAGATGGAAAAGCTGTTCAACTTGGCTCGGCAAGCTTTCTGGGCATTAAAACGGTAAATCTATTTTCCGACACGCGCGTGTATGTTTCTGTTGATGAGGAAATTTTAGGTTACTACAGCTTCGATCACGCTTTGCGGCCTGGTCTTGCGAACTTAATTTCCAAATTAAAACAGCGATTTTCATTGTTTCTGCTCAGTGGAGACAAAGAAAACGACAAGGATCGCTTGCGTTCATTTTTTGCAGAAGATGCCATGCAATTTAGGCAACAGCCCGACGACAAACTTCAATTTATTTCTAATCTCCAACAAAGTGGAAACAAGGTTTTGATGGTTGGAGATGGGCTAAATGATGCAGGAGCTTTGCGGCAAAGCGATGCAGGCATTGCTGTGTCGGATAATGTGAACAATTTCTCGCCTGCCTGTGATGCAATTTTGGATGGAAAAGTGTTGCCCAAACTAGCGTCGATGCTTCAATATTGCCGAGATGGAAAACGTGTGATTGCAGTTTCATTCGCGCTTTCGCTGCTATACAATTTTGTGGGCTTGTACTTTTCTGTACGTGGAGAATTAGAGCCTGTTGTTGCTGCGATACTTATGCCTGTAACATCGATTAGCATTGTAAGTTTCGCCACCATCACAAGTTCATTGATGGCGCGCCGTCGTGGTTTATAGTTGCGGCCAAAGACGAAACAAAAAACCTGATAAATATCATAAAGCACCCTGACGGCTATCATTTTGCCCTTGTATAGCCTGAAATACTTTTGACATTGAACCTAATACCCCAACCCCAACCTACTCGTGAGCGCGCTATTCATTTTAATCATTATCAGCATGCTGGTAGCGGGAAGTTTTCTCTTCCTGTTTCTCCATGCTGTTAAAAAAGGGCAGTACGATGATACGTACACACCTTCTGTAAGAATGCTGTTTGATGATTCAACACCAGCAGATCCTACAACTCCTTCCCAAGAAACCCTAAATACAAAAAACTGAAGCTGTTATGGAACTAGAACGTTTTCAGTATGATAACAAAATTGTCAGGAATTTCGCAATTGCCTCGATAGTCTTTGGTCTGATCGGAATGCTTGTTGGCTTGTATGCAGCCCTCGAGATGGTTTTCCCTTCATTGAATCTCGGCATACCTTACACAACCTTTGGAAGGATTCGCCCCTTGCACACCAACGCGGTGATTTTCGCATTTGTAGGAAACGGAATCTTTACTGGTGTGTATTATTCACTTCAGCGTTTGTGCAAGACCAGAATGTACAGCGACGTGCTGAGCAGCATTCACTTCTGGGGCTGGCAATTGATCATTCTTGCCGCAGCCATTTCTCTTCCTTTAGGCTTTACCACAGGAAAGGAATATGCCGAATTAGAATGGCCGATCGACATTGCAATTACCCTCATTTGGGTGGTTTTTGGCGTAAACATGTTTGGTACAATCCTCACCCGAAGAGTGCAGCATTTGTACGTAGCTATTTGGTTTTACATCGCCACATTCGTTACCGTTGCAGTGCTTCACATTGTGAATTCTGTAGAAATTCCGGTAACGCTCTTTAAGTCTTATTCTTGGTATGCTGGCGTTCAGGATGCTTTGGTACAATGGTGGTATGGACACAATGCGGTTGCGTTTTTCCTTACCACGCCTTACTTAGGCTTGATGTATTACTTCATCCCGAAAGCAGCTAACCGTCCTGTTTATTCCTACCGTTTATCAATCATCCACTTTTGGGCGTTGATCTTCTTGTATATCTGGGCAGGCCCTCACCACTTGCTTTACACGGCGCTTCCCGACTGGGCGCAATCGCTTGGAACGGTTTTCTCATTAATGCTTATTGCTCCTTCCTGGGGCGGGATGATTAACGGGTTGCTCACCTTGCGCGGTGCCTGGGACAAAGTGCGGGAAGATGTAGTGTTGAAATTCATGGTGGTCGCCATTACCGCTTATGGGATGTCGACTTTCGAAGGCCCAATGCTTTCCTTGAAAAATGTGAATGCAATTGGTCACTTCACCGATTGGATTGTTGGTCACGTTCATATTGGCGCACTTGGCTGGAACGGAATGCTCACATTCGGGATGTTGTATTGGTTGTTCCCTAGAATTTATGGAAAACCGTTGTTCTCCAAAAAGCTCGCGAACTTCCATTTCTGGATTTCCACACTCGGAATTATGTTTTACGCAATTCCACTTTACATCGCAGGTCTTACACAATTCGAAATGTGGAGAGACTTCACCGAAGATGGTCTATTGCGCTATCCAAACTTCCTCGAAACAGTAACACAATTGGTTCCCATGTACGCCTTACGTTCTGTTGGTGGCGCCTTGTACTTGATTGGGTTTATTGTGATGATTTACAACCTAGTAAAAACAGCGTTGGCTGGAAAGTTAATTGCTGAAGAGTCTGCAGAAGCAGCACCGTTGGCAAAAATTCAACATGCGAAATATGCTGGAGAAGGCTGGCACCGTTGGATTGAACGTCGCCCAATGCAAATGCTTGTGATGAGCTTGGTGGTGATTCTAATTGGTGGCGTGATTGAAATGATTCCAACATTCCTAGTGAAGGAAAACATCCCTACAATTGCATCTGTACAACCTTATACAGCGCTCGAATTACAAGGTCGTGATATCTACTTACGTGAAGGTTGTTATACTTGTCACAGTCAAATGATTCGTCCGTTCCGTTTCGAAACCGAACGGTATGGTGAATATTCAAAAGCGGGTGAATTTGTATACGATCACCCATTCCAATGGGGCTCGAAACGGACTGGCCCCGATTTACAACGAGAAGGCGGAAAGTATCCGAACAGCTGGCACTACAATCACATGTACGACCCAACCAGCATGTCGCCAGGATCGTTGATGCCGCCATATCCTTGGTTGATTGATGATGATCTCGATACATCCACCACTGCGGCTAAAATCGAAGCCATGCAAACTTTGGGTGTTCCTTATCCAGCCGGTTATGCATCGGTGGCAAACCTCGACTTAAGTAAGCAAGCCAATGAAATCGCAAAAGACCTCTTGGCTTCAGGCATTGAAACAGCACCCAACAAAGAAATCATTGCGATGATTGCCTATCTGCAAAGGTTAGGTATCGACATCAAAGGACAGAACAAAGTAATTTTCACTAAGCCTACGGCATCCAAATAAAATCAGGAAATCATGAAATTCATCAATTATCTCAAAACGATTGCCGGGGTTGATATTTTCCCGATGATCTCTCTGTTCATTTTCTTCCTCTTTTTTATGGGTTTGATTTGGTATGTCTTCTCTTCGGATCGTCGCGAAATGGATGCCTTGAAAAACATCCCCTTAGAAACCGAAGAATAACAACTTAAGCTATGAAAACCATGAAATTTTCAAGTAAAAAGGTGTCGGCATTTCTGCTGGCCTCCGGCTTCAGTTTCGGATTGTTTGCTCAAAACGCACAAGCGGTTGCTGCCTCAGACCCGAAAGAAGAATCTGTATTCATGAATCCAACATTTCTGATCCTCTTCATCACTGCAATCGTACTGATGGGAGTAATCATGAGCCTTACTTCTGCATTGAAAAATCTATCAGAATCGGGCCGCCAGAAATTACAAAGAGATAAAGCAGGATCTTCCATACCAATTGTTCTCGCTATCGCGGGATTGTTCGGCACGTTGGCAGCCAATGCTCAAGATGTTGCACAAGCAGTAGCGCCCAGTGGACCAGTTACCGACAAGATGATGCCTCCAATGCAAATTGGCGGACTCGATAGTTGGATATTTGTTTTGGTCACAGCTGTGATCATTGTTGAGTTTCTCGTAATCCTTGGCTTGTTGCGTTCAATTAAAAACCTACTGATTGGTTTAGGCTACCAACCTGAAATTGTTCCAAAAGAGGTGAAGCCTTTAATCAATTGGAAATGGCTCGACAAAACATTGAACGATGCCGTGCCAATTCACAAAGAGGCCGAAATTCTCACCGACCATGAATACGATGGTATCCGAGAACTCGACAACAACCTCCCACCATGGTGGAAATACGGATTTTACTTCACCATTATTTTCGCAGTGTATTACCTTTTCGATTACCACGTGCTTCATACGAGTCCGCTTTCTGGTCAGGAGTATCAGCAGCAAATTGCCGAAGCCGATGAAATGAAAAAGCAAAGGCTGAAAATTGCAGGAGCCAATGTTGATGAAAATTCGGTTACGCTCTTGGCAGATGCAGGAATGATAGCGGCTGGGAAAGGCATCTACGATGGAAACTGTGCTTCGTGCCATGGTGCAGCTGGCGAAGGCTTGGTTGGGCCAAACCTCACCGATGAATTTTGGATTCATGGAGGCGGCATCAAAAACATCTTCAAAACGATAAAATACGGTGTTCCAGCCAAAGGAATGATTGCTTGGCAAGGACAGCTAAATCCTGAAGCGATGCAAAAAGTGTCATCTTATGTTATGACGCTTCAAGGCACGAAGCCAGCCAATGCCAAAGAACCACAAGGTGAAGTTTGGATCGACATTGTAGTTCCAAGCGACTCATTATCAACAGTTAAAGCAGTGCTCGATACAAGCAAATCAAAATAACCATCTAAATGGAAACCGATAGTAAAGGCGAAGAAGGATTTGTGAAGGATGAGTCTTTTCGTGATTCTATTTCAACGATTTCAGAAGAAGGATCCCGAAATTGGATCTATCCACAGAAACCCAAAGGCCAGCTTTACGACAAGCGCAAATTGGTGAGCTATGCCTACTTGGTTCTGTTCTTCACGGTTCCATTTATCAAACTAAACGGCGAACCGCTGCTGTTGCTGAATGTGTTGGAAAGAAAGTTCATCATTTTCGGCTTAATATTCTGGCCTCAGGATCTGTTCCTCGCTGCGCTGGCATTGCTCACCTTTATGGTGTTCATTGTGTTGTTTACTGTGGTTTTCGGTAGGCTTTTCTGCGGATGGGTTTGTCCACAAACAATCTTCATGGAAATGGTTTTCCGAAGGATTGAATATTGGATTGAAGGCGATGCTAACCAGCAACGCAGGCTCAACAAACAGTCCTGGAACCGCGAAAAGATCACCAAGAAAACTGGCAAACTACTGGCATTTTTTGCACTATCGTTTGTGATCGGAAACTTCTTCTATTCCTACATAATTGGAATGGATAAATTGATCCATATCATCACCCAACCCTTCGCCGACCATGTAGGAGGTTTTCTTGGAATGATCGCATTCGCAGGTGTTTTCTTCTTCGTGTACACATACTTCAGAGAACAGGTTTGCTTGGTGGTTTGTCCATACGGTCGTCTGCAAGGTGTGCTGCTCGATCGAAATTCCATCGTTGTTGCGTACGATTACGTGCGTGGTGAGCCAAGAACGAAACCGAAGAAATTGGAAGACACAAAAGCTGGCGATTGCATCGATTGCAAGGCTTGCGTTCGTGTTTGTCCTACGGGCATTGATATCCGGAACGGTACACAACTCGAATGTGTGAACTGCACCGCTTGTATCGATGCTTGTGACCATATCATGGAAGAAATTGGCAAACCGAAAGGCTTGATTCGTTACGATTCTGAGAACGGCATCGCCAAAGGCACCAAACTAAAAGTTACACCAAGAATTATTGGCTATTCGGCTGTTTTGTTGCTGCTGGTTGTAGGCCTATCTTTTGGAATCAGCAATAGATCGAACATCGAAACCACCATTTTGCGTGCTCCTGGAATGCTCTTCCAAAAAGTAGGTACAGATAGCTTATCGAATCTGTACAATTTCAAAATCGTAAACAAAACCCACGAAAAGATGCTGCTTAAATTGAAGCTTGAATCTCACCGTGGAACAATTAAACACATCGGTTCTGTAAACAAATTAAATCTCATTGATGCAGGAATGTCTGAAGGAACATTTTTCGTTACCATCCATCGTAAAGACATTCAAGAGCGAAAAACCAAAATCACCTTCAGTATTATGAACGGTGAAAAACTTCTCGAAAAATATAGTACAAACTTCCTCGGGCCAGCGAAATAGCTTTCCTGAATCAAATACACAACCCGATATGAAACTTAAACTTAAATGGAACTGGGGAACAGGCATTGCCTTAACCTATTCAATCTTCGCGATGATGATTATTGCATTTGTTGTGTACAGTTTTAGCAAAGACATCGACCTTGTAACACCCGATTACTATGCAAAAGAGCTGGTTTTCCAAAACCAAATCGACAAGGAAAAGAGAAGCCAAGCACTTACCAAAAATGTAACATTCGTGATGGGAAAAGAACAATTAGACATTCAGTTTCCCGAAGAAATGAAAAATCAGGTGATTTCTGGAAAAGTGAAATTCTTCTGTCCTGTTGATGCAAAAAAAGACATCAGCTTCCCCATTGAGGCAGATGCTGATGGAAAGCAAGTGATTGCGCTTGATCAAGTAAAAAACGGTCGCTATAAACTCCAAATAAATTGGGAAGCAAATGGCTTGGAGTACTACAAAGAAGGTGTTATTGTAAGAAATTAATGATGGAATTCTTGGTTGTTGCATTTAGTCTTGGTTTCTTCGGAAGCTTGCATTGCGTGGGCATGTGCGGACCAATCGCCATGGCCATTCCGGTGCATGGAAGAGGCTTAGGATTTCGAATTCTCGGAATCTATTTGTACAACAGTGGCAGAATCTTCACTTATGGCATTTTAGGTGCTGTTTTAGGAACGTTGGGCTTAGGAATGAAACTGGCTGGATATCAACAAATTCTTTCAATCACTTTGGGTGGTTTATTGCTGTTGGGATTGATTATTCCTAGAATACTATCGTTCAATAACAGCCTGTTCCTCAAATTCAATTTGAAATTAAAGGGCTGGTTTGCTTTGTGGGTGAAGCAGAAAAGCCCACAGGCATTGTTCATTACAGGATTAATCAACGGTTTATTGCCGTGTGGGTTAATCTATGTCGCACTTGCTGGAGCCACAAGTTCTGGTGAAACATTAAAGGGAGCGTTGTTCATGGCAGTGTTCGGGTTGGGTACTTTGCCTGCTATGTTCAGCGTCTCCTTTATTTCCTCCTTTTCGAAGCGCTTCCGACATTATCTATCGCACACAGCGCCGGTTCTAACCTTCGTAATGGGCGTTTTATTGGTGGTTCGAGGACTTGGTTTGGGAATTCCATACTTAAGTCCAGTATTTAAAGCTCCAACGAAAGACGCTCCAGCAGTGATTTATTGCCACAAACCTCAACAGGTTATAACATCTGCTCCCGATGAACACTAATCTCATTCAGAAGTACGCCGTTCCAGGCCCTCGTTATACAAGCTATCCAACCGTTCCCTATTGGAATTCAGGCCGGCCAGAAGACCAAGCATGGGAAGGAAGATCTCTACAAACATTTTTAGAAACAAATGATAGTCAGGGCATAAGTCTTTACATTCATCTCCCATACTGCGAAAGTCTTTGCACCTACTGCGGATGCAATACCCGGATCACAAAGAATCATTTGGTTGAACAGCCTTATGTTCTGGCGGTTTTGCGCGAATGGAGCATGTATCTCGATCTGTTTCAGGTTACTCCGTTGATTTCCTCTATCCACCTTGGTGGAGGAACCCCAACTTTCTTTAGTCCCGAAAATCTTCACAATCTTCTCGAAGGCATTTTAAGTTCTGCGATAATTACACCAGATGCAGAATTGAGTTTTGAAGGACATCCAGGAAACACCAGCTCAGATCACTTAAAAACTTTGGCATCATTGGGTTTTAACCGCGTGAGTTATGGAATTCAAGACTTCGATTTCAAAGTGCAAGAAGCGATTCATCGATTTCAAACAGTAGAGGAAGTAGAGCGCGTTACTGCTGAATCAAGGGCACATGGCTACACCTCGATCAACTTCGATCTTGTTTATGGATTGCCCTTTCAAACAATCGATTCGATCAAGCAAACCTTACATGAAGTGATTCGATTGAAGCCTGATCGAATTGCATTTTATAGCTACGCGCATGTGCCTTGGGTTAAGCCAGGTCAACGGAAATTTACCGAAATGGATTTGCCAGATTCCGATACAAAGCGGCTATTGTATGAAACCGGGCTTTCGATGCTTGAAGCTGCTGGTTACAAGGAAGTTGGGATGGATCATTTTGCTTTAGAAGACGATCCGTTGTTTACAGCTGTTCAAGAAGGAACGCTGCATAGAAATTTCATGGGTTACACCACTGTAAATAGCAAAATGCTTGTTGGTCTTGGTGTTTCGGCGATATCCGACTGCCTCACGGCTTATGTGCAAAATGAAAAAACAGTTGAGGATTATCTCAAAAAAGTGAATTCAGGTGAATGGCCATATTTTAGAGGTCATTTGTTGAACCAAGAAGACCTCATTTTACGGAAACACATTACCAATTTGATGTGCAACTTCCAAACATCTTGGAATCATGAACAAGAACGATGCGAAGCGTTGTTCGAGAGTCTGCCTCGTTTGGAAGGATTTATTGAAGATGAATTAATTTCACTTGGAGAACACAGCATCCAAGTTTTACCTAAAGGACAGCCATTTATCCGCAATATCTGTATGGCATTCGACGCACGTTTGTGGAGGAACAAACCTGAAACCATGCTCTTTAGTTCAACTGTTTAGCCTTGTTGCGCAAGTTTACTTTTTCTAAAGCCGTAGAGTAGGTAAACCACCAAGCCGATTCCAAGCCAAACTGCGAACCAAAGCCAGTTCGAAGGTGCCATGCCCGTAAGCAAATAACAGCAAGAAAGCACACCTAAAACAGGAATTAAAGACAGGTTTCGGAGAAAACTCATTACAGCCATCAACACGCACAAAGTCAAGAAAATCCACATAGGAAGTTTGGCGCTCAGGTTCGTGGTGTTGAAATTGAACAAGTCGCTGGTGTAATTAGAATCATCTAAAATCAAACCTGCAAATGCACCAATTACCAATGCTGGAACAATCCATTTTCCATCAATAAATGGTAGGCGAAAACGTTGCTTGGGGCCATCTGTTTTTTCTGCTTTAGGAAGCATCAAAACGCCTCCACACACCAATACAAATGCGAACAAAGTGCCGATACTGGTGAAGTCAAGTACAAATGTTTCGTCTGTGAAGAATATTGGAATTCCAACCACTGCACCAGTCATAATGGTTGAAAATCCTGGTGTTTTGTATTTCGGATGGATCTTAGCGAATCGTTTCGGTAAAAGTCCGTCGCGTGCCATGCTCATCCAAATGCGAGGCTGCCCAAGTTGAAAAACCAAAATCACAGAAGTCATAGCCACAACAGCAGCAATTGAAACGAAATATTGCATCCATTTTACGCCTTTTAATTGAAACACTTCGGCAAGTGGATCGCTCACACCAAGCTGATTGAAGGAAACCATTCCTGTAAGAACCAGTGCAAGAAGAACGTAAACTACCGTGCAGATAATTAAAGAATACATCATGCCTTTGGGCAGATCGCGTTTAGGGTCTTTGGCTTCTTCGGCCAAGGTTGAAACGGCATCAAAACCGATGTACGCAAAAAACACCGCGGCAGCTCCACCCATTACGCCACCAAATCCATTTGGCATAAATGGTGTCCAATTGTCAATATCAATAAAGAAAGCGCCTGTTACAATCACTACAACAATAATGAATAGTTTTAGCAACACCATAAAATTGCTCACCTTTCTACTTTCATTCACCCCTACATAAACCAACCAAGTTACCAACACATTAATCATAAATGCAGGCAGATCGAAAATGATGCGTAAGCTTCCAAGTTGCGGTGCATTTGTCCATGCTTGATAACCTTCACCTTGGATATTGTCGCGAAATGCTGCTGAGGCTGACCGGTAATTTATAGTAAGCCATTCAGGCAAATGCACGCCCACGCCGTCGAGTAAGTTGGTGAAATATCCACTCCATGAAAAGGCTACGTAAATGTTTCCAATGGAGTATTCCATCAACAAGGCCCAGCCGATGACCCATGCGAAGAGCTCGCCAAAACTCACGTATGCATAAGTGTAAGCGCTACCTGAAGCAGGCACACGCGAAGCAAATTCAGCGTAGCACATTGCAGTAAAGCCGCAAGCGATCGCGCAAATTATGAAGAGAATTACAACGCCAGGGCCACCCGAAAAACATGCTTGACCGAGACTTGAAAAACTACCAGCACCAATGATGGCGGCAATTCCCATAAAAGTTAGGTCGCGCAGTGATAGATTTCGGACTAACTGTGGACTATCAGCATCTCCAGAATGGTGGGTAGCGGCGACTGATTTTTTACGAAACAGCGATTGAAAATTCATGGCAACCAACGTAAGCAAAAATCTTGAAATTTGTAAAGATTTTGCATGTGGAATCAAAGGTTATATGATCGAGGGAGGCGAGATTGTTTTTCATGTGGGAGATTTTTCTATTTTCGCATCCTCAAATCCACTTCGGGGGATTAGCTCAGCTGGCTAGAGCGCTTGCATGGCATGCAAGAGGTCATCGGTTCGACTCCGATATTCTCCACAAAAATTAGATCCTGCTTTCGAGCGGGATTTTTTGTTTTTACCTAGCCTCTAAACATATTTCATAGAGCAGAAGAATAATCTTAAATCCTAACCAATTTCGCTGTTTTCTGGATGCCATTTTTCTAACTTTGCGGCATGTATTACAACAACATCCTCGAAACAATTGGCAACACGCCGCTGGTGAAAATCAACAAAATCACCCGCGATATTCCTGCAACCGTTCTGGCAAAGGTCGAAACCACCAATCCTGGAAATTCAATCAAAGACCGGATGGCCTTGAAAATGATTGAGGATGCCGAAAAAGATGGTCGCCTCAAACCCGGCGGAACAATCATCGAAGGTACAAGTGGTAATACAGGTATGGGTTTAGCCATTGCCGCTGTTATCAAAGGATACAAGTGTATTTTCACTACCACCGATAAACAATCCAAAGAAAAAGTGGATGCTTTACGCGCCTTCGGAGCGGAAGTAATTGTTTGTCCAACCAACGTAGAGCCTGAAGATCCAAGTTCTTACTACTCCGTTTCTAGTCGTCTCATTGCAGAGGTTCCTAACTCATGGAAGCCAAACCAATACGACAACCTGAGCAACTCACAAGCACACTACGAGCAAACTGGTCCAGAAATTTGGGAACAAACAGGTGGAAAAATCACACACCTTGTAGTAGGTGTTGGAACAGGCGGAACCATCTGCGGAACTGGGAAATACCTCAAGGAAAAGAACCCAAACATCCAAATTCTTGGAATCGATACGTACGGTTCGGTTTTCAAGAAATACAAGGAAACCGGAATCTTCGACAAGAATGAAATCTATCCATACATCACCGAAGGAATTGGCGAGGATTTCTTGCCACAAAACGTTGACTTCAACATCATCGACCACTTCGAAAAAGTGACCGATAAAGATGCTGCTGTGATGACTCGTCGTATTCCGCGTGAAGAAGGAATTTTCGCTGGAAACTCTGCAGGTTCAGCCATGGCAGGATTGATGCAAATGAAAGATCGTTTCAAAGAAGGTGATGTAGTTGTTGTGATTTTCCACGACCACGGCACACGTTATTTGGGCAAGATGTTCAACGATGATTGGATGCGCGATCGTGGTTTCCTCGAAGAGAAATCTCCAAAAGCTATCGATCTGATTGAACGCCACAAACACTTAAGTTTGGTAACTATTGATGCTGCAGAGCCTGTTCAAGAAGCCTTCAGCCGCATGCGCAAATTCGACATCTCTCAAATTCCAGTGGTTCGCGGATCTGAATTCGTGGGATCGCTCAGCGACAGCCATTTGTACGCAAATTTGTGCGAAAATCCAGAACTTCGTCATGTACCAGTTGAACAATTGATGCAGAAGCCTTATCCTTTCGTACCTGCAAATGCCAAGTTGGAAGACATCTCGAAGCAAATCAACCGTGAAAACGATGCTGTGATGGTGCGCGATATGCTCGGAAAGGTGCACATCATCACCAAGTACGACATCATTGAAGCACTCGGCTAATGACCTCCAAGGTCTTCACCGATCAAATGAACCGAAAGGTGGAAATCCAATTTCCGCCTCAACGGATTGTTTCGGTAGTACCTTCTCAAACCGAATTGCTTTTTGCCCTCGGATTAAACGACCGCGTAACTGCAATTACCAAGTTTTGCGTTCATCCCCGTGAATGGTTCCAAACCAAGACCAGAATTGGAGGAACGAAGAAGCTGCATTTAGACCAAATCAGGAAAATTCAGCCCGATTTGATCATTGCCAACAAGGAAGAAAACACGCAGGCTGAAATTGAACAATTGGCGCAAGAATTTCCTGTGTGGATTTCGGATATTCATAATCTCGATGAGGCCTGCAATATGATTCTCTCCATCGGAGAAATCTGTAATCGTCAAAACGAATCATCCAAGATTGTGCAGCAAATAACAGCTGAATTTAATCAGTTCAATCCATTAATTCCTTCCAAACGAGCCATTTATCTCATCTGGAACGAGCCTTACATGGCCATCAATTCCGACACTTTCATCCACGAAATGATGCTTCGTTGCGGCTTCGAAAATTGCACAGCAAACCACAGTTCAAGGTATCCGGAAATTTCTTTGGATGAAATGAAACCGCTACAACCGGAAGTCATTTTGCTTTCCTCCGAACCTTTCCCATTTTCTTCCAAGCACCAAGCTGAAATTCAAGCACAATTCCCTAGCAGTCAAGTGATCTTAGTAGATGGGGAATTCTTTTCTTGGTATGGTTCGAGATTGGTTCAAGCCCCTCAATATTTTCAAAAGCTGCTGTCGGAAATTGCTTAAATGTTAAAAATTCCGTTCAGCCGAATTTTTGAGCATTTTGTACATCCGAAGCCTTCGAAAAAACGTAGGTTTGAATCACTTTAGCATTTATCCTATTTATGTTTAGAATTATCTGCTGCCTTTTCATGATTTTTTCACTTGGGACTATTCAGGCTCAACGTGTTGGAGTTGTGCTAAGTGGTGGTGGATCCAGTGGAGTTGCCCATGTAGGTGTGCTCAAAGCGCTCGAAGAAAATCACATCCCAATCGATTACATCGCAGGCACTTCTATGGGCGCACTCGTTGGTGGAATGTACGCCATGGGTTACACGCCCAATGAAATTGAAAAAATCATCTTGTCTGAAGCGTTCGATAAGATGGTCTTTGGCAAAACCGACGACAAATACATCTACTACTTCCGCGAACGCGACCCTAACAGCAGCTGGGTTGGACTCAAATTTCGAGTTGATTCAACCATCCACACCAGTCTGCCAACCAGCATCATTTCGCCTGTCACGATGGATTTCGCCTTCCTCGAAAGCACTTCTGCCGTGAGTCAGGCTGCGGGCTACAATTTCGATTCGTTGCTTATTCCTTACCGAGCCGTTGCCGCCGACATCCACAACAAAGCGGAAGTCATTTTTCGAAATGGCGATGTGGGACAAGCCATGCGGGCTTCATCTACCTATCCGTTTTTCTACAAACCCATTGTGGTCGACGACAAATTGCTTTTCGACGGCGGCTTGTACAACAATTTTCCTGCGGATATCATGTACCAAGATTTCTTGCCCGACATCATCATTGGTAGCACCGTGGCTGTAGAAATGGCCCCTCCGGGGGAAGACGACATTTTTGGTCAAATCAAGAACATGCTCATGGAACGCACCTCCTATGCTGAAGTGTGTGAAACCCAAAGTATGCTGATCGTTCGACCGAAAATTCCGAAAGTGAACATCCTCGATTTTTCGCAATCTGATGAAATGGTGAAAAGTGGCTACAATTCAACGCTGCTGCGGATGGAGGAAATCAAATCGATGATTTCGAGGCGCGAAGATTCGTTGGTTTTGAATGCCAAACGTGAAAAGTTCAAGTCGAAGATTAAGCCTTTGATTTTCAAAGACCTAACCATCGAAGGATTAACAAAGAACCAATCGTCCTACATCAAAGGGGTTTTGGGTTCGAAGAAATATCCTATCACACCCGATGAGCTTCGTCCGCTGTATTTTCGAATGGCTTTGGACGACCGCATCAAGAAAATTTATCCTGTTGCTCGCTACGATAGTTCCATGCAGGGCTTTAGGCTTCGCCTGAAAATGAAGCTCGACAAGGATCTATTTGCACAGTTTGGTGGCGTTTTTTCATCCCGACCAATCAACACCGGATTCATTGCTTTGCGGTACAAACGAATCAACCGACTCGGTTTAACGGTTGATGGAAATGCATACTTCGGGAAGTTTTATGGGTCTACTCAAGTAAAGGCATCCTTCGATTTTCCTTTCCGCTTACCGTTTATCCTTGAATCGGATTTCACCCTGAACAACCTCAATTTCTTCAACAGCGCCAGTACCTTTTTCGAAGACATCAAGCCATCCTATCTAATTCAATATGAGCGCTCATTCACTGCCAATTTAGCGCTTCCTTTGGGAAACAAAGGCCGGATTCGGATTGGTGGATCAGGCGTTCGAATGTTCGACGATTACTACCAAGTTGAATCCTTCACCAAGGCCGATACCGCAGATCGCACCGAATTTAACCATGCCAGTGGATGGATTCAATTCGAGCGAAACTCCCTGAACCGAAAGTTTTATGCATCTGCAGGATCCATGTTGAAGCTCACTTTTAGGTTTATCGAAGGACAAGAGATCAACACGCCTGGTTCTACGTCTTCGAAGAAAGACATTTATAGAAAGTCGCACGATTTCTTCAGGGCAAAACTCACCTATGAATCCTACTTCAACAAGCGCGGCATTATTAGGCCGGGTTTGTTTGCACAAGTAGTCGTTTCAAACCAACCGTTTTTCAATAACTATACAGCCTCAATCATCGAAGCATCGGTGTTTAACCCAATCCCTGAAAGTCAAACGCGATTTATGCCTGTGTTTCGAACCCACAACTTTGCTGCAGGCGGTGTTAGAACGATTTTCTCCTTGCACTCAAGACTTGATTTAAGGCTGGAAGGCTATATTTTTCAACCGCATCGCGAGATCTTGCAGGACAATTCAGTGGCAAAATACGGAGACGAACTTGCCAAAAGATATTTCATGGCATCGGCGGTTTTAGTGCTGCACACGCCAGTGGCTCCATTGGCTTTGAGCGTAAATTATTTCGACCAAGAACCAGAGCCGTTTTCTGTGATTTTTACCGCTGGATTTTTGATTTTCAACAAACGCGCACTCGATTAATCTATCGCTGGTCCGAGTCCTCCAGTATGTAAATACAAGATTTTTACACCTTTCGCGATCTCATTGTTTTTCATCAATTCGAACAATCCAGCCATGGCTTTAGCGCCATAAATATTGTCGAGTTGGATGCCAGTGTGCTGCTCAAATTTCTTACGAAATGCTTCAACTTCTGGAGCTAATTTTCCATATCCACCAAAGTGATATTCTTCTTCGATCCACAAATTGGGTAAATCTTCTTGGGTGAGATTCAAGCGTCGAGCAATTTCATTCCAAAGAAGATTTTTTCCTTTCAACACCTGAAAGCACTTCACTTTCGTAAATGGATCTTTCACTTTTGAAGCAATCGCAGCCGCTGTAGTGCCTGTTCCTCCGGGCAAAACCAACAATTCGTAAGGTTCCATTTCTTCAACCATTTCTTGCGCACCCTTGAAACCTTTCAAACCCGAACCTCCTTCTGGTACCACCAAAGCACCGGGAAAACGCTCCTTGATTTGTTCCAAGAATTCCTCCTCTTGCTTTTGGCGATATTCCGAGCGTGACAAAAAATGCAGCATCATGCCGTTGCTTTCCATCTCTCTCAACCAGGAACTTTTGATTGCAGGTTCTTCTCCTCTAATTAAACCAATTGTGGAGATTCCTTCCTGCTTCCCAACTGCCGAAAGTGCCAATAAATGGTTCGAGTAAGCGCCTCCAAACGACAATACCGCTTGGTTTTTCTTGCGGCCTTTCAACCAATACTTGAGCTTAAATGGCTTGTTGCCCGAAACCACTCCAGCACCAGTTTTATAGAGTCTGATCGACAGGCTGTAATGTTCAATTTTCCACGGAGTGAGATCCAAAAGATGGTCAGAATATTCGGGTAGTTGCATGGCGCAAAAGTAATGCGGTTGAACAAGGTTGCTACATGGCTGTTCCTACTTATCACAGAATTTACGAATTTAGCGCGGCAGATGGAACAGGAAGGCTATTCAAGGCTATCAAAACTCGACAAGGATGAATACTACTTCACGCCCGAAGGCTATGTGGTATTTACCGAGAAGTATCTGCTGCGAAGAGGCTACTGTTGTAAGAATGGCTGCCGACATTGCCCGTACGGTTACAACATCCGCACAGGAAAATTTGACAAGAAAACACCATGAGTAACGCTCTCAGTTTATCAGCATTGGAAATGTTTCAAGACGACATCCGTTTGGGAATTCCCGACGAACTTCCACCATTGAAGCCATTGGATCCATCGGTGAGCCACGCGCCGCGCCGAAAAGACATCCTCAACAAAGCCGAAAAGCAACTGGCACTTCGCAATGCCTTGAGGTATTTCCATCCCAAGCATCACAGCCTGCTGGTGAAAGAGTTTCAGCAAGAATTGAAAGATTACGGTCGAATTTACATGCATCGACTTCGTCCCGATTATGCGATGTATGCTCGTCCTGTGGATCAATATCCTGCCAAGTCGAAGCAAGCAGCGGCCATCATGCTCATGATCCAAAACAACCTCGATCCTGCCGTTGCACAGCATCCGCATGAGCTTATCACCTACGGTGGAAATGGTGCCGTGTTCCAAAATTGGGCGCAGTACCGCTTGGTGATGCAGTATCTCAGCGAAATGACCGACGACCAAACTTTGGTAATGTATTCAGGCCATCCGATGGGACTTTTCCCTTCTCATGCCGATGCGCCACGCGTGGTTGTTACCAACGGGATGATGATTCCAAACTACTCGAAACCAGATGATTGGGAGCGCTTCAATGCCATGGGCGTAACGCAGTACGGACAAATGACTGCCGGATCGTACATGTACATTGGTCCGCAAGGAATTGTGCATGGAACTACCATCACAGTGATGAATGCAGCACGGATGTGTTTGCGCAAGCGTGGTATCCCTCCGGGGAAAGATGACTTCCGTGGAATGTTGTTCGTTACGGCCGGATTGGGCGGTATGAGTGGCGCTCAGCCGAAGGCGGCCAAAGTTGCTGGAATCGTTAGCATTACTGCCGAAATTAATCCTGCTGCCTCAAGGAAGCGCCATGCACAAGGTTGGGTGGATGAAGTGCATACCGATTTAGACACCATCATCGACCGCGCAGAAGAAGCACGTAAAACTGGAAATACCTTATCGCTTGCCTACGAAGGAAACATCATCGACTTGTGGGAAGCATTGGTTCGCCGCGGAATAAAAGTCGATATTGGTTCTGATCAAACATCCTTGCACAATCCGTTTGCGGGAGGTTATTATCCTGCAGGATTTACCTTGGAAGAATCGAACGCCATGATGGCCGATGAGCCAGAACGCTTTCACGAAGAGGTTTACAAAAGCTTGAAACGCCATACAGCAGCAGTAAATAGTTTGTCTGATTCAGGAATGTACTTCTTCGATTATGGCAACGCATTTTTACTTGAAGCATCACGCTCTGGCGCCGATGTAGTGAAACATTCCACAGGTGCAGAAATGGAATTCCGTTACCCATCTTACGTGCAAGACATTCTTGGACCATTGTGTTTCGACTACGGATTCGGGCCTTTCCGTTGGGTTTGCTGTTCGGGCGATCCAGCAGATTTAGATACCACAGACCGTTTGGCAGCAGAAGTCCTAAAAGAACTTTGGGTTGATGCACCCGACGATATTCGTGGTCAAATTCAAGACAACCTCACTTGGATTTTACACGCCAAAGAAAACCAGCTCGTTGTAGGCTCTCAAGCACGCATTCTTTATGCTGATGCCCAAGGGCGGATGAAAATTGCAGAACGATTCAACCAAGCAATTGCAAGTGGAGAACTGAAAGGCACAATTGTTTTGGGAAGAGACCACCACGATGTATCTGGCACGGATTCGCCTTACCGCGAAACATCCAACATTTACGATGGTAGCCGCTACACAGCGGATATGGCGGTGCAGAATTTCGCAGGCGATGCTTTCCGTGGCGCAACTTGGATTTCACTACACAATGGTGGTGGTGTTGGCTGGGGAGAGGTAATCAACGGAGGTTTCGGGATGGTAATCGATGGCAGCAGCGACAGCGACCGAAGAATCAAATCGATGTTGCATTGGGACGTAAACAACGGCATTGCTCGCCGTGCTTGGGCGCGAAACAAGGAAGCAATTATTGCCATTGAACGCGCCATGGAGCAAGAGCCAAAATTGAAGATTACTGTTCCGAATTTAGTGGATGATGAATTACTAAATGGGTTGATTTAAGAGATTGATTTTCCCTGAGAAATCCATTTGTTGATGACCCTTTGTTGGGATTTGAACAATTTACTTTCTACCCATCAAATACTTGCCGTGTTTTCGCGATTGGTCGCTGAGCAAGGCTTGGTAGAAGTAAATTCCAGAGGCTAAAGACACATTTAGCACTTGTTCTCCCACCACAAGGGCATAATTTCCAATTAAGCGGCCGCTGGCAAGAGCTACAAAGGACTCTCGTGGTCACAAGCAATCATCGTGAAATGTACGTTTCCTCAAAAGTCGCACTATGGAAAACCTTGCGACAAACTAAATCTGACTTCCCGAATTAATCAATACATTGCTTTGCGCATCCATACGGGCATAACTGAAGCCCGGTTGAACGCAAAATGCTCCATGCTCTCCAGCGGTGTTGAGGGCGATAAATCCTACTTGAATCTCGTTGATGCGGTGCTTCTGGCGCTTGTAAACCCTTGCCACTGCTTCTTTGCAAGCCTCTTCGGGTGTACGGCCCTGTCGCATGAGTTCAACCACCAAATGACAGCCAGCGATGCGAATCACTTCTTCGCCATGACCTGTTGCTGTTGCTGCTCCAACTTCTCCATCCACATACAATCCAGCGCCAATTATGGGAGAATCTCCCACTCTTCCGTGCATCTTAAACGCCATACCCGATGTTGTGCAGGCACCCGACAATCGGCCTTGTGCATCCAACGCAATCATGCCGATCGTATCGTGGTTTTCGATATTCACCTTGGGCTTGTATTCCGATTTCTTCAACCACTCTTTCCACTCAGCTTCCGATTCAGGTGTGAGTAAATTCGTTTTTTCAAAGCCCTGACTCAGCGCAAATTGTAATGCACCATCGCCAACAAACATCACATGCGGCGATTTTTCCATCACTGCACGGGCTACAGAAATGGGATGCATAATATTTTCCAATGCTGCTACCGAACCAATGCGCAATTGGTCGTCCATGATACAGGCATCCAAAGTCACAATCCCATCGCGATCGGGTCTACCACCATAACCAACCGAACGCTCTGTTGGATCTGCTTCCACCAACTTTACACCAGCTTCAACCGCATCGAGTGCGTAACCACCTTTTCCCAAAATCTTCCATGCTTCTTCGTTTGCCTTCAACCCAAAGTTCCAAGTGGACAAAACGATTGGTCCTTTCTTGGTTTCAGATTGAGCAAGCAAACCCGAAGGCAAACCTGCTGCTGTAACACTAAGTGCTGAAAACTTCAAAAATTGTCGTCGGTTCGTGGCCATTACTTCACATATATTTCGTCGAACATCATCCAGGAAGATTCGCCAGCTCCGGCTTTCCCATCTGGGATTTTGCCGGGATTCTTGGCTTCGATGCGTACATAACGAGCGTTCTTTCCGATGAATTTAAAATGAACCTTACGAAGAGTCGACTTCGGTGATAGTTGAGTTGCTACAGCTTGGTAATTCAAACCATCCTCCGAAACGGAAATCTTCCATGCACTAGGTTCGTAAATCCAATTCATGTGATCGACCAATTGTCCGATCGACACTTCCGAGATGCTCATTTTTGCACCTAAATCCACTGTCATTTCAACATCGTCGCCACTCCAGCCTAACCATTCGCTGTTGATTCTCGGTAAGGTTGCCGAAACGCCGTCGGTGAGTGTTCCAGATCCACTGCCAGGGTAATGTTTCGATGGCTGTGTTTTTAACGTGACTGCTTTCGCCGTTGCACGGCTCATAAACAAAGGCAAAAAGCCCACAACCGTTTTCGTTTCATCACCGGCAATCCAGGCTTCGATAGTCATTCTTTCCTGAGGCACTTGTTGGATGGAAATTGGAATCTCGCCCTTCCCTTCTTGGGCAGGCAAAAGGATCGACATGTCGGCTTGTAAAATTCTATAGTTCAGTTGTTTGTCGGGCGATGGAGGATCGAGTTTCATCCGCAATTCTCCGTTTTTCGAGAAGGTGGTGATTTGAGGACGGCGGAAACTCACGCTGTAGTTGAACCCTTTATTTTCATAGGTTTCTTCCAAGCTTTCTATCCGCCTGAAAAAATCTGCATAATCTCGTTTTTCTGGATAGCTCCAAAGTACTTCCGCCATGGCTGCCATCCGCGGTAGCGCCATATACTCAACGTGTTCTTTGTTTGGGATATATTCAGTCCACACATTTGCCTGAGCACCAAGAATATACTTCCGTTCTTCAGCATTCAAATCTGCAGGAATTGGATCATATTGATACACTTTTTCGAGCGGAGTAAATCCGCCGATGGCGACCGTTTCTTGCCGAGGATTTCCCTGATAATGGTCGAAATAGCAATGAGATCCGGGCGTCATCACCACGGGATGTTTTAACCGTGCAGCTTCGATGCCGCCTTCTGTTCCTCGCCAGCTCATCACAGCAGCATTAGGCGCTAAACCTCCTTCCAAGATCTCGTCCCATCCTATGATTTGGCGGCCTTTTGCATTCAGGTATTTCTCCATGCGCTGAATGAAATAACTCTGCAACTCATGCTCATCCTTTAGCTTTTCGTCTTGGATGCGTTTCTGACAATTCTTGCAGGTTTTCCAGCGTGTTTTAGGGCATTCGTCGCCGCCAATGTGAATGAATTTTCCAGGAAAAAGTGTGCATACTTCATCGAGCACTTTTTCTAGAAATTGAAAGGTTTCTTCCTTCGGACAAAACACATCATCAAAAACGCCCCATTTTCCGGGCACGGTGAATGGTCCGCCATTGCAAGAAAACTCAGGATAGGCGGTAAGTGCAGCCATGGCATGACCAGGCATTTCGATTTCTGGAACGATGGTGATTTTGCGCAGTGTGGCATATTGAACAACTTCACGGATTTCCGCTTGCGTGTAGAAACCACCGTATCGCAAAGAATCATAACGATGTTCGCTGTAATGCCCAACCATCGAAGAATTTCGCCATCCACCGATTTCGGTGAGCTTAGGGAATTGTTTGATTTCGATGCGCCAACCTTGGTCGTCGGTCAAGTGCCAATGAAACACATTCATTTTGTGGAGCGCGATCATGTCGATGTAGCGCTTGATGAATTCGATCGGGAAGAAATGCCGCGAAACGTCGAGGTGCATCCCGCGCCAAGCGAACCGAGGGAAATCACCACGGATTAAAGTTTCTTGGACGACTAATCTTTTATCGCCACGCAATGTGCACAATTGGAGCAGCGACTGGATGCCATAAAAAATCCCAGTTTTAGATGTGGCTGAAATGAACACTTCGTTTTCGCTGGTCCTCAATGAATACCAGCCTTCTGGAAGCAAAGTGTCGGGATTAAAAAGTTGTAAAACGATCGGGATCGACAAAGAATCAGATCGAAATACTTCACTAGGATTTTGTTTCGCTCTTTCTCTTAAAGAAGCCCGCAAATAATCAATCTCAAAGGAAAGATTTTCGGGTGTTGTTGTGCGTATTTTGGAAGCCGTAATGTCGAAAAACATGCTGCCATATGTAACGTTAACCGGTTGTGGCACGATGGCAGATTGCCCATGAAGCACTACCGACAAAAAACTGCCTACAATCAGTAAAACGAATTTGATCATTCTTTGAATGCTTCTCTGTAAATAAGCGATGCCGAACCGAGCAATGCTGCATCGCTTTCGTGAAGTTCAGAAATTTTAATCTTGATTTTTCCGCGGTAAATATTTAGCAAATTGGCTTCGAAAGCTTCTCTAACTGGGTTTAGCAGTAGATCTCCAGCTTTCACAAGGCCACCAAAAAGGATGATCATTTCCGGACTTGTAATGGCTGCGAAATTCGACAAAGCATAACCCAACATTTCACCTGTAAATCGGTAAGCCTCTTGCGCTTCTGGTTCTCCTTCGAGTGCTCTACGGGTAATTTCTTTGGAATCGACAGTTTCAGCTGCATCTGGCTTCAATTCATGGTAGGTACGCACAATTCCAGTAGCGGAGCAATAGGTTTCGAGGCAACCGTGGCGACCACATCCGCAGAGCCGGCCATTTCTTTCCACGAGCACATGACCGAGTTCACCGGCAAATCCATCATGGCCATAAATCATTTCTCCGTTTGCCACGATGCCGCTTCCTAAACCTGTTCCTAGCGTAATGACAAGGAAGTTTCTTGATCCGCGGGCAGCGCCAAACATTTGCTCACCTAGCGCGGCAGCTTTTGCATCGTTTGTAATCTTTGCATGAGTGCCGAGCGCATCAGAGAACATTTTCTCCAATGGCACCAAACCTTTCCATGAAAGATTGGGTGCGTATTCAACCATTCCGGTGTATGGATTGGCATTGGGCGCACCGATTCCGGCTCCAAGCAAGCGAATGCCTGGATATTGTTTTTGTAACGACTGAAGTTGTTGTTTTAAATCGGCGCTAACAGCGTGTACAAGTTCATCGGCTTCAGCAAATTGCCTAGTTCCAAGAGTTCCTTTACTGAGCACTTTACCTTCTCTGCTAACCAGTCCGAATGAGGTATTTGTGCCTCCAATATCTATTCCCGCAACGGCTTCGTTCATGAATACTTTACAATTGTTGGTCTTCGAAGCTTAAAGAAAATAAATAGCAGCGTCGAATGAGTGCGACAAGGTAAGAAAAACGAAAAATGAAACGATATACCTTATTGTAATTTATACACTAAAAGGCATCATTGATTCGGATATAGAAGCCAGTGCCGCCTTCATTGTTAAAGGCAAAATCGACTCTGGCAAATATGGCTTCTTTTTTATTGAGCAAAATTCTCAAGCCGCCGCCGCCGGTAAACTTAATGGTTGAAAGCTTAAAGAGATCAATTTCAGGCGCAACTTCACCCGCTGAGAAAAAGGCTGATGCATGAATGAATTTGTAAATCGGCTGTCGCCACTCCACTTGAGCTGCGAGGTAATTCTTGTCGCGGAATCGCCCTTCGAAATAGCCACGCATCAAAAATGCACTTCCCAACCTTGGCAATTCACGAAAGGGTAAATCGCCATTGCTGAAATTCCCAAAGGCCTGAAAAGCCAGCACTTGAAACGGCTTTTTGATCGGCAAATAATACCTAAAATCGGCTTGCCATTCAGTGAAACGGTGCGTCCCTCCGGCAAATTTGTCAAATCCAGCCCAATATAAATCAGCATACCAACCTTTTTGTGGTGAAAATGGATTGTCGCGAAAATCCGCTTGAATGTTGGGTCCAAGTCCGGCAATTACTGAGCCAGTGCCGCCTTCAACAGTGGTTATATCGCCTAAAGCAGAAAATTGGTAATCGGTCCACGACAATTCAAAGATATTTGAATATCTAAATTGCGCACCAGCAAACCAGTTTCCTTTGATTTTCCGGAGCAATTTCGCCTGCAGATAAAGGCGTTGGTAGCTGAGATCTGATTTCCCAATTGCAGCTGTTTGCGGCCCAATTCCCCAATAATGATCAGTAAAATTCAAATAACCTGCTCTTCCGCGAAAAATGTATTTCTCGTTTGGCGTAAAAACATTCCAAATAGGTTCTAAAATAAATTGCCGTTTAGTGGTGTAAGCGATTTGGAGATAAATATTGGATGATCTTGTGAGCGTATCTTTGCCTGCTTTAAAGAAATAGTTACCTGCGAAACCTATTTTCAATCCAGTTTCAGGACTGTTTTGAATGATTGGATTACCGATAAAACGAAGATTTTTCCCAAAGATATTTTCAGGATCGTACCACTTTTTCTTTTCCTGTGCTTGGGCACTGAAAAAAATGAGGCAAAAAAGAAAAAAGGTCGAAAGTTGTTTCATTCGATTATCGGCGCTGAAAGATAATACGTGAACGTCAAAATTGTTCGACCGCCCGAATAATCATGCCCAATGCTGGGATGTTTGAATAAGTCAGTTAATTCGCTACTTTTGCAGCCCCAAATAACTGGAGACTTGTCCGAGTGGTTGAAGGAGCAAGCCTGGAAAGTTTGTATACGGGTAACTGTATCGAGGGTTCGAATCCCTCAGTCTCCGCCAGATAAAGCCTGCTTCGCGCAGGTTTTTTCATTTTTTCTGGATCGGTAATTTCACATTCCCGTCCATATCAAGCAAGCTCCACGACATCACAGGCGAAACATCATTCAGTTGCCACCACAAATTGCCCATGCAACGGCCATTGGTAGGTTTCAAGAGCTGTTTCATTTTCGTATAATGCCATTTTTGAATCTCTTGAGAAGAAAGAATGGTTTCTTCCAGCGAAGCTGAAGGATAGCCTTTCGATTGGATGTATCGCTTGAGTGTCGACAAACCTTTGTAGCTCAATACCAAAGATTCTTGTTGGATTTCGGCCGGCTCTAAACCCAAGTACTTTTCTAAAATTTTCAACGGGGGAAGCGATGGGAAACCGTATTCACTCATAAATCTCGGAATCCGCTGACTGACGGCATCAAAAGGCAATCCACCATGCCAAATGCCCCAATCGTGGTTGTCGCCTCGCGTGAAATCTTCTGGTTTACCCCAGTTCGAAATGGGTGATGAAGCCAAATAATTCATTTGCGCTGAAACGCTACCAATCGTTTTCGGAATTTGATCTTGAAACAACCTTTCATAACTCGAATTCAAGCGGTTGAGCGTTGCTTCAGAATACTTGTATTTCTGCGCCCAGCCCCAGTTTTTTCGGGCAACATCGATTTCGTTGTTTCCACAAATCAAAGCTAGAGAAGGGTGATGGATCAATCGGAAAGTTTGTTGCTTCACTTCCTCTTTCACATTGTCTTCAAAAGCTTTTTGATCAGGATAATAGCTGCAGGCGAACATCAAATCTTGCCATATCATCACACCAGCGGTGTCGGCCCAATCATGAAAGGCTTCAGGTAGATAGGTTCCTCCACCCCAAATTCGCAGCATGTTCATTTTCGAATCCAACACATATTGAAGTTCCTTGGTTGAAAGTCCCGCCGAACGGTCGTTTTCGAAAGGTTCATTGGGCATCACCACATTGGCGCCTTCCATGTAAATCGCCTTTCCATTCACCGAGAAATAGAACGATTGCCCGATCGAATCTTTCTCCTGCACCAGCTTTACCGTTCGAACCGCATACCGTGAAATCACACTGTCGAGCACCTCGTTTTTGGCATTCGAAACATACACTGTAATCGGATAAAACGGTCGATTTCCGTAACCATTGGGCCACCAAAGTTGTGGGTTCGAATGCGTGAAATTGAAAGATTGGAATTCGCCATCAACTTTAATTTTGGAGGTCTTTCCAAATGTGCCTTTCGCATGAAGAAATAGCGGTTGCTTTCCAGCATTTCGAACCTGAACATGCACTTTCATTTCAGCATTAGAAGAATCTAGGCGAAGCGTTTCCACGGAAACTTTACGAATCGCCGTGATGGTTCCAAAATGCAACTGCGGACAAACCCGAAATCCGGTATAAATTTCTGGAAAGGCAAAATCCCAACCGAATTCCTGCTGTGGTTGACGAATGTAGGGGGATGTTTTGATTGAATCCGATTGATTGTCAGAAGGATAATCAATCGCCTGTAGAGTTCCTCCATGCAAAATCGTTTCACGCGGAGGTGCAAATTTGATTTCCAATAGGTTGCCTTTTGCTTGAAGCAATTGTGGATCAATTCGAAAAGTGAACTGTCGGAAAGCATTGTTGGTCTTGCCAATCAGCACGCGGTTGATCCAAATCTCGGTGAACGTTTGCAGGTAGTTCAATTCGAGCTCGACCACCTGCGATTTGAGCTGTTTCGGTGTGAGGTCGAAAGCGGTTTGAACGGTATGTTCGATGGATGCCACAGAATCGTGGAAGGCTCTGCTTTCTTTGCTAAATCGAGGTTTCAGTGTTTCCTCTGATTGGGCTTCACGAATTACTTGAAGAATATTTCTGGCACCACGAAAAGCGATGGGAGAATTGATTCCTTCGTTGCTCACCGACCATTGCGTGAGATATAGCGTGTCGGAGGCTTGAAGAGACAAGCCAATCAAACAAAAAATGATGTACAATGAAAATCGCATCAGAAGACAGAATTGGCTAAATTAAACAATCGAAACACAAGGCTGGTAAATGGTCTAGGCAGTTTAGTTTACAGTAAACAGTTTACTGTAAACTAAATCTTCTGAAGAGCTTTTCTGTATTGCCTTTCAGACGAAATGACTTTAGCATTTCATCGATCTGAATTACTCAATTCGACCAATTTTTCCATCATCGACTGCACTTTTTGGGGATCCGCTTCAGCGCGCAGGTATTCGTCCTGATCGCCATCTTTGCCCATGGTGATTTGTGGATTTCGAAATTGCATCGGAGAGGGGAAGTTGCTCGATGCAGAGGCATGAAAGTGACGGATTCCGACATTCCAAAGTGTTTCAATTTGGTGAACATTGACGCCACTTCCTGCCATGATTTCGATACGACCATTGGCACGATCTAACATGCGATCTAACATTTCGATGCCTTCAAGTGCAGTATTTCTCGCGCCAGAACTCAAGATTCGTGTAACACCTAAGTCGATAAGTACATCAACAGCTTCTAACGGATTTAAACACATATCGATGGCGCGGTGAATGCAAAAAGTTAAAGGTCCAGCAGCGTATTTCAATTGTTGCAGCCGATTGATATCGAACGATCCATCTGGATGTAAAATCCCAGTCACAATGCCTTGAACGCCCATGTTTCGGCACATTTCTATATCGCGTAGCATCTCGTTAAATTCACTTGTCGAGTAGCAAAAATCTCCCCCGCGAGGGCGAACAATAGGAAAAACGCCAAGACCAGTAAACTGCAAAGCTTCTTGGATAAGCCCAAGGCTGGGCGTTGTGCCGCCTTCTAACCTTCCAGAACAAAGCTCAACGCGGTGTGCGTCGGCATGTGCAGCAATAGAAACGCTGTGAGAACTGTAAGCGCAAATTTCGAGTGAGAAGCTCATTGTTGATGGTGTTGAGCGAAAGTACTGTGTTTTGGTGTAATTTCGTGGTATGACAAAACCCTTGAAGCCCAATTTAGATCCGAAGATTTTCTGGGATATTCGATTTGAGGAATTGGATTACGAGAAATATGCGAATTTCATCATTGAGCGTGTATTTGAGCGTGGTGATGTGGAGGATATTCGTCAAACACGCAGATTCTATGGCGATGAAAAGGTGAAGGAGGCGCTTACAATGGCAAAGTGGCTAGCATCCTCAACGCTATCTTTGGCTAAAGCTGTTCTTGGTAATAACAATGAAGATTACAGATGTTACACGTTAATACAGTCGAATCCAACACATTTAGATTATTGAATCAATTAATGGAAGCTCCTTGTTTATCGAGCTTTTCATTGGTTGGTGGAACATGTCTTTCGTTAAGACACGGACATAGAATGTCGGTTGATTTAGATTTATTTAGCACGAGTCAATTTGACAATGAGCAATTAAAAGAGGAATTATCTGAGAGTGGATTTCGTTTTTCAGAAACTTTTTATTCTAATCGATTGGGATTGTTTGGCTTTTTAAATGGAATTAAAGTTGATTTTGTCCGCCACCATCAATTTAAAATGATTTCTCCCATTGAAAATGTAGACGGAATAAGGATGTTTGGCGATCCTGATATTGTTGCAATGAAGATATCAGCAATACTCAGAAGAGCAGTTAAAAAAGACTTTTGGGATATTGTAGAACTATTAAATCATTACAGTCTTGAAGAATTTATTGCATTTTATGAGAGCAAGTACCCTGATCAGCAATTGTTAATTACCATTCCACGTGCCTTGAGTTACTTCGATGATGCAGAAGAATCTCCAAACCCAAATTGCTTGAAAAACCTCACTTGGGAAGAAGTAAAACAAACCATTCAAAAGGCTGTTCGGGAGTATTTGAGTTAATGATTGAGAAAAAACTAGTTTGCCTTATATTTAGGCCATGAAAATCAGCGTTAATTTCCTTCTTTACACTTTATTGTTTGGGACTTTAATCTCTTGCAAAAAAGACGAACAACCAGAACCAGAACCCACTGCATTTACCTATACCGCAGCCGATTCGCTTGTTTTTGAGCATACTGGCACTTTGCCTTATGCTGTGGCGGTTCAAAGTACTTCTGGAAAGGAATTTATCTCCAGTTTTTCGGGTCTTGGTGCGTCGTTTTTAGATGGCGGTACAACCCTAACTATTCCATCTAATCAAAGCCGTTCGTTCGATATTTACTTCAATCAGGTGGGCGCCAATCCTGGAGTTTATCCATGTACTTTATCGGTAGCTGTGCCCAACGAAAACAATGCTTTAAAAACCAAAATAGTACAAATGGTGTATCGACCAAATTGTGGCTATACATTCCGCAATTACACCTTTGGCGAAATCACCTACCAAATCAACGGATTACTTGAAAACAGGGCGATTACTTGTGAATACAACATCGATGGACAATTGGAAGTTGTAGGATTGGTTCCATTTCAAATTAATCTAAACTTTAATTGCTCAAACGCTACAGTTACAATGGATCCAGTGCTTCATTTGGGCAATGTGGTAACCTGCACTGGAACAATTGAAGGTACCGAGGTTGCTTTGCAGTTCTTTAATGATGGTGTATATAATGCTGTTGGAAGAATTAAATTCTAACTAATCGTAAATTTTTCAACGGAAAGAAATTCCCCAATGCGCAAAATAATCGAAGCAATTTAAATCACTCGACCACAATTGAATTAAATGCTGAATAAATAAGCAAACAACTCAACTTCAAAAATTTGAGAATTGAAACAATGTGTTTGATAATTCAAATTCACGATTTTCAAGGAAGAATATGGTTCTCAAAAATTAATCAGCAAATTAAGTACAACAAAATAAGCTATAAGCAATTTAAATCCCAGTTTATTTTGTTTCTGTGTTGATCAAACAGGGTTTACAAAAGGAAAAATTATAAAGAATTAAATCGCATTTTTTCTTTCTGGATTCGAAATTCATTTTTGAAAATGCAATTAAATATTGCCTCACAATTCTAGTAAATGAACAAAAGTTTAGAAATAAATAAATTACTTACTTTTACAAAATGATCAAGAACTCCTTATTCTGCATTACTTTAGGAGTGCTCTCGTTATTGAGCGCTTGCAAAAAAGACGAGCAACCTCAGCCTCAGCCAACCCAATTTAGTTTTACGATACCCGATTCTTTGGTGATAGAACACAGCGGAACACAGGTCGTTCCAGTGAGTGTACAAAGCGCTTCTAACAAAGGCTTTATTGCCACATTTGAAACATTGCCACCAAATGCCTTCCTTTATCTTGGTGGAGAAATACCCATTGAAGCAAATCAAAGCGAAAATCTAGTGTTTGAATTTTACCAAACTCTAGCGACTCCTGGCGATTACACCGGTGTAGTTAGGGTCGCTGTTCCAAATGAAAACAATGCCATTCAAACAAAAGAAATTAAACTCGTATATAGACCAAATTGTGGCTACGCATTTCGAAATTACACAATCGGAGAACACACCTTTGTAAGCAGTGGCAACCTGGTGAATAAGTCCATCACCTGCGCATATAATCTTGAAGGACAGTTAGAAGTTGAGGGATTAACTAGCTACATGCTAACCTTGGACCTTAACTGTGCCGAATCGACTGTTTCTATGGCTCCTATCCTCCATTTGGGCAATGTGGTAACATGCACTGGAACAATAGAAGGCAGCGAAATTGCTTTGCAGTTTTTTAATGATGGCGTTTTGCATTCCTTTGGAAGAATTAAATTCTAAAATCATTTCCTTTTAAATCATTGCAAAATGGCAATTAATTTTGAAAACAAATTTCAATTAAAAATCATTGTCCTTTTTGGTGTATTTATTTTAACCATTAAATCAGGTTTTTCTCAAGGCAATAACTTCCCCTATTCTGGGAAAATTGTCGCGGGAAAAGGTTCATGCGCTTGGTTAATTCTCATTGAAGACGGGCCAGAAAAATCCATGATTGGAAAATTCATTGAGCCTACAGGAAACTTACCTGAACATGTTCAGAAAAAGCGAAAAAAAGTAATTTTTAATTTCTATCCGCTACGTCAACCAGTAAGCCCAGACTGCAAATCTGATATTGTAGGCAGTATTGCATCTATTGAAGAAAAATAGAATTGGTTCATAATTAAACAAACTTATTGAGGCGTTTCTCAATTTGCAATTAATTGAATTGCACCAAATTTAATCTTTATTAAGATATTAAATTTAAGATTATCAATAGCTATTAATGCGTAGAACATGCATTCGTTTATTGTAACTATTACGTAGTTAAAAAAAGAGAATTATTGAGCATTAACACCTATGATAAGTTATAATGCAAAACTGTAGGTTTGAATGTTGAATTTTATTTAAATCTTGTCATTTGATACTGAATATATTAGAAACAACATTGCCCATCAATAATCCTGTTCTAGCATTTTTATTGATTCTAGCGGTTATTCTGTTGGCTCCAATTCTGCTCAATAAGATCAAAATACCTCATCTCTTAGGGCTTATTATTGCAGGTGCTGTAATTGGCCCGAAGGGTATTAACCTACTGGAAAGAGACAGTAGTATTATTCTTTCGGGAACAGCTGGTCTCCTTTACATTATGTTTTTGGCAGGATTAGAAATTGATTTGAATGACTTCAAAAAAAACAGCCGAAAGAGTTTAGTATTTGGAATTTACACTTTCGTAATTCCAATGTTAATCGGAACAATTGCAGGGTACTATTTATTACAACTTCCTTTTTTATCATCGGTACTGCTGGCGAGTATGTTTGCATCTCATACATTGATTGCTTACCCGCTTGTAAGTAAAATGGGCGTTGCAAAAAACACAGCAGTTAATATTACTGTTGGAGGCACAGTTATAACAGATACATTAGCATTACTAGTGCTAGCAATCGTTGTTGGCATGACGGAAGGAGAAGTAGGCGCAGCATTTTGGACACGTCTTTCTGTATCAATAGCAGTTTTCGGATTAATCATTTTATTTGTTTTCCCGATAATTGGACGTTGGTTTTTAAAGAAATTTGATGACAGTGTAACTCAGTTTATTTTTGTTTTGTTGATGATGTACAATGGAGCAATTCTGGCAGAAATAGCAGGATTAGAACCTATCATCGGCGCCTTCTTAACTGGGTTAGCCCTCAATAAATTAATACCCCATACATCAGCATTGATGAACCGAATAGAGTTTGTTGGGAATGCCATTTTCATTCCCTTCTTTCTGATAGGTGTTGGTATGTTAATCGACTATAGGGCATTCTTTAAAGATTGGGAGACATTAAAAGTTGCTGGCGTAATGATATCGGCCGCATGCACTTCAAAATTCTTAGCTGCATGGCTAACGCAAAAAACATTTCGATTTTCGGCCGATCAGCGTAAGTTAATTTTTGGCTTAAGTAATGCCCAGGCTGCTGCCACATTAGCGGCTGTTTTAGTTGGCTACAACATAATTATTGGACAAACTCCCACAGGTGAGCCTATTCGACTTTTAAGTGAGAGCATCCTTAATGGAACAATATTGATGATTCTAGTTACATGTACCATCGCTTCGTTTGTTGCTCAAAAAGGAGCAAGTAATTTGGCTTTGGCTGAAAATGAAAATTCTGAGATCGATGACAGTATTGGAGAGGAAATTCTAATTCCATTAAATAATATCGAATTAACTGATGGTCTGATTGAATTTGCCATACTATCAAAGTCTAAAAAAAATAATCGTGGGTTTTACGGTTTAGGTATTGTAGACAATGCAAATAAAAATGACGACGGAGAAAAGTATCTCAGGAAGGTATTGAGTCATGCGTCTGTTTCGGCAGCTGCTACAGAAAACATTTTGCATGATTTGATAAGATACGACGATAGTCTTGTTAATGGGATTACCAACGTAATTAAAGAAAATAAAATAACAGATTTAATATTGGGAATTGATAAAAACAAAGGAATTTCAGAATCATTTGAGAAGAAACTTTTAGAAGGTATATTGATTAAATCGAATGCGACTACTTTGCTATTTAATTCAATACAACCAATTGGAACGATAAAGCGCCATGTTGTTGTAGTCCCTAAAAATGCTGAAAGGGTAATGGGTTTCCCTTTCTGGATAATTAAAATTTGGAATATTGCGAAAAACTCAGGGTGCAAAGTAGTTTTCTACGCAGATCAATCTACGGCAAAGTTTATCTCAGACATTCACGCTAAACACCCAATTGATTGTGCCTTCGAAACATTTGAAGATTGGAATACAATTGAAAATCTCATACTAGAAGGGAAGAGCGATGATAATTTTATTTTTATTATGAGCAGGAGAAATAAAATATCCTATCAACCAGCCATGACAAAAATATTTAAACTATTAAATGATAAGTTCCTACACAAGAGTTTCATGCTTGTATACCCAATGCAATATGGTGTTCTCGATGATTATCAAACAGATTATAAGAATACTTCATTAAACGATTCTATTGAAAAATTAGATGAAGTAAGAAAGAGCATATTTAAGTTGTTTCGTAAAAAGTAAATTGTTTTACCTAATGAAATAACTTTAAAATTGAATTAAATATGAACTCCAAAAAAGACAAGCTGATTACAAAAACAGAAGATGCCATTTACTTGATTCTGTCTGCGTTAGCTATATTATTTATTGCGATTGAAGTTATTGATTTGTCTTTTGCTTTTTACAGAGAGATGCAACAATTCTCCTTCAATGATTCAAAGCCGTTGGGACTTTCTGGAGTGCCTATATTCTTTAATATTATCATCACATTGGAAATATTAGAGACCTTTAAAAATCATCATAGTGATATTCTAGGAAAAGTTAAACTGATTTTATTGATTGCTATTACTGCAATTGTAAGAAAGTTAATCACGTTAGATATTAAATATTCAGAATACCATTTACTTTTTGGAATTGCCGGATTAATTCTGTCGTTGTGCGTTGGATATTATTTTCTGGCAAAAAAAGAAACCTCTTTTTCAAATAAACTAAATTCACAAAATGAACACACTGATAACTAAAATTACTGCACTAACGCTTGCATTTGTAATGATAAGCACAGCAGTTATTCCTTGTACTGGCATTACACTCAAATCGAAAGATGGAGGTGTAGTTGTTGCGCGCACGGTTGAGTGGGCATTGAATGATGCTCAACACAATCAAATAATGGTTGTCCCTAGAAATAAAAAGTTTACTGGGCAAACACCTGAAGGTAATAATGGAATGAAATGGGATGGAAAATATGGTTTTGTAACCTTAACAGCATACGGCCAGCCATACGGACCAGATGGAATGAATGAAGAAGGTTTGTATGTTGGTGTTTATTATTTACCAGATTACGCTGAATATGGTGTATATGATGCAGCAAAAGCTGACAGATCAATGAGTGTCGGAGATTTGATGCAATGGATGCTATCGTCATTTAAGACCGTTGATGAAATTATTGCCAAGTTAAATACAGTGCTGGTTGTGAACGTCGACAATAAAGAATTCGGCGGAGCAGCTTTGCCATTTCACTATAAAATTGTTGACCCAAGTGGCAACAGCAAAATAATCGAAATCGTAAACAAAGGAGAAGTTAAAGTTTATGATCCTTATATCGGAGTTATTACCAATTCGCCAACCTATGATTGGCATCTGATCAATCAGAGAAATTATTTAAACCTTTCAACAATTCCAAACAATTCAATGACATTTGAGCCTTACACGTTGAAGCCAATTGGTGGAGGTTCAGGCTTAATTGGCTTACCTGGAGATTTTACACCTCCATCAAGGTTTGTAAGAGCAGCGGCCTTCACTGCATCTTGCCGGCCCTTAGAAACAAGCGTTGATGCGGTTTTTGAATCATTTAGAATTTTAGATAACTTCAATATCCCACTTGGGGCGCAAGTTCCCAAAGATCATTTGCCTACTGATATCGTTAGCGCAACACAAGTTACCTCTTCATCTGATTTGAAAAATAAAGTTTACTACTATCATACCATGTGGAATCGTCAAATTCGGAAAATTGATCTTGGTGCAATTGATTTCTCCACTGTGAAAGAGCAAATTATCGACGATGATGTAGCGAAAACAAACACTGTAAAAGACGTAACTCCGAAACCCAATCCTAAAAAGAAGTAAGGCAATGAAAAAATCGGTTTTATTTTTAATAACAATCATCCTTTTTGCCTTTTCACTTAGAATCTGCGCGCAAAATGGTGTTGAGGAAAAATTAAATCTTCCAGGCGATAATTTAAACTTATATGCTGTTTTGAATTTGTTTCAAGAATCTGAAACATTAGAGCTATTTGAAAACAACCTAAATGCCGAGGATTCGAAAATCAATAACCTTGATTTGAATAATGATGATAAAATTGATTACATAAGAGTCATTGATAACGCGGAAGGAGATAATCATTTTATCGTTTTACAGGTTGCAATTAACGAGAAAGAGAACCAGGATGTAGCTGTTTTCAGTGTGAATAAGGATGAAAGCAAGCAAATTCAAATTCAACTAATTGGTGATGAAGCCTTGTATGGTAAGGACTATATCATTGAACCCAAATCTTCTGATTCGGCTTCACAAGGAGGAACTCCAAATCCAGGTTATTCAACAAACACAACCAATGCAGAAGGGAATACTGTTGTAGTTGAAAAAACGGTTATTGTACAAGTTCAAACTTGGCCAGTCGTCACATACATGTATACCCCAGCTTACGTTAGATGGAATTCGCCATGGTATTGGGGCTATTATCCATCCTACTGGAACCCATGGAGACCTTATTATTGGGACTATTATTACGGATACCATTATCATTGGCACTCACATTACCACGGACATTATCACAATAGCCATTATTACCGTAATCCATTGTATCACAACAGTTATTACAGTAGAAGTCGCGCTCAGTCTACCATTGTTCAGAACAACAAGGTAAGCGGTAATTACAACAAAACATATTCAAAGCCAGAAACAAGGCAAGAAGGAGCTGCTGATTTTACGCAGAAACACCAAAACAGCACGCGACCTTCATTCCCAACAAAAAACAATTCGGGTGGAAACGTAATACATTCTGACAAACCTGTAAATAACGGTAATACAGGCACAACCAAGAAGCCAGAAACCAATACCAAGCCTCAAATCAACTCGAATACAAAGCCAGCTAAACCAAGCACAACCAATACTAAGCCGCAAATCAACACGAATAAGAAACCCGCGAAGCCGAGTACAAACAAGCCTTATCAAGCAAAACCATATAAACCAAAACCGAAACCGGCAGCACCGAAACCGATGCCCAAAAAACCGATGCCAAAATGAAAAAATCACTTTTAATTACACTCGTCTGTTTAACAGTTAGCCTCAGTAATTACGCCCAGTTAGCGTTTCGCGGACACATTGGTGTGAACACCCCGAATATAGACTACGAAACCATACAAGGTCAAATAAAAGGCACAACTGGTTTTAGCTTCGGTATTGATGCGCAATTTGGAAATAGACTTTACTTTCAACCGGGAATTAATTATACCGGAAAGAAATTCAAAATAAATGGCGTTGGCGATATCACGACAAATAAAATAAATGTTCCCGTTTTAGTAGGGCTCAGATTAGTAAAACCGAAAAGTAGTTTTTCAAACAATGTTCGAATTTTTCTTGGGCCTAATTTGTCAACTACCGTTAGCGAAAGAATAGCTGATGCCATTACAGGAGTGAATAAAGAAGATATAAAAAACTTTAATTTTGCAGCAGTTGCTGGAGTTGGACTTGATTTACGCGTGTTTTTCTTAGATCTGGGATATAAATATGGATTGAGTGATTTTATCAATAAAAATGGAACCGCAACTCCGTTAAATGGTTTCAATGTTAATGCAGGTTTGCGTTTCTAATCAAGTGTTAATCAAAAACTATTCGTTATCATTTTTTTGCCATGAAATTGCGTGCACATTTCACTTTATTGTTGTTAAATGAGAAAATTATTAAGTACATGGGTTGCGCTATTATTCTTTCAACTGTTGGTGTTTACACTCAGTGCACAAAAACCTATAATAAAACCAGGTTTTGATAAAAGTGAGTTTCTAGAGTTACTCAAGGTTTCAAGCAGACAGGGAGATTCTCTGTACAATCCTGAATTACCAGCTCCGCAATTCTTCGAAAAAATATATCGATCGCAGGTAATAGGCTTAGCCAATCGATGGGATCTTTGGCTGTCTGATGAGTCTACTGCCGTTATCAGCATTCGGGGAACTACCATGGAAACTGCCAGTTGGCTTGAGAACTTTTATGCCGCTATGGTTCCTGCAAAAGGGCAACTAAAATTATCCAACGATTTTGTTTTTGATTATAATTTATGTGATGATCAAAAGGCAGCCGTTCACACTGGTTGGCTTATTGGAACAGCATTTCTTTCTCGTGACATTTTACCGAAATTGGATTCTCTAAGTAAAATTGGAATAAAGGAGTTTTACATTATGGGCCACAGCCAGGGTGGTGCAATTGCATACCTTTTAACAGCCCATTTCCTAAACCTTCAAAAGGCGAATAAACTCTCTAACGAACTTGTATTTAAAACCTATTGCAGTGCCGCGCCAAAGCCCGGCAATTTGCATTTTGCTTATGCATACGAAAACATGACTAAGGGTGGTTGGTCATTTACCGTTGTAAATTCTGCCGATTGGGTTCCTGAAGCTCCTTTTTCGATTCAAACTACGATGGATTTCAATCCGGCCAATCCATTTGCAAATGCTAAAAAAGCAATTAAGAAAGCTCCTTTTTTGAAGCGAATTGCGATGAACTATTTTTACAATAGTTTAGATAAACCAACCAAAAAAGCAAACAAACGCTACCAGAAACAGTTGGGAAAAACGTTGGGGCGGTTTATTAAAAAAAGTCTGCCCGAGTATGTTACTCCAACTTTTTACAACTCCAATAACTACGCTAGAACTGGCGACAATGTAGTTCTATATGCTGATCAGAATTATTACACATTGTTTCCCATTGACAATGAAAAAATTTGGACGCACCATGCATTTGAACCCTATTTGTATTTGTGCGACAAATATCAAGAAAATGCTGCAATCGAACCCATAAGTAAGCAATCATCAACAATTATAAATGTAGAAATTACAAATAAGACTTCGCTCGACAGTCTTGTTATTTATGACAAGGAAAATGCATGGAAAATAAAATCGTCGTTAAAGTTTAGAGATGGAATTACAGAAACGGATACAATAGCGGATATTGAAAATAAAAATTATTCCCTGTATATTTTTATCAACGGAAAACAAATTGAGTTAGGGAAAATCGAATTGTCTCCTAATCGTGCATTGACCATTCAACTTGATGAACTAAGGCCACATGCATCTATTCGCTTTGCAGGCCATCATGCCAACATCAATAATTTTATGGCTTTCATCAGCTATCAACAATTTGAGTTGTCGGAGAAATTAGACGATAAAAACACTCAATCCTCGCTCGAGTTATTAATCAAAGACAAACGCGAACTGATAGTCAAAGAGGCAGTAAAATATAACGTAACTGAAGCAGATTTAAATTTCAACTTAACCGGCTACGATAATTTTTGCAAAACGCTACTTCAGAAAAACGAAAAGTACCAATACAAAAACTCGCTTATTGGTTCTTTAGGCAATCAATTTACCTTTCAAGACAGAAACGGTAACAATGTATCATTGGATAAATTTCGCGGTAAAGTCCTGTATATAGATGTATGGGCAACTTGGTGCAAACCGTGTAGAGAGGAGTTTCCATTTTTGGAAGAAATGAAAAAGCATTTTAAAAGCGAAAGTGAGCTAGAAATTATCGCTGTGAGCATGGATAAAGACATCCAGAAATGGTCGAAACTGGTTGCCGATAAAAATATGACTGGGATGCAATTACACTCCCAGCCCGATTCTGATTTCGTTAAATTTTACGACATCGGCGCCTTGCCTCGGTACATTCTTTTGGATAAGAACGGCAATGTGATCAACCCTTCTGAGATGCGTCCTTCTGAAGCTGGAATCATTCAGAAACTCGAAACAGTGATTAAAGGAATGTAATCCTTACCCAAGGCAATAATTCTGGCAATAGCTGCCAAACAGGCAATAAAAAGCTCCAAACAATTTGCACTGATTGCTGATTGTTTGAAGCTTTTTTAAGAATTCGCTGAAAAAGGAACTTTAAATAAAAGTCCTTCTGTAAGAATTAAAGAACAACTGCCGATTTTGAAATTTTGCGCGAAGACTTCGAGTTAGTTACAGTTAAATCGATCGTTCTGGATAGAATACCCGATAATGGAAGAACAATAAAACGCTCAGTCACTGCATTCCCGCTTCCCAGCATTTGCAATCCCGCTTGAGGTTCCCACAAATAAGTATCTGCATTTTCACTGCAAGAAGCATCTAGGAAGATGGTATCGTTTACCAAGTACGCCGATTCATTGAAGTTAGCGCAAGCTTCTACGCTTTTACCGCATGAGCTTGCAAAAGTTAGAGTTAAGAACGCAACTGAGGCTAAAAACAAGTATTTCATTTGTGTGGTTTTTTCAAAATTAGTGGACAAATTTAAAACTCATAAGCGAAAAAACACTTCTTATTAAAGAATAAATTACCTGATTAATATTAAGAAAATTTACCCAAGTTGAAAGATCTAACGCTAGCGCGGTTTCTTAATTATCATTGATAACGGACCAGAAAAAGAAATGATTGGTAAATTCATCGAACCTTCTGAAGCTTGCCCGAACATGTTCAGAAAAAGCGAAAAAAGTAATTTTTAATTTCTATCCGCTACGCCAACCGGCTAGTCCAGACTGCAAATCTGATATTGTTGGAAGCATTGCTTCTACTGAAGAAAAATAAATTCCTACAAATTAATTAACGTGAAAGCCGCTCATTTTAATCCATAAAAAGAAAGCAATTAAAATTGATTTAATTGAATTGTCTATTTTATGAACAAAGCTGAAATACATCTCAATACTGAAATCCCATAAATCTGTCCTATTTTCGGATCATGATTTCTCGTATCCTTTTGCTACTTCTTTGCAGCGCCGTGCAGTTGGTTGCTCAACCCGATTTCACCGGATTTGTAAATCCATTTATTGGTACAGGTGGCCACGGTCATACGTTTCCCGGTGCTACCGTGCCTTTCGGAATGGTGCAATTAAGTCCCGACACCCGCATTGATGGCTCATGGGATGGATGCGGAGGCTACCATTACAGCGATTCACTGATTTACGGTTTCTCACATACACACTTAAGTGGCACTGGCGTCTCCGATTATGGCGACATTCTGCTTATGCCGATGCCGTTTGGGAAAGCCTCGGAGAAAAGAAGCGATTACGCCTCGAAATTTTCACATCAACGCGAAAAAGCAGGCGCCGGTTGGTACGAAGTGATGCTCGACAAGCACAAGGTAAAAGCCGAACTAACTGCCTTACAGAAAGTCGGATTTCATCGTTACACATTCCCAGAGCACAAAGGTGCAGTGGTGCTCGATCTTCGTCACCGCGACCAAACCATTCGCAGCGGCGTAGAATGGCTGAGCGACCGAGTGATCCGCGGCTACCGCGTCAGCAATGCTTGGGCTAAAGAACAACATGTTTACTTCGCGATGGAGTTTAGCGAACCGTTTGTGCCACAAGGTGAACTCAATGGCACAGTGCTTACGAAAGATTACGCCTTACTCAATTTCGATAAACTTATCGACCGAAAACTAGAAGTGCGCGTGGGCATCTCCTTCACCTCGATGGATGGCGCCATGCAAAACCTTGAATCCGAAGAAGATCACCGCAATTTCGATGCTGCTAAAGCCGCAGCACACAATTACTGGCTCGATGCCTTAGGTCGCGTACAAGTTGATGGTGGATCAGAAACCCAAAATCGGATTTTCTATACTGCCCTTTACCATGCACTGATTCAACCCAATGTGGTGAGCGACAACGATGGCAAATACCGCGGTATGGACAACCGAATCCACCAAGCCGATCACGATGTGTATTCTGTGTTTTCGCTGTGGGATACCTTCCGCGCAGCGCACCCATTGTATGCCATTTTATACCCGAAACGACAAGCCGATTTCATAAAGACCTTTTTGTTGATGTACGAGCAAGGCGGACGATTGCCAGTGTGGGAACTGGCTGCCAACGAAACCGATTGCATGATTGGCTACCACAGTGTTTCGGTGATTGCAGATTCGTGGTTCAAGGGCATTCGCGATTTCGACTCTACACTGGCGCTCAAAGCGATGCAAAAAAGCGCTACTTGGAATCATCTCGGCTTGCCGGCTTACATGTACAAAGGGCATCTCACTATTGATGATGAGCCTGAAAGCGTATCGAAAACGCTGGAATATGCTTACGATGATTGGTGCATTGCCCGTTTTGCGGAATCCTTGGGCGATACTGGCGTTTCATCAAAATACTATCTGCGTTCGCAGGGATGGAAACACCTCTTCGACCAGACGGGTAACGTAAATACTGGATTTATGCGTCCGAAAAAGAATGGCGCATGGCTCAATCCATTCGATCCGTTCGAAGTGAACAACCATTACACTGAGGCAAACAGCTGGCAATACAGCTTCTTTGTGCCACACGATGTAAAAGGACTTGCCAGCATGTACCCCAGCACCAACCTGCTGCTTACAAAACTCAATGCGGCTTTCATCGCCGACTCCAAAACCACAGGGCGCGAGCAAGCCGACATCACTGGTTTGATTGGTCAATACGCCCATGGTAATGAGCCTTCGCACCACATGGCATGGATGTTTACCGAATTGGGGCAGCCACAGTTGGGGCAACAATACATTCGGAAAATTCTCAACGAGCTTTACCAAGATGCGCCAGATGGCCTGTCGGGCAACGAAGACTGCGGACAAATGAGCGCTTGGTACGTGTTTTCGTCGATGGGCTTTTACCCGTTTTGTCCAGGAAGACCAGAATACACCGTGGGCAATCCGCTGTTCAACGAAATCCGCATTACACCTTACGGAGGTCGCACTTTCACGATCAAAACCACAGGAAATGGCGACTGGGCAAATGCTGTGAATGGAGGGAAGCGTTTTATCCTCGACCACGATGATATTGTTGCCGGAAAAACCCTTACAATCGATCGATCAGAAAAGGCTGTAATGCCTATGGAGCCGAATTTTAAGTCCCTGCCGGGGAAGAAAGTCAGTGCTGCTCCAACCTTGATGCGTGCACCAATGACATTTCGCGATAGCTTTTTGGTGGAACTTTCTGATGAAAGCCGTATGGAAGTGGTTCGTTATACCACAGATGGACGCACACCCAGCGTGAAAGACCCTATTTTCCCACGTTCGGGTTTAAAGAATTCTTATGAAACGATTGCCAGAACTGGATTAACGGGCCCTGAAGGACTTATGGTTCGTAATTCTTGCACCTTGAGTTTTGCGTCATTTGATGGGAATTTTGGAGAAATATTGAGCCCAGTATCGACTGCGAGGTTCTTCAAAATACCGCACAACTACACCATCGAAATCAAGTCGAAATACAATCCGCAATACACTGCTGGTGGAGATCAGGGTATTATTGATGGCATGCAAGCAGACGAAAACTGGCGCAAAGGTGGTTGGCAGGGCTACCAAGCGCAGGATTTCGAATGTGTGGTGGATTTGCAAAAACCGACCTCGATTTTCCAGGTAAATGCGTCCTTCTTACAAGACACCCGCAGCTGGATTGTATTGCCTGCGGATGTAGAATTTTGGTACTCAGTGGATGGTAAGAACTGGACCTCAATGGGCAACGACATTCCTACTGTAAAGCCCGACGATTACACCGTTCAACGTTGGGATTCTCGCGTGCGATTAGGCGGAAGTGACAATCAACCCGAACCGATGTTTATTGCTTCGCCAGTATTGGCGCGTTACGTAAAGGTGAAGGCGAAAAACTACGGTAAGCTTCCCGATTGGCACATGGGCGCAGGCGGTGAGGCTTTTATTTTTATAGATGAAATCAGTGTGGATTGATTTCATGTGAGGCGATTCGAATTTGCCCTTGATATCTGACACGATTTGGAAATTTTTGCCCTTGTTATCTGACAAATCGTCTATTGCTCATTCCTCGGGATGAGCTTATTTTATTTGACATACAGAGGATTTAGAAGGATTTAAGACTTTGGGCATTAATCGCCCTCCTAATCGAGGACGAAAAATCGTGGAGAGCGGTTGTTTGAAGGAACGATTTCACTTGAAGGTTCTCGCTCAAAGGATCAGATGCTCAAAATGTACTTCATAAATCCAAAAACACCCAAGATTTCGGCACGCTGATTGCCAAAAGGCGACGGATTTTTAAAACCCACAATATGCTGTGTAGATGCCCTGATTCAAGAAATGAAAATGTATATTTCAAAAGGACAACAACGGACTGCTTGCAAACATTGTAAAGGCTAAAAAATGAAGACTAAGAATACACTATCATTCCTGATCTTTTTCTTGTTGATTGTTAACAGCAAGAATCTAAACGCCCAAAAGCTTACGGTTGAGTTGTTTAACAATACCGGGATGGATCTCGACTCGGTGCAATTAGACAAGCAGTATATCGGATACTTGCCGAAAGATTCGTCGGCAGTTCTTGAAAACTACAAGGAGTTTAAGGCTTCTGGAAGTTGGCCACTCATGAAGATTCGCGCAGTTGACAACAAGGGAAACAAATCGCACAATTTGACCGAATGCGGCACAAAAGCTAAAGTTATTAAGGATGGCCGACATAGGATTGATATCAAAGTAGCCAATCCAGAATTTGGGAATATCCTCACCTTAATGCTTCGCGATTAGCACCATCGATTGTTTAACATGCCAGCTACATGTATCGATTTAGCCTGTTCGGGCGATTATGCTTGTAGCATCGTCAAACCGGGCAGGGATAGAAGCCGGCAGCCCGCGGAGCTTGCGAAGTGGCTACAGGCGAATAGCCCGGCTGCCCGCCAAATTAATCGTAATGAAACCTACATTTTGCAATGAGAATTTCATCGTCTTTTACCTGATAAACCAAGCGATGTTCATCGTCGATTCTTCTGGACCAAAAACCTGAGTACTTGAATTTCAAGGGCTCTGGTTTTCCGATTCCATCAAAAGGATTGCGGGCGATGTCTTTGATTAAATCGTTGATTCGCTTCAGTTTTTTCTTGTCGGTTTTTTGCCAGTACAGATAATCTTCCCAC
>CANHIS010000007.1 GCA_947460255.1 Bacteroidota bacterium
AAAATTCAGCCCAACTCCAATTAAATCTGAAAAGTTAAAATCAATCTTCGAATCAATTACAGAAATTGATTCGAATAAAAATATCAGCATAGAATTAAGTATAAATGAATCAGCCGAAGTAACAGCTGATCCTAATATGCTAGAAGCGATAATAAGAAACCTGTTTAGCAATGCAGTTAAATTCACTCCATCTGGTGGTAAAATAACTGTTGGCTGCAAAAAGACTACAATGGGAATGGAATTCTTCGTCGAAAATTCAGGATTGGGTATTTCTGAAGATGTTAAAAAAAGAATTCTAGAAGGAGAATCGTTTACCTTATTGGGCACAGAAAAAGAAATTGGGCATGGCCTCGGTCTTCAGATCGTTCGAGAGTTTGTTATGCACCATGGATCTACCCTAGAAATTGAATCTCAAACATCTGTGAGCACTAGATTCTACTTCACAATTCCAAACTAGAATAAGAAGAAAATACAATAAGATCAATCGAAATTCAATTCAATCGGATTTTTATTTCCCACTTTCAATTAAACATACCTGGCAATAGTCCAATACATTGGTTCAAAGCGCAGGCACAATGTTCCTTTGATGTAAACGGCGAAAGAAAACCTTTTTCAAATGGAAATTCCCATTTATCAAAACTAGAAAACGTTGCCACCAAATGAATATTAATACTTGTATTCCAAATTAATCATTTGCTAAATTAATTAACCTCATTCACTAATAAATGCAATATCATAAAAATTGCAGTAAAGCAAATTGGGAATAAATATTCCAAGAATTAAAAAAATAAGAATTAACCACTAAGGCAATAAATTTATTTTAACTGTACTTCACAAGAGTTTTAATTGGAATTTGTACTGTTGAAAAATTAGGATTCCGAAGAAGCTGATCGTGTGAAATTAGTTTCTGCAGATATTCCTTTAATTACAATCGTATTGATTTCAACCAGGCCTCTATAACTATAGTGCTAAATTATGGGAATCAATCCTTTACGTATAGTTTACTTTACAGATCCAGTTTGCTCTACTTGCTGGTTGACAGAACCTTATCTATATCGTCTGAAGAGTATTTGGGGAAATGCAATTGATATTGAGTTCCGTATGGGCGGATTATTGCCCTCCTTAGAGCAAGCCAAAAAAGTCAGTGTAATCTTGCAAGACATGGATAAGTATGTTGCGTGGCTCGAAGAACTCGAAAAATCAAGCGGAATGCACTTGGATGGCAATAGCTGGAAGACCAATCCTGTATCATCCTCTTACCCTGCCAGCATTGCATTTCATGCTGTAAAAAAAATCTCACCTGAAAAAGCGGGCCCCTTCCTGCATACGTTGCGAAGGATGCTATACACCGAAAATAAAGACATCAGCAGACAAGACTGGCTAGAAGAAGCGGCAATTCGCCATCAGGTGGACCGTGAAACCTTTCGGGAAAAGCTTAACGATGGTAGCGCTGAATCTGCTTTTATTGATGACCTAAGCAGCAAGCAAATGCTTGGGATTACACGTTTTCCAACATTTATTTTTCAAACATCAGAAGGGAAAGAAATTCGAGAAGATCAGACATTCAAAAGCTTAAAAGGTGATGCTATTCTCGAACACTGGAATGCACTGGTTTCGGAACTTCTGGGCGTGGAGATACCCACAGCTGAAATCGCAGAAACAGGCCTACGAATATTCAAACAATTTGAAAATCTAACCACCGCAGAATTTGCCATCATGAATGGTATTTCTGAGGAAATGGCGTTAAACCAACTCACAAATGCAACAAATGAAGGCAGACTTTCGCAGGAAAACCACAGGGGCATTTCGATTTGGAGTTTGCATTCGGGAATGAGTGTAATAAAGAAATCGCGATACAACAATAATTCAATTGCAATTGCAGGGATGGGAATTGCGGGACTCGCCCTTGCAAATGGCCTCGAAAAGGCGGGGATTTCGTACAGCATTTCCGATAGACATTTCAACGAACTTCAAGGCGGATTCGGTTTTCTGATTTTAGAAAATGGACTCCGAGCCCTCACTACTTTAGGTTTGCGAACACAGTTCCTAAAAGCAGCAAATCCATTGACCTTTTATTCGGCGATTAATCCTGATGGGACCATATTGAATTCAACAAAACTTGAAGCCTGTTATGCAATTAGTCGTAGTGAAATGCTCAAGATTTTGACTTCCAAGTTGAGTGGCGAGTCGGTATTCAAAGGTAGAAGTCTGCGAAGCTTTACAAGCAACAGCGACGGTGTTCGATTGCAATTCGACACGGGAGAAACAGCCGAATCCAATTTTCTGTTTGGATGCGACGGTATTCATTCAGCAATTCGGAAAGCAATTATGCCAGAAGCAATTCCAGAACGGGCTGGCGAACGTGAATTGGTCTGCATTACGCAGTTAACGGAGGATGAATTTAGTCTTATCGAATTCACTAAGGTAATTGACCACGAAAAACGATGCAACACCGGGATTATTCCGCTTCGAAATGGAAAAGTGATTTGGTTTATGCAGCTGAACGAAAGTGTTCCCGGAATGATAACAACAAATTCTGCTGAACACTTTAATCTCGCATGTGAAATTAGTGATAGTTATCCTGAGCCAATTCGAAAACTCATCCATGAGTGGAGTAAAAATGCACCAATATACCTGTGGCAATCGCACCGAATGAATCTTATGCCTTCGTTTCATAACGGACGTGCAGTATTACTTGGCGATGCGGCACATCCGCTACTCGCATTCACAAGTCAGGGAGCAAACTCAGCGTTAGAGGATGCGGTTTGCATGGCTCGGATTCTTTCCGAAGCTGGTGAAGAATGTTCACATGAAGAATTGTTCGAATTGTTTTATCATCAGCGCAAAGATGCTATTGCAAGTTATATTGCACAAGGCGACATGCTGTTAAAATCGTTTTTAAATCTAGGCACTCAAGGCGCAGAAAGCGTTCCGCTGGCAATACACTAGTTCAATGAATCCATCCTTTGCAAATGACTCGGTAAATCTCGAAGTTTTACGTCGACGTGCTTACAATTACCGTTGGGCAATTCACCCTCCCGGGGTAATTCCGCTAACCGCTGCCGACCCCGATTTCCCTGCCTGCCCAGAAGTTGCAGAAGCAATACGTAAGCATTTGTTGGAAGGGTATTTTCCGTATGGTCGTCCCGAAGGAGACAATCAATTTAAACAGGCTGTTGCTTCTTGGTATACACGCAGGAAGAACTCGCCGGTTGCTGAAAATCTGGTTTTGCCTGTAAATAGCGCGGCATACGGATTATTTGTTTGTGCTCGAATGATTTGCACCAATCCTGGTGATGAGGTACTCATACCAGACCCAGTTGATTTTTTATTCCGCAAGTCGGTTGAAAATGCTGGAGGAGTAGCAATTCCTTGTAAGGTTAATCCTGATACTGCCGAATTCGATTTTGATAGTTTATCTCAAAAGATTAATGCCCGCACTAAGGCCATTTTTATTTGCAATCCGAACAATCCGCTGGGGCGTGCTTTAAGCAAAGAAGAACTAAATCGGATTATCCTATTTGCGCAAAAACATGATTTATGGGTGGTATCTGATGAGATCTGGGCTGATATCGATTTCGATAAAAAATGCCTGAGTGTTTTTGATTCCAAGCTAGAGTCTTACGCAAAAAAGCTAGTCGTATCGGGCCTATCGAAAAACTTTGCACTCGCGGGCTTACGTATTGGTTACATCATTGCTTCAGATGAACAAACTTGGCAATCTCTGTTAACATTTAGTCTGCACCAAACCACTGCTTTTGGAATTCCTTTGATTAGCCAGATTGCAGGAACGGCTGCGCTCAACGAAGGTGAATACTGGCTTGAAGCATTTTTACAACACTTAAATAAAATGCGCGACAAAACGAGCGCATTTATTGATTCATGCGAATTTCTAGAAACAAGAATTACAGAGTGCACTTATCTAGCTTTTCCAAAGCTTAAATTGCATGAAGCCAATTCTACAAAAATGGTAGAAAAAATTCTTGAATTGAGCAATGTAGCGCTCGTTCCCGGAGGGAAAGAATGGTTCGAGTCGCAGTCTGAAGGGCATATTCGGATTTGCTTTTCGACATCTGAAGAAATTCTTGAAGAGGCATTTTCCCGCATTAAAGCGGTTGAACATTTGCTCACTTGATTTGCCTAACCATTTTCTTGAACTTTTAATCATCTTATGCAAATCGCAATTGCTCATTAAGAAAGTACATAATTGATGCTTTCAATAGCCAATCAAAAAGAAAAAATTATTTGGCTTAGAAAGTCACTATTTGATATTGATAAATAATCCAAAAGCGCATTTTGTGAGAAGCAACAATAGATGAACATTACAATCATGCTAATTGTAAAAAAAACAGGCAAAAGTAAACTTCTGTGAATCAATAATTTAGTCAAACATAAATGGAATTTGTAGTCGATTAGTTAAGCAAATGACTTTTGCGACAAACCAACGACTTATAATAATTATTTGTACTCGTTTTAAATCACATCGAATTTCTAATTAATAAAGGCGCTACAGCCATTTCAAACTGGAATTCCTAATTCATATAAAAACAAGAATTAACCACTAAATGAATACTATTTATTAGAAGGAACTTTGCAGGAATTTTCAATTTTAGAAATTGCCTGTGAAAAAGTACTTTACGTTTCTATTGCTTTGCTACAGCTTTCTGGCAAATGCCCAGCAATTAAATTGGGTATCAACTGCAGGGTATTTGAACCAGGTTGACCTATTTTACGGAGCAATTGAAATTAAAAAAGATCAATTAGGAAACAGTTATTCCTTCGATGTGGTTTCTGGAGAGCAGCAATCACAGGGAAATACGATACAAGCAGCTACCGCAGGGCTTAATACAATGGTCTACAAATTCGATTCACGTGGGAATTTCATTTCTGGAAATTCGATCGGTGGTAATTTCGACTTTTGCTCTGCAGAAATCGACGAAGCCAACAATCTCTATGTTCTTGGCAATGTGGCGGGAGGTGAATTTGTATATCAAAATGAGACCTACAATTTACAGCAAGGAATTTTCAAACAGGTACTGATTAAATTCGATACCGAAGGTGAATTATTGTGGTTTTACGAAACTGGTTGCTCTGGACTATCAAACGGCTCTTTTTTGGAATATGTGCAAGGAAAACTTTATTTTCAAAGTCAATTCTCGAGCATCAGTGCAATAGATACTACGGGCATATTAAACAATGTGCTTCCATTTTATTATGAACCATATGCTGCTCAAGGAACGAGCACCGACATTCCCTTTCAAGGAAGCAACCATTTTTCAAATGGCGATATCTTATTGGCCGGAATCATTCGTGGCAATGTATCGTGGGTAGAAGGTGATACAATTTCATCCAATACAACAGGAAATTCAATCATTCTCACCCGTTTCAGTCAGAACTTCGAACCTATCTGGTCAAAGACCATTCCTGCTGTTCAAGATCCACATGGGAAGTACATTCCTGTTACAATCGATTTAAACGACCATGTTTACATAGGCATTGAAGTGGTTGGATCACTCAGTTTTGGAGAAACAACCTTATCAGGCACCTCTACCATTTATCAGGCTGCCGTACTTTCTTTTAACGCCGATGGATCAGAACGATGGGCAAGTCCTATTGTTTCTGAAGGCTCTGTTGCCATCAATGCCATCGAAGTTGATCCATTTCACGACCTAATTTGGTGTGCCGGGCTTGTTAATTCCACAGCAACTTTCGGCGACACTTCCATTGTTATTCCTGCCGATCAAATGGGCAATGGATTTCTTACATCATTGAATTCTTCAGGCCAATTCTTGCATTGTTTCTCGCCAGAGTCGGCTTCGATTACAGAAGCAAAAAGTATTTGTATTCCATCTTCAGATCAAATCCTTGTTGGCTTTCGAAATGGAAGTGTTGATCCCTACCTATGGAGTTGCATCAATTTCCAAAACCAAGGCGGGATGATACTTGCTTCTTATAGAATCGATGCATTTGAACCAATTATTCCCAATGTCATTGTTGATGAAAATACTCTACAGGTAAATTTCACTGGAGATATTCAGTGGTTTTTGGATGGCTTACCAATCGACACAGCACAATCGCCAATATTAACCGCATTAAATTCTGGGATTTATAGCGTGCAATTAGACTATGCTGGTGACTGTATTGATCCAGTTATGTCGAATCCTATTTCAATTTCAATTGAAAACATCGAATTAACGACAAATTCAGAATTGTATTTGTCTGTGTTAGACAATAAACTACTGATCTCAAATGCACCATCGGGCTCTGTTTTCAACCTCTATGCAATTGATGGGAAACTAATTAAGTCAGGAGAAATTCATTCCAATTATATCGAAGTTGAGTTACTAAATTCAGGTTTATATATTCTACAATTAGAAACTGAGAAAAAATTAAGTATTGGAAAATTTATTGTTCCATAATGCAAATTTCATCCTTAGAATTATTCTTCAATAGTTGATACAACAACTCCTAGAATTTGTGATTGGTTGTTTTTTGATTTGAAAATAGTTCGCTGAAAATTCAGAGTATGAAATTCTAATTGGCTTTATCAAAACGACTTACTTTTATGAATCATCTGATAATTTTAACGAACTAATTGATCTAACCCGACTAATAAAGAACTCTCAAGAAATATATTTATCTCTCAACAACTGCAGCGATTCTGAATAAGTTTCTGAAATAGGAAATACCCTATTGTTTAATTGTAACTCTTGTTTGGAAAAGGAATTCACCCATTGTAAATTCACCATATAAGATCTGTGAATCCGAATTACTGAGCTGCCTTGAAGCATTTCCTCCAATTGACGAAAAGTGGCCAAGGTCATAATGCGTTTATCCTTCAAATGGATTCTTCGGTAATCATCCATTCCTTCGATAAAAAGAATTTCATTAATAAAAATACGCTCCAAACGATTTTCACTCTTAACCGAAATACTTGGTTTTACTGAATCATTTAAACGTTCCAAAACACGGTCAACAGCGGCTGAAAAGCGCACAAATTGAAAAGGCTTCAGTAAATAATCATCAACGTTGAGTTCGTACCCTTTTAATGCATATTCAGGATATGCAGTGGTAATGATGACACGAAATTTCTTTTTGCTTTTCTCCAACAATTCTATTCCTGAAATTCCACCAATATTGATATCGAGAAATACCAAATCAATTTCTCGTTTCGATAGATATGACAGCGCTTCTATACCATCCACATACGTTCCTACCAAATTCAATTCTGGTCGTTTGGAAATGAACTCCTTCATTCGAGATGCCGCCAATGGTTCATCCTCGATAATAATACATTCCAATTTACTCATGAAAGCACATTTAATTTAACTTCATAATTCGATTCGGTCACAATAACATTCAGCGTAAAATTATCTCCATATAGCAATTGAAGCCGTTTTTCAATTAACTCATTGCCTAAGCCTCCTGATTTATTATCCGTTATTCGATTGGAAATTCGGTTTATACAATTGAAATAAATTCGACCACTTTCGAATAACAAATTGATCCTCACAGCACCGGATTCTCTCACGTGTTCTGCATGTTTAAAAGCATTTTCGATAAATGGAATTAAGGTCATCGGAGCTAGCAGATGATTCGACCAATCTCCACTTAATTCAAAAATGACAAAGTCCGAAATATCGGTACGTAATTTCTGCAATTCAATATATTGTTGAATGTAATTGATTTCCACTCCTGCATCCACCCGTTCATCTTTGCTTTCATACAACATATATCGCATCATTTCTGATAACTTAACTAAACATTCGGATGCTCGTTGAGGATCTTGCGTAATCATCACATCAATGTTGTTAATTGTATTGAATAAAAAGTGAGGATTTAACTGCGCTCTAACCAGCTCCATTTCTACCTGCTTGTTTTTATCCATCAATTGCTCCTTCACCAAAATATCATCATAAGAAGCAATAAATCCGCGCATCACAACGCCGATAACTCCATTGATTAGAATAACAAATGATAAAAACAATATTTGAGAAAATGCCACATCCAATGAAAATGCCGATAAATGCCATTCATCAAAAACTATAAATGCCAATAATTGAGAGAAAACAGCTCCAATGAGCATGATCGAAATCATGAACATAAAAAACCGCTTGATCTTTCTTTTTTGAATAAATCGTGGAAATAAATAACTGTATCCACCATAAAAACCAATGATTCCGGGAATCAATGCAAATAACGATACGCCTTGAAACCATCCCCAAAACATCGATTTCATGCTCAAATCGCTGCGTCCTTCAACGTTCAATGCAAACGTTAACAGAAAAAACATAAAGAGCAGCAACAGGTACATGAACCAATACCCTGCATTTAAAGCTACTTTCACCCAATTCTTCATGCTTATCCTCTTTGGTTTCTAAAGGTAAAATTCAACAACGACAAACCTGTAATCACGATAAAAAATAGCAGCGAAAAAACATTTAATTCCACATCTATTGCAAGGATTGAATGCCCCGACAATTCGAAAAATTGATAAAAATTATGGGTGTATGGAATGAAATATCCGAATTCCCAACGAATTAAAAACAAGGATAAAATTACCATCGCCAAACCGGAACCAATTGAAATTAAAAAATTACCGAAACGTAAGCTAATCCAATATTGCAGCGCAACAACCGGTAAACTGCTGAGATAAAACAACAAACTTGTTTTTATGTATTTCATCCAAGGAATTGAAGCAGGAGGATAGGGTAAATCGGAATTTAACCATGTAGCAAGATAAGGCTCCACAATTAATCCCAGATTGAAAATGAGAAAAAACTGTAACAACATTACCAGAATGACTAATAATTTCATTCCGAAGATTGACGGCATCGACTGTGGCGTTACACACACCTGTTTCCAAGCATTGCTCTTGAATTCTAATTGTGCAATTAAACTGGTAGCCAAGATCACCCCAAAAGGGAGCAGCAATGGACCAGTTGATTCCCAAGCTTGCACCAAAATAGCATCCCAATATTTATCGCCCAATGCCAGTGTAGATAAGCTCTGAGGTTTAAATACTTGGATGATCAGAAAAATCAAAGGAATAAACATTCCACCAGCAATTACCAGCCAAGATGCTGCACTGCGGCGGGTTTTGAGCCATTCGCTCCTGAATTTATAAATGAACATTTTCATGGTTATGCATGGGTTAAATGAAGAAATACTGATTCCAAATCTTGTGTTTGAGGCACCACTGAATACACATGAATATTCTGGTCGTTTAATATCTTATTTGCCCTCGCAATTTTTTCAGGTTGTGCTTGATGCAATTCGAACGTCTGAGGAGAAATTAAGATGAATTGTTCGTTATCAAGCAACTTCTGTGCAGCCAAGGCATCTGAGACTTCAAATTTCACCCCTGCTTTTTGTCGAATGGCATCCAATTCCTGCACTGTTCCTTGAAACTGAAATGCGCCGTGATGAATCACACCAACATGGGTCACAATCTTCTCCACTTCAGCCAAAATATGGCTCGACACCAATATCGTAATGCCATGTTGTTGATTCAGATTTCTGATCAATTCCCGCAATTCGATCATCCCATTGGGATCCAATCCGTTTGAAGGCTCATCCAAAATCAACAAACGCGGTTCGTGCAACAAGGCTACTGCCAAGGCCAAACGCTGCTTCATACCGAGCGAGAACTTCTCCACTTTCTTCGAACCCACATCTCCCAATCCTACTTGATGCAAAACTTCCTGCATTCTGCTCGACTTACAAGCATAAACCAATTGGTAAATCTTCAGGTTTTCGAAAGCAGTTAAATGCAGGTACAGCGACGGACTTTCAATCAACGAGCCGATACGAGAAAGAATGTAATTCCGATCCCGATCCATGGTTTTCCCAAGAATTCGCACTTCGCCTTCCTGCTTTTTCAATAAACCAAGCAGGATGCGCAGCGTGGTGGTTTTCCCAGCGCCATTAGGTCCTAAAAATCCATAAACCGAACCTTCAGGAACCTGAAGATTGAGTTGGTTCACCGCAATTTCACCAGAGGGAAATCGGTGTGTGAGCTGATGTGTTTCGATACTAAGCATGAGGCAAAAGTATCAGCCTCCAAAAAGGCTTGAAGAAACAATCGGTAAAACGGGTATTTGAATCGGTGAATGGCTAAAATCTGGTGTTTTTCAAGTCAGCACATATTCACCGCATTTTTGCGGCGATTAATCCCAACATTCACCGCATATCTTTCAAAACATCAGATCCCACAAGGCTTTCAGGAAATTACAATCTGCTGCCAATAAAGCACAATGCTTCCGTAAAGCTCATCTTCTGATCAGCTTCCCCTACTCGTTTCAATTAAATTCAGAATGTTTATCGAACCTCCGCGCCTGGATTTACCGATTCATTCGGCTGCACAAACTTCAATTTACCATCAGAATCTTCAGCCATCAGAATCATGCCCTGCGACTCGATGCCACGGATTTTTCGAGGCTCTAAGTTCATCAACACACTCACTTGCTGACCTACAATATTCTCCGGCGCAAAATGTTCTGCAATGCCCGAAACCACTGTGCGTTTGTCGACGCCGGTATCTACCAAAAGCTTCAACAATTTATCTGCTTTCGGCACGCGCTCGGCCTCGAGGATGGTTCCCACGCGGATGTCCATCTTCATGAAATCATCGTACGAAATGGCGTCTTTCACTGGTTTATGAGAAGTTTCGGTTGTTTGATGTGCTGCTTTAGATGCTTCCAACTTGGCAACTTGCGCTTCCACTTCGGCATCTTCAATTTTCTTGTACAAAATCTCCGGTAAGCCCAACTGATGCCCAACTGGCAAACTGGTTACCATGAGATCGTTCCAGCCAAATTGCGCTGGAAGGTTCAACATCCGGCGAAGCCGCGCACTGGTATCTGGCAAAAAGGGCGACAAAGCCACAGAGAGCCTTGATACAATGTCGATGCTGTAAGCTATGATGCCCGCCACTTCGTCGCGCTGGGTTTCCAAATTCAGCTTCCAAGGTTGCGCATCGGCCAAGTACTTATTCCCTGAACGGGCTAAGTTCAAGGTTTCGAACAATGCCTGACGGAATTCGTATCCTTCAATCAATTCGGGCACTTTAGAGAAAATGTTCGAGGTGGCAGTTTCAACTTCATCCACCACTTGGAAGGTTGACGCTGGAACTTTTCCTTCGAAATACTTGTGGGTGAGCACCATCACACGGTTCACGAAATTGCCCAGAATATCTGCCAATTCATTGTTCACGCGCGCTTGGTAATCTTTCCAGCTAAAGTCGCTGTCTTTGGTTTCTGGCGCAATCGAGGTGAGCACGTATCTAAGCTCATCCCGCCTGCCGGGAAAATCCTGCAAATATTCGTGCAACCACACTGCCCAATTGCGGGAAGTTGAAATCTTGTCGCCTTCTAAATTCAAAAATTCGTTGGCAGGCACATTTTCAGGCAAAATGAAATCTCCATGTGCTTTCAGAATCGCCGGAAAAATGATGCAATGGAAGACAATGTTGTCTTTCCCGATGAAATGGATCAAATTGCTTTCATCACTTTGCCACCAAGGCTTCCAGTCCTTGCCTTCGCGCTCGGCCCATTCGCGGGTAGCTGAAATGTATCCGATCGGTGCATCAAACCACACGTAAAGCACTTTTCCTTCTTCGCCTTCCAAAGGAACTTTCACGCCCCAATCCAAATCTCTGGTGATCGCACGAGGCTGCAAACCTTGGTCGAGCCACGATTTGCACTGCCCATATACATTCGATTTCCAATCGTCTTTCTTGGTCAGCATCCAGTCGTTGATCCACTCTTGTTGGTAACGATCCAAAGCCAAAAACCAGTGTTTCGTTTGCTTTTTCACGGGCGCCAAACCACTGAGCTTCGATTTGGGATTGATCAAATCCGAAGGACTCAACGATTTCCCACATTTTTCGCACTGATCTCCGTAGGCATTGTCGTTGCCGCAATTCGGACAAGTTCCAACAATGTAACGATCCGCCAAGAAGGTTTGCTCCTGCTCGTCGAAATACTGTTCGGTGCTTTGCTCGGTGAATTCTCCTTTGTTGTAAAGATTCAAGAAAAACTCCTGAGCTGTTTCGTGGTGAATCGGCGCTGAAGTGCGAGAATATACATCGAATGAAATTCCTAAATCGCGGAACGCATCGCCCATCAATTTGTGGTATTTATCCACCACATCTTGGGGCGAAATGCCTTCATTGCGGGCTTTCAACGTAATGGGCACGCCATGTTCGTCGGATCCGCAAATAAACAGCACATCCTTGCCCGTGAGGCGCAAGAACCGCACAAATGTATCGGCAGGAATGTAACATCCCGCCAGGTGGCCAATGTGTACTGGTCCGTTTGCGTAGGGCAACGCGGCAGTTACAGTATAGCGTTTAGGAGATTTCAATGTGGCGAATTTTCTAATATCAAATGTGCAATGCACGGTTATCGGTGGCAGCCAATGCCGCTTCACGGAACGATTCGGTGAAGGTTGGATGGGCATGCGAAATGCGGGCAATATCTTCGGCTGATGCACGGAATTCCATCGCCACAACAGCTTCGGCAATCATGTCGGCAACACGAGGACCAATCATGTGAACACCCAAAATTTCATCTGTAGTTGAATCGGCCAATACCTTTACCAATCCATCGGTATCCATACTTGCGCGTGCTCTTCCTGATGCTTTGAAAGGAAATGAACCCGATTTGTATGCACGTTTTTGCTCTTTCAACTGCTCTTCTGTATAGCCTACAGATGCCACTTCAGGCCAAGTGTACACTACATTTGGAATCAGCAGATGGTTGATGTGCGGATGTTGACCAGCCATCAATTCGGCAACGAAAACGCCTTCTTCCTCAGCCTTGTGTGCCAGCATTGCACCACGCACCACGTCGCCAATGGCGTAGATGCCTGGAACAGCCGTTTCGCAGTTTTCGTTCACAGGAATTCTTCCGCGTTCATCGGCTGCTAAGCCCGCTTTTTCGAGGTTCAAGCCATCGGTATATGGACGACGACCCGTTGAAACAAGCACATAATCGCCTTTGAGGGTAATTTCTTTGTTGTCTTTGAGCGACACAGCTTTTACTGTAGCCGTTTTGCCTTTGGCAGAAGCTTCAGTGACTTTGTGTTGCATGTAGAATTCGAAACCAAGTTTTTGCAACGATTTCTGCAATTCTTTCGATAACACGCGGTCGAAAGCGCCCACAATGGCATCGGTATATTCAACCACCGAGATTTTAGCGCCCAAACGTGCGTAAACTGAACCCATTTCCATCCCAATAACACCACCACCAATAATGATCATGTGTTCAGGAACTGCTGGCAAATTCAATGCTTCGGTAGATGTAATGATGCGTTTTTTATCGATTGTTACACCTGGCACCGACGATGGTTTTGAACCTGTTGCGATGACCACTTTCTTGGCTTCCACTTTTTCAACCGAACCGTCGGCAGCAGTAATAGCAACAACGTTTTTAGATTCGAAAGCACCATGTCCGCGGAGCACAGTAATTTTATTTTTCTTCATCAAAAAATCGATGCCTGCGGTAGTTTGTTTCACCACATCATCTTTGCGTTTCACCATTTGCGGGAGGTTCACCTTGAGGTTACTCAGTTCGATGCCGTGCTCGGTGAATGTATGTGCAGCGTTGTGGTAATGTTCGGAAGAATCGAGCATGGCTTTCGACGGGATGCAGCCCACATTGAGGCAGGTACCGCCAAGCGTACTATATTTTTCAACCAAAGCGGTCTTCATACCAAGCTGGGCGCAGCGAATGGCTGCAACATAACCACCGGGACCAGATCCTATTATTACTACGTCGAATGCGTTCATGAGATTTTCTGTAAAATGCGCTGCAAATGTAACGGTTTTTCGGTTTTGGGCCCCGGCCCGGTCGGCATTCGGAACGGTAATTTCATTCGGGCGGGCCGCCGGGTGCTTCGCGGTAGTTTTCCGCTTCGCTCCAAAGCTACCTAGCTGCGCCCCCTGGTCCGGGCTGCAGAGAAAAATGGGGCATTTGGGTGAATTTTAGCCCCGGACTCAAGTCTGGGGCTGCATGGACACCTCTCTCCCTAGCCCTCTCTCCACCAGAGAGAGGGGATTGATCCCGGTAGTGATGAACGTCATGGTACAAATGGGAGCCTTTGATTATATGTAAAGACACAAGTGATTCGCGAAGCAGTGCCCTCTCAAGACTAAAGACTAAAGACTAAGTACTCAAGACTAACATCACAACTCCAAATCCACCATCACCGGACAATGGTCACTGTGCCTTGCATCTGGCAGAATCACCGAGCGTTTGAGCTTACTGTTTAAGTGCTCGCTGATGCACACATAATCGATCCGCCAACCCAAGTTCTTGTCGCGCGAACCAGCTCTGAAGCTCCACCATGTATAGTTGTGTGGTTCAGGATTTATGTGTCGAAATGTATCGATAAATCCGCTGTTGAAGAAAGATTCCATCCATGCACGCTCTTCAGGTAAAAATCCGCTGCTCTTGGCATTAGAAACCGGATTGTGGATATCGATGGCGCGGTGACAAATATTGAAATCGCCACAAATCACCAAATTGGGCTTCTCTTGCTTGAGTTGATCGATGTACTGCTGATAAAAATCGAGGAATTCCATCTTCACATCCTGACGAATATCGCCAGTTGTCCCCGAAGGGAAATAGGTGCTGATCACCGAAAAATCGTCGAAGTCTAAACGGATCGATCGGCCTTCAAAATCAAACAAATCATGCCCTAAGCCTTTCACCACTTGGTTTGGTTTGCGCTTGCTTAAAATGCCCACACCGCTGTATCCTTTTTTGGTGGCAGGAAACAAATAACTCTCATAACCGATGGCCCGAAACAAGTCTAAATCCAATTGGTCTTCCTGAGATTTTAATTCCTGCAAACAAATCATATCGGGTCCAGAAGCCGAAAGCCACTCGATAAATCCTTTACTAATTGCTGATCTTAAGCCATTTACATTGTATGTAGCAATGCGTGTGTTGGGTGAATTTGCCATGCCCTAAAGATGTAAAAAGATTGAACGCAATCCATTTTTCGGTTGTTAACACTTTGGTGGGATTATACCAATACAAGGTGAAGTGTCGTTACTCATCATTTGGAGTATATTCGCCCTAAGGCTTGTCGTGCAAACCATTCTGCGCTTTTTTATCATCTTTTTATTTTTTCCGGTTTTGTCGGAAGCGCAGCATTATTCCACTTTGCGAACGCTCAAGATCAAGACAGGTAAGGATACTATTCGGCTCGATAGCTTCAGCATCCAGCCGAAATCGTTAAGATTTATTACTGGAAAATCTGATAGTTCCGCATACCGATTTCTTCCCTTCGATGGCTTACTGATCAAAAATCCGGGAGCACAAACCTCCGGCGACTCTATCACACTCAAGTTTCGGGTTCTACCCTACTCCTTCTCAGAACCCTTCCGCAACAAAGACCGCCGACTCAGTAACTCCGAAGAACGTGGAGTTTTCAATCCGCTGGTGTACACTCCTTCCCAAAGGGATAAAAACGCGCTTCAATTCAAAGGGCTCAACAAAACAGGCTCAATCTCAAGAGGAATTTCCGTTGGAAACAACCAAGACCTCTCCGTGAACTCCACGCTAAACCTCCAACTTTCGGGGAAACTATCCCCTGAAATCGACATCAGCGCAGCCATCACCGACGACAATATCCCCATCCAACCCGATGGAAACACCCAACAGTTACAGGATTTCGACAAGGTTTTCATCCAGCTTTCCGACCAAAAATCGAAGCTCATCGTGGGCGACTTTCAGATCACCCGGCCCGAATCGTACTTCATGAACTTCAACAAGCGCCTCCAAGGCGGAAGCTTCTCCACCACCCAATCGGTTGTGCTCATTCCTGATGCGAAACCGGCTCAAGTGAAGGCTGGCTTGAGTGTCGCGGTTGCCCGCGGAAGATTCAACCGCAACAACATCCAAGCAGTTGAAGGCAACCAAGGGCCGTATCGCCTCCGTGGAGCCAACAATGAGCAGTTCATCATCATTCTTTCAGGCTCCGAAAAAGTGTACATCGATGGAAGATTGCTGAAGCGCGGACAAGAAAACGATTACGTGATCGACTACAACAGCGCTGAAATCACCTTTACGTCGAGGATTTTAATGACCAAGGACTTGCGGATTTTCGTTGAATTTGAGTACTCCGACCGAAACTATGCGCGATCGCTTTATCACATCAACACCGAAGTAGAACAAGGGAAACTCACCACCAGATTGAATGTTTTCAGTGAGCAGGATTCCAAAAATCAACCCCTTCAACAACAACTCAACGAAGAGCAAAAGGAAGCACTCCGCCAAGCTGGCGATACCCTCTCTCAAGCCTTGGTTGAAGCCATCGACAGTGTTGCCTTTTCTTCGGATGTGATCCTCTACAAACGCATCGACACCTCAGTTGCAGGCTTTGTTTATCCGCAAATTCTGGTGTACTCCACCAATCCTGATTCTGCAAAGTTTCGCGCTGTGTTCACCAACGTTGGAGCAAACAATGGCGATTATGTACAACTCAGCAGCAGTGCCAATGGACGTGTGTACCGTTGGGTTGCTCCGCTGAATGGCATCCCGCAGGGAAATTTCGTTGCCAAAGCCCAACTCATCCCGCCAACAAAAAAGCAACTCATCACGGTTGGCACCGAATACAAACTGAACAAAAAGGCCCGAATCTTTGCCGAGGGCGCATATTCATCGTTCGACCAAAATACTTTTTCGGACCAAGACAGCAACGACGACCAAGGTTATGCTTTCCGCGTAGCCGCCGAACATACTGCCAAATTTGGGAAAGACAGCCTGCCATGGACCTTGGTTTCGACCGTAAGCTATGAGCAAGTCGATAAGTATTTCACGCCCCAAGAACGCTTCCGAAGTGTGGAATTCGACCGCGACTGGAACCTCCAAAAACTCAGTACCGAAAGGCAATCCGAATATCTTCCAAGGTTAAACCTCAACCTTTCTCAAACTGGCACGGGAACGGTCAATTATCTCTTCACTTCCTTCATCCGTGAAAACGAGTTCGATGCCAATCAGCACAGCCTGAATGCCGACCTCAACAAGTGGAAAACGCGTATAAATTACAACGGAAGCCTTACGCAATCGAAGGGTACAACTTCGGATGCGTTTTTCTACCGGCACCGAGGTTTGGTTTCGCACGATATCTGGAAGCTTCAAATTGGCTACAAAGACGAATACGAACGGAATCTCCTCCGCGGTTTACCCGCAGATACCTTACTCACAACATCTTACGCCTTTTACGACCGACAGGTATTCTTGCAAAATCTCGATACGGCGAAACAGAAATTTAATGTGTTTTACCGAGTGCGCACCGACGATGGCATCAGGAGCAATAACTTGTTGAACTATGCACGCGCGGAGAACTTTGGGTTCAGTTTGGATTTAGCCAAGGGCGAAAAGTTCAGTTTTAGGACCATCACCACAGTACGAAATCTGTTCATTAGCGATACGTTGTTGTCGCAGCAAGATCCAGAACGAACAATTTTGAATCGGGTGGAGATTTCGTTTCGGGCATTGAAGAATAGTGTGGTTTCCACTACATTTTACGAGGCAGGAAGCGGACTGGAAACACGCAAGGAATTCACCTACTTAGAAGTGCAGCCCGGACAAGGTGTGTATGCGTGGTCGGATTACAATGGAAACGGTATCAAAGAATTGAACGAATTTGAAGTATCGGTCTTTCCCGATCAAGCGCGATTTATCCGAATCTTCACACCAACCAACGATTTCATTCGGGTGTTTTCGAACCAGTTTAACCAGGTGTTAAACGTAAAAGCACCAACAGAATGGAACAAACAGAAAGGCATCAGGAAGCAAATTGCACGCATCTCAACGCAATCGGCTTGGAGGCTCGACAGCCGCACCACGGCTAACGACATTGCGAAAGCTTACAATCCGCTTCGAGCTGGCTTAGATGACCCTGAATTGATCACATTGAACCAAACCTTCAGGAATTCGGTGTTCTTTAATCGGAACAATGCGAAATTTGGCTTCGATTTAAACTGGCAAACGATTTCCACCAAAGCCTTATTGAACAACGGATTAGAGTCGCGAGAAAACAAATTTAGCAACCACCGCATCCGCTGGAATCCGGGCGAACGTTTTACGATAGGTCTAGAAACACGAAACGGCTTGAAGCGTAGTATTGCAGAATTCTTCAATACGCGTGATTTTCAAATTCAATACACCGAATTAGAGCCGCGGGTTTCCTATCAACCCAACGCAGCCTTCCGACTGACCTTAAACTATAAATACAGCATCAAACGCAACGATATTTTGTATGGTGGCGAAAAAGCGTCGGGCAATACCGCAGGAGTTGATCTGAAATACAACGTAGCCGACAAAGGAAGTCTCCAAGCGAAGTTCAATTTTATCTTGATTGCATTCGACGGAACACAGAATACACCTGTTGCTTTTGAGATGCAAGAAGGACTTCGCAGCGGCGAAAACTATACTTGGGGCATTAGCTACCAAAGAACCTTGTCGAACAACATGCAATTGAATGTGAATTACGACGGACGAAAATCGCCCGATGTAAAAACGGTACATGTTGGAGGCGTTCAGGTTCGCTTGTTTTTCTAATCTCTTTTTCGGTATAAACAATTAGAATTGGAGTGTTAATTATAAATCGCAATAAATTAGAGTTGCGATTGAATTTGACTTATTTTTAACACCGGAAAAAAGGTAAGAAAAGAATGTCTCTGAAAAAACCGAAAGCGAAATACACCACTGTGATGTTGATTGACGACAGTGAGATTGATAATTTCATTAACCAGAAAATGGTTGAAGGATGCAATTTCTCTGAAAGAATCTATGTTCACACCAGCTCAAAAAGCGCCATTGAATTTCTTGCGAACTTCGAAAGAGCGCATCTGCCTGAAGATTTAATTCCAGAGATTATCTTTTTGGATATCAACATGCCGATCATGGATGGTTTTCAGTTTGCTGAAGAATTCCAGAAATCTTGTCCGAAGATCTACGACAAAATCCGCATCGTTTTCCTTACCAGTTCACTCAACCCGGTAGATCAAAAACGCGCTATGCAAGTGAGAGGAGTTTATTCATTCCTCAACAAGCCATTGAGCAAAGATCATCTTGATAAGTTGTAAAAAAGCCTCAGATTAACACAAATAAAAAACCCCGGTGAAAATAATTCATCGGGGTTTTTCTTTGGATTCAAGTGAGGTTATCGTTTCACCACCTGACTAAGTTGTTTGATGAAGGTATCGTCCACCTTGATATACTCTAACATACGGTTCGATTTCTGGTTGAGCAGTTCGAATTTCGCGAACAATTGCGTGATCTTTTGATCCACCTGTCGTGCAGAAGAACTCATCTGGAGTGAAAGAATCTTGTAGAAGATTAAGGCGTTCTCATAACCCATTTCATCGTCGATTTCGCGAATCTTACGGGTAACTGAACGAAGCAAAGAAGTTGCAGGGTCGTACTTGTTGATCATCGAATAATTCAGTGCCAACAAGAGCTTCACCTCAATTTCAGTGTGTGGGTAATTTTTGAAGCTCACATCGTTGATCAAGCCATTGAGGATCTGAACCGCTTCTTGGTACTTCTTGGCGTAGAATGCACAAGTAGCGCTGTATTTGGCAAAGTTGATGTAGTTCGGAATGTCATTTTTATCGGGATCGTAATTTGGTAGTTCCCGTTTATTAAGTTCATAAAGTTCGCCTTCAGTGCCCAACTCAATGTGGCGCTCAATTTTCGAAATGAGGAATTTCGTTGTAAACGCGCAATGGTTAAACAACAAGAACGATTGAACTTTCTTATCAACAACTTCGAAATATTTGGCTTCTTTCTTTGGCAAGTTGAGTTTGTGGTAATATTCAAATGCCAAGAAATTATAAACCAACTGAAGATGCTGGTAATTGGTGTCTTTAGAATATGTAGTAAAGATGCGTTCCATTCGCGCAAGCACATCCTCAATCGGCTCATCATCTTTAATAGCCTCAGAATTAGGAACAAATAGAGCGAACGACACATCTACAATACTCTTGTAAATCTGCAAGTGATGCGAATCGTAAATCCCGCAGATGTTGGTCATCTCTTGCTTGATGAGCGACAAATATTCGATCTGCCCTTTGTTGCGCGATGAATAATAATCGCCCAAGGTCTTCATAAAAGTGTTGAGAAGATCTTCAGCTTTATCTAGCGAGATGGTGTAAGCCAAATGCTTGTTGTACAACTGCGTGTATTCGTAATACTTCGGTGAATGAACGTGCAGTTTTTTCAACGCACTGTACACCGACGAAAGCTCATACGGCATGTCGTAATTTTGAAGCTCGGATTCGAGTTTCGATAAAATAGCTATTGCAGTATCACGGTGAGTATCATAAATCAGGGTTGGAATATTTGCCACCTTTCTTAACAAGTCGATGATAGGTGTCGACATGTTATTGGTGAGGAAATCCTGAATTTTATCGAACAAACGAGACTTTAAAGTGTAGTATGCCGAGGTGTTTACGCTCAACAAATCCTGAATTTCTTCGTCGGTATATTTGTTCTCTCTATAAAGCTGCAAGAGCCTAAGATACTTGTCTGCTTTGGTTTCAATGAACTGCCGGCATAGGTCATTATACTCCTCTTCCTTCAGCTGCAGAACAATGCTCTTAAACTTGATCATATTTCGCCCTTTTTGCCCACAATATAGGCGAATTTGGCAATAGGTGAATTATGATTTATTAATTTTCATCAACAGAAGTTAACACCGATCCAGGCACTGTTTTTAACACCTCCCAGCTACCGTCGATATTTTGTCTTTCGATCATGTAAAAGCCCACACCGTGCGCTCCCCAGCCTTCGTAAGGCGTCCAGTCGAGGCGAATGAAAAGGTCGTCTTGTGCCTCTGCTTTCAACACAATATTATCGCTCGACTCGCCTTCACGCCCCACCAAGTTGCATGAATTTGTAGCAAGAACAGCATAATAATATTTGTTCTTGAACACATTTACTTGGTGATCGACAAACTCTGTTTGGTATGACGGCACCGTAGTAATTAAAGTAAAATTTTCATTGTCTGTTGATCGATAAACCTGATAACCAGTCACTTTGTCACCCATTATTGCAGGAACCGGCCATTCAGTTAGAATTGATTCGTCATCAATTACAGTAGATCTTGCCATATCAACCTGTTGATTTTCAAATAAATTATCGATTGGAGCACTGAGATCAAAATCAGAATTCGACTCAACGTGTGATTGTCCATTTAAACCTTCAGCCACCACAGAGTAACGATAACTCGCCGGGCAATAAATTGTTGAATCGGTAAATCTCAAAACATCTCCAGGCACTGTACCTAAATCAACTGGCAAATCCCCATTTTCCTCTGATCTATAAACGCGGTATTGTGAAACGGTTTTTCCAATGTATGGAGACCAATCTGCTTGAATGGTATTATTTTCAAGGGTTAAAACTTCAATATTCACAGTGCAATGATCAATAAGATTATCAATATCAACCGAATATCCGCATCGATCTCGGGTTACCAAACGATAACAATACACATTGTCGAAGGTGTTCAAGCCTGTTTGTGTGTAGCTCAAAATGTGCGATTGGTCGATGGTGGTAAGCAATACCCAATCGCTGGAAGTTTGGTTCTTCCCATACAGTTCGTATGCACCGAAATCGGGCGCAACAGACTGTTCCCACTCAACAATAACCGATTCCGGGCCACTCACGCTTACGCGGAGGATGGGTGTAGGAGGCGCAGGAAGTGTATCGTACACTTGAATGAAAGAAGGAAGTGAAAGTGTGTCGGAACAACCGTTTTGATTTATAACTTCCAAATTCACAGTGTAAAATCCTGGATCATAATACACATTTGTTGGATTGATCTCTTGTGATGTGATGCCGTTCCCAAAGGCCCAATTGAAGCTTGGGTTTTGGGTTTGAAAGGATGTATTATTAAACGTCACCGACAATGGAGTGCATCCTTCTGATTCATTGATGTTAAATCCAGCAATTGGAACAAGAAGCGATTGAAAACCAGAAACCGTAAAGGTGTCGCTACATCCAAATTGGGTAGTTGAAATTAACGAAACATCATACAAACCTGGTGAATCAAAAGACATGGAAGGATTTTCTGATGTCGAACTACCGGCACTTCCAAAACTCCAATTGTAAGTTGATGCACCACTGGAAGTATTGGTAAATTCTACCATCAACGGTGCGCAATCACTGGAATCGCTTGCGGTGAATGATGCAACTGGATACGGATTAATTTGAATTGCAAGCGGAATGGTGTAAAAAGCACTGCATCCAAGTGTGTCGGCCGAAAACAATGTCACAACAAACGAACCTGTATCTTGATAGGTAAATGTAGGATTCTGTATCGTGGAAGTATTCCCTTCTCCAAAATTCCATTCCCATTCAACTGAACCATTCGATAAATCGGTGAATTGAACCGGAGATCCAATACAAGCGCTTTGTGCTGAAACACTAAAGCTTGTTGCGGGACCCAAAACGGTTACATAATCCGCCATGAAAAGCGTGTCGGTGCAACCCGCAGCGGAAGTTACCACCAACGTAATATCGTAAACACCAGGTTGATCATAGAGTTTCACTGGGTGCTGAACGGTAGAATTTGTATTGTCGCCAAAATCCCAAAACCAAGCCACCGCTTCTTCTGAAAGGTCGAAGAATTCAACTACTGAAGGTGCGCAATTGGCAGGCGTTGGCGAGTTGAATCCAGCTGTTGGTCCGTTAACCAAAATAGGAACTTGCATGGTTACCGTATCGCGACAATTTTCGATCGTCGTAACAATTACAGTCGCAGCATAATTGCCATCAGCAGTGTACATGTGTGTTGGAGTTGGCCCAGTTCCAGTTGTACCATCGCCAAAATCCCATTCCCAACTTACCATTCCATCGGTGGTGGCAGAAAACTGCACAGGTAAAGGATTGCAATTTCCAGTATAAACAGCTCCAATGACTGGTTCCAAAATATTAATACCTACTTCAGTATGTGTGTCGGTGCAACCATGAATAGTGGTGATTGAAAGTGTTACAGAATCGGCTGGGTCGGTTAAAAAAGTCATTGATGGATTCTGCTGATCCGATGTGTAACCATTGCCGAAATCCCAGTTCCATTCAACTGCATCTGGACTTAAACTGGTGAATTGGGCATCGATTGGAATGCACAAGCCACTTTGAGTTAGCGAAAAATCAGCATTTGCCCCGTAAACAGTAACAACACTATCAATCCAAACTTGGATACCACAGGTCGGCAAAATACTGCTTGAAACTCGTTGTTGTACTCCATAAACTCCTGGTATTGTAAATGTTCTAGTTACAGGAAGACCATAATTTATTCCATTCCATCCCCCAAGAGACCAATATCCATCTGCCCAAAACCAAGCAGTGTTTCCACTATTTGGAGTGGTGTTTTCAAAAGTAGTTGTAAGTGGAGCGCAACCTTCAATCGGACCGTTGATTGTGTGTGTCGGTAGTGGATTCGCAAAAGTTATTGATTGTGGTAAAGCGTAAGTTAACTCACAACCTTCACTTGTTGTATACTGAAGCGTAACATTGTAAATCCCTTCTTCACTAAAAAAATGAAACGGACTCCCAACAGAGGACGTTGTTCCATCACCAAAATTCCACAAAAATGAGTAACCAGGGATGTTCGCCATGCTATTCACGAACTGAATCGTGTCGCTACAAGATGTAATTGGATAGGTAATATTTGGAATTAATGGAGGGGTCAAAATACTTCTCATTCTATTCGCAGAACAACCTAAAGTATCCATGTAGCTTAATTGCACCAAATAGGATGAATTAGAATTTTGGAATTCGTGTATAACCGTGAACTCATTTGATGTAAATCCATCACTGAAAGTCCAAGTTAAACTGTCAATAATTGCTTGGTTTACCGGACTTACGGTTACTTCTGTTACTTCACATGATAAATTGGAAGATATTGTAAAGTCTGGCACTCCTCCTCCAACTAGAATTGTTTGAGGATAACTAAATGTATCTACACCATAAGGAGTATTGGCCACGTAAACAACATTGTAAGAACCAGCTTGCGTGTAAACATGCACTGGCATTTGTGCATTAGAGATTGTTCCATCTCCAAGATTCCAAAATTGAACTACATGTGAAGTGTCTTGTCTGAAAAAATGGATCGTCGTTGGAGCGCAAACGATCATTGGTTCTAATTGAAGAGCTGACCCAGGAGGTTCGGAGCCCCCCGATGCCGTCTCTTCACTTAATGCAACTGCCTCTTCAGCGAAAGCGCTACCAAAACTTGAAAGTGTGCAATTTGCCGTTGTAATCGTAAGTGTAACTACATAATCTCCATCTGTTTGGTATATGTGAACTGGGTTTTCTTGTGTGGATGTTGTTCCATCGCCAAAATTCCACAACCACCCTGTTGCGCTTGAATTGTTACTGGTGAAGGCTACTTCCAAAGGGAAGGGTGCTTCTGGATCGTAATAACTAGTAAAATTTGCGAACAACGATCCGAAATTCACCGCATTAAAGCCAACAAAAGAATAAGTGCAACCTAAATCTGTAACTACATTCAAACTCGCATGGTGAATATTGTTGTTGGGATAAGTATGTGTTGGGAGCGCTTCTGTTGAGGTAGTGCCGTCGCCAAAATCCCATAAATACGAGGCGATATCGTTTGTGTCAACATTAAAAGTAACAGGAAACGGCGGACAAGCATCGTAAGTCACCGAGAATTCAGGAATCGAGCCTTCAACATGAATCTGTTGAAAGATGGGATAATTGAGCATACAAGGCGTTCCATTGTCTATTAACAATGAAACCGTGTAATCTCCTGGTTCACTGTAGGTATGCGTTGGTGAAGACTCTGTCGACGTAGTGCCATCGCCAAAATTCCACAAATAGGAACTCGCAGATTGATTCCCTAAATCAAATGATGCATTAAATGGAGCACATGCATTTACTGTTGGAGGAGGCGTGTAACTGGCTTGAGTATATTCTACATCAAGTAAATTTTCCATCACCAATGTGTCTCTGCATCCACTGCCATTGATGGCAATCAAAGTAACATCGTAATTCCCAATTTGATTGATTGAAATACTTGGATTGACCTGGGTACTTGTTGCGCCGTTTCCAAAAATCCATTGGTAACTTGTTGCCCCGGTGGTTAAATTTGTGAATGACGTATTTAACGGCGGACAATTAACCGAATCAGAAACACTAAATGCTGCAATTGGGCCTGCTGCATTTACAGAGTTTAGTTGTGTTTGGAATGCAGAACAACCTTGGGCATTTGCAGCGGTTAATCGAACCCAATGCACACCAGAATTCATAAATGTATGGGCTGGTTCAAATTCAGTTGAACTTTCGCCATCACTGAATTGCCATAAATAAGAAGTCGCGCCTGATGAGTTGTTGTCTAAACCGATAGTTAGTGGAGCGCAACCTGTAGCATTTGAAATGGAGAAGTTTACAGTTGGCAGAGCATGTACAGTGATCAGATCGTTCTGAGTTGTTGTGTAAACACATCCATTGGGCATTGTTGCAGTGAGGGAAATGTCGTAAACACCAACTGTAGTATAGTTTACGTTAAATGCTGCTGCTTGAGATTGTTGCCCATTTCCGAAGTTCCACTGAAATGCAGCGGCACCATTAGCTTGAGGAGAACTGAAATTTACCAACAAAGGCCTACATCCAGTGGTTACATTGGTTGTTATGCTTGGTACAACTGGTGTTTGAACCGTAACTAGGTTGGTGCGTGTGATCGTATCAAAACATCCAAAGCCATTTCCAACAACAAGTGTTACAGTGTAAACTCCTGGATCAGAATAGATCTTTCCAGGGTTAGATTGTGTTGAAGTTGTTCCGTCGCCAAAGTTCCACAAAAACGTGGCGGCGCCAATGGAATTTGATGTAAAAAGAAATGGCGTTGAAGGTTGACAAACACTGGTGGTGTTTACAGTAAATAGCGCTGTTGGAACAGGATTGATTACAATTGGTTGAGGAAAGTTAAATACCGACTGACAGCCAACCGAATTTGTTGCGAGTAAACTTACATTATAAGATCCAGGGGTGTCATAAATTTTAATCGGATTTGTTTGCAATGATGATGTGCCGTCATCAAAATCCCAAAAAACATTCACTGCCCCAGTTGTAGTATTGTTGAAATTGAAATTTGTTTGGTCTTCGCAGCCAACAGATCCATTTAGCGTGAATGCAGTTACAGGACCGGGTAGCGCCGAAATTGCCATCGACTGTGTGCTTGTTTGACCGTTCGCACTTGTGGCTGTAAGCGTTACATTGTAATTACCCGAATTTACAAATACATTTTGCGGGTTGGGTAGAGTAGAAAAATTACCATTCCCGAAATTCCAATTAAAGGAAACTGCACCAGTTGAAGTGTTCGTGAAATTCACACTGTAAGGCGCACAGCCAGCTTGGCCTGATGCGGTAAAGCCTGCCACAGGACTTTGAGCCATAAGCCCAAATGCCGAAAACAACAGCAGGATTGTTGCTAAATACCGCAATTCTATCTTTTTAAAGTACAATTTTCTCATAGCGCATCAATTAATTATCCCCAACTCCCTCAGCAACAAGTGTTACTGTTCCGTTTTCATCAGGCAATGGCATTCCGTTAATACCGATAGCTTTTACGGTGTACACAAATACATCTGTACTTGCAATCGCTTCTCCTTGATATTTCCCATCCCACAAGTCGGAAATGTTATTGCTTTCAAATACCAATTCTCCCCATCTATTGAAAATGCGAAGGTTGAAATCAGTAATATTTTGAGCTTTAACACCAAATTTATCATTCACTCCGTCCCCATTTGGCGTAAATGCCGAAGGGATGTACAAAATGGCTTTCGGAACTGCCTCTGCAGTATTCGATAAACTAGAAATATTCGTGTTGGCCGCTTTGAAACCTGTAACGCGGTAGCGCTTCATTCCATCAGGTCCGGTTTGAGCTTCAGCGCTTTGCTGAAATCCAAGACCTGCAAAAAACAAGATCAACAAGTAAAGTTTCAAGGCATTCATCTCTTATCTGTATTACACACAGTATTACTGAATGTGCAACCCCTTAGTTTCCTGAAAAACCCTTGTCGAATAACGATTTCTTACAATTGCAATGAAAAGTGATTAAATAAGGATAATTTGCGAACCACTCACAGCTAATGCATTTATTTTCTGATGCTTAAGAACAACCCACTCACAAATTAAGCGTGTAAGTTTCTTTTGAATTTTGACATAATTAAGCAACTCAACATGCCCCTTTTGAAGCACTAAAAATCTTATCGTTAATTATTGAGTTAGACTGCTGATCTGTTTTTGATTCAGGAATATTCACTTATATTGCTTGCTGCAAACTCCATGAATAGCGCAACTGTAAATATTTATCGGCGAAAGATCAATCTAGGTAAGCCAATCATGTTAAATGAATTGCTGGCTGGCTGGCAAATTGCAGAACTATCATTTGCAGATTCAGCTCAGATATTGATGGGCGATCAGAAATTTGCACTTCTTTTTTATGCTGGCTCTTCTGAGGAATTGGTAAGAATTTCATTGGAAATTCATCATGCAAACCCTGGAATCCAAATTATCGTGATCGGTGATCAGGTTCCTGGAATGGCCATTTTTCATAGTAAAGCTATATTGGCTTTGCAAACCTCCGAAATTTCACAGCTACCCGATTTACTTAACGAACTGCTTAACGGCCATGCATCCGCTAGTCAACAAGCGGCTCTTTTGGAATTGAAAGAGAAAAATACAGAACTCGAAAAAATCAATTTCGAACTTGACCGTTTCGTTTACTCAGCTTCACACGATTTACGTTCACCGCTAACTTCCGTGCTTGGGTTGCTTTACTTGTTGCGCGTAGAAGTGAAAGAAGAAGGCGCGCAACGGTATGTTGATTTGATGGAAGAAAGCATCTTGAAACTCGACAATATCATACGCGACATTGTTGCTTATTCTCGAAATAATCGCACCGAACTTCAAATCGAAAAGATCCAAATGAAGGATTTGATGGCTGACGTGGAAGCTGGATTGCGGTATTTAGAATCTCCAGGGATAAACATCCACGATTCGGTTAAAGTTGAACACGTGAGCGAATTTCCAAGTGATAGAAATCGTTTGATGACTGTGCTCAACAACCTTATTTCTAATTCTATTAAATATCGTCATCCTGCGCGCAATCCAGAAGTCTTTGTATCAGTTGAAACGGGAGAAGAGTTCGTAACGCTCAAAATTCGAGACAACGGAATCGGTATTAAAGATTATCACTTGGGTAAAATATTCGACATGTTTTACCGCACCAGCGATCACAGTACCGGTTCAGGTTTGGGCCTTTATATCGTGAAAGAAACCATCAAGAAACTCGGAGGCTCTATCGATGTAGAGTCGGAAGTGAACCAAGGCACCCAATTTATTATTCAACTTCCTGCATCCTATCAGGAAAATCTTTAGTTATGAAATCTGTGCATACCGTAGCCATCATCGAAGACAATCCGATCGATGTGTTTATCAATACAAGAGTCATTGAACAAGCCGAACTTGCAGAAGAAATCTTACCATTTAACTCAGCACGTGAAGCGCTAAACTATCTCAATAGCTGCGCTGAGTTAGGAAGCATGCCTCCTGAATTGATTATTTTAGACATCAGGATGCCTGACATGGATGGTTTCGACTTTCTAGAAGCATTCGAAACAATGCCAGAAACGTTGAAGCAATATGTGAAAATTGTAATGCTATCTAGCTCTCTTGATCCTGTTGATCAATCCCGTGCGCTCAGCCATTCTTCGGTTGTGGCGTTTATCAGCAAACCACTTACTAGAGATAAAATCCTACAATTCCCGATATAAAAAAAGGCAACCATTTCTGATTGCCTTTCGATTAAATCTTATTAACTGGCTTATTTCAACTCGAAGTCTGTTGTACCGATTTGCACGCCTTCTGCGTAAATCTCAACGGTGTAACGACCTGCCACAAGTTTCTCCTCCGACTTAATATCCCAATTCATGCACAACTGCATCACCTTGTTGTCGTAGAAAATATTTTTCTTAATACTGTAAGGAATCTCATTACCATTCAACAACGTGATCTTTGAACGATCACCATCTGTAAACGGTTTCTTATTTGGATCCTTAATAACAGCATAAAGAGCTTTCTCTTGCTTGTCGGCTATTTGATTGTCCATCACCGTGAAACATACACGGATACGGTCAGCCTTGCTTGCCTTTGTTGTTGGCTTTTCTTTCGTCCCTCCGCTGCTTAAACGAACGGCATCAGCATACACTTCGTAAGTCTTCAAACGCTTGGCTACATCTACAGTTTTAACAAGTTTACCATTCTCTTCGGTAAGCTTGGTGTTTTGAGAGTTAAGCTCTTCTAATTGCTTTGTTGCTCGGAAGTTCTCATTGGTGAGCTCTTGATTTTTCGCTTTCAACTCCATAATCACCGCTTCGTTCTCATCATATGCCTGTTGAAGTTCTTCCATTCTAGCACGAAGGTTTTTCCCTCCTGGGCTTTCTGGAGATCCTCCACTTGCCTTTAATTTTTCATAATCGCGCAGAAGGGCAACAACTTTGTCTCTTTCTAAAGTTAGCTCTGTACGCAGACCTTCATGTGCTTGCATTAAGCTATCGTACTTTGCTGTTAGCTCCTGCAATTGAGCACGATACATATCAATATCTTTGCTCGCTTGCTCATGCTGCGATTTTAATCCTTCAGATTCCTTTTTCAATGTGTTAACCTGAACAAACAGATATGCTGAAAGTAGGCCCAACAAGGCAATTACTATAAATAGGATGATAATAAGGCCTCTGCCTTTGTTTTCCTTATCCTGTTGTTCTTCCGCTGGTGCAGTATTCTCCATAATTGAGGTGCAATAATTACTTTGACGCAAAGATATTTTTTTTTGAGTGCCAATTGAAGCCTTGAAAGTAATTCCATACTTTTACATCGAAATTCACTGTAATGATTCGAAATTCAGGCATTTGCACTGTATCTGAACAAACGCAAAAGCCATGCTCAGAGATTGTTTACATCTGTTTTTTCCAAGAATTTGTCCGGCCTGCAATGGTGCACTGCAGCACCATGAAAGGATAATTTGTTTTACCTGCCGCTCTACCCTGCCAAAAACTGGCTACCATTTGCAGCCCGACAACCCCATTGCCCGACTTTTTTGGGGCAGAATACCTATTCATACGGCTGCATCTTGCTACTTTTTCAAAAAATCGGGAAAAGTGCAACAGCTTTTGCATGAACTCAAATATGGCAACCAGCCTGAAATAGGTGATGAGATTGGTGAACTATACGGTTCTGACTTGATTCATGCTCCATTATTTGCTGATGCCAACTTCATTGTTCCGGTGCCGCTTCACGCAGCAAGATTGGCGGCTCGGGGTTACAACCAGAGCGAAACTTTCGCCATCGGACTTGCCAGAGGCATGCGGAATTCTGCATTAAATGATTTGTTAATCCGAAATTTGCACACCGAAAGTCAAACACGAAAAAGCAGATTTGCAAGATGGCAAAATGTGCAAGAGGCCTATTCGGTTGATCGACCTGAAAGGCTTCAAAACAAGCACATTATACTTGTAGATGACGTCATTACCACAGGCGCCACCATTGAAGCATGTGCCAAAAGACTCTTTGAGGCAGGAGCAGCCAAGATCACCATTGCAAGTATTGCTGCACCGGTGATGTAACCTCAAGATTTATTGAAGGCGAGGGTTGTTTTTGTGTCGATCCGCGTCGCGCTTGGTTTTCTTTTCCATGTTCTTCTCCATTGCATCGGTTAGGTCCACGCCAGTTTGATTGGCCAAACAAACCAAAACGAAAAGTACGTCAGCCATTTCGTCGGCGAGCTTCGATTCATCTTCGCCAGCCTTGAACGATTGTTCTCCGTATTTGCGGGCCATTATTCGGGCCAACTCGCCTACTTCTTCCATTAATACCGCTGTGTTGGTGAGCTCGTTGAAATAACGAACGCCAACCTCCTTAATCCAACGATCTACTTCCTGTTGAAGCGCCGAAATTTCCATCTTACGCGCCGACTACTAAACCGTGGCAGTTTTTATACTTCTTGCCACTTCCGCAAGGACAAACATCGTTTCTGCCAACTTTAGGGTCTACTTTCACAGGTTCGCGCCTTGCCTCCACATTGGTATCGGCTGCTGGTGAGGCTTGTTGGTTAGCTACTTCTGTTCTTGAAGTTCTCAAAACCGGCGCTGGACGCGGAGCAATGGCGGGTTGAACTTTGGGAGCAGGTGGCGGATTGCCGTCTTCAGGGTTTCCTGTTGGAAGTCCGGCCTTCATTAAGAAAGCTGTAATGTCGCGTGCAATTTTACCCAACATAGACTCAAACAACTTGAATGATTCCAGTTTGTAAATCAACAACGGATCTTTCTGCTCATATACAGCATTTTGCACCGATTGCTTCAAATCATCCATCTCACGAAGATGCTCTTTCCAAATATCATCGATAATCGCCAAGGTGATAAATCGCTCCATGGCATAACTAACTTCTCTACCACGATTTTCGAACGCTTTCTTAAGATTTACAACTATTTGAAGCGTCTTGAATCCATCGGTTAATGGAATCATCATGTTCTCAAATTGGCCGGCTTGGTTTTGAAAAACATTGGCAATAACCGGGTGAGCCATTTCACCAATATGAACCGATTTGTGATGGTAATGCTGCACGGCTTCCTGATAGAGCTTTTGTGCTAGCACTTCAGGTTTTTCCTTCAAGAACTCCACTTCAGGAATGGCAGAATCAAGCGATAAAATTCTAATTGCTTCGAGTTTAAAGCCACTGTAATCGCGTAATTCTTGGTAGTCGTTTACAATACTTTCACAGGTTTCAAGAATCATGTTGGCAATATCAACTGCCAAACGGTCTCCGTACAAAGCATTGCGGCGGCGGCGATAAATTACCTCGCGCTGATGGTTCATTTGGTCGTCGTACTCGAGCAATCGTTTACGAATTCCAAAGTTGTTCTCTTCTACTTTTTTCTGAGCACGCTCGATAGAACTGGTGATCATTCCACTTTGAATTACCTCACCCTCCTTCATTCCCAAACGGTCCATGATTCGCGCAATTCTTTCGGAACCGAAGAGGCGCATTAGGTCGTCTTCTAAAGAAACGAAAAACTGTGACGATCCTGGATCTCCTTGACGACCGGCACGACCGCGCAACTGTCTATCCACACGGCGACTTTCGTGGCGTTCTGTACCGATAATTGCCAAACCGCCTGCTTCTTTCACTCCAGCACCGAGCTTAATATCGGTACCTCGACCTGCCATGTTTGTCGCGATAGTAACGTTTCCGGCTTGCCCGGCAACTTGAACAATTTCAGCTTCGCGTTGGTGTTGCTTTGCGTTGAGTACGTTGTGGTTGATGCCACGAAGTTTCAACATCCGGCTTAAAATCTCAGAGATTTCTACTGAGGTTGTACCTACAAGCACTGGTCTGCCTTTGGCTGTTTCTTCTGCAATTTTCTCGATTACTGCGTTGTATTTTTCTCGTTTGGTTTTGTAAACAAGATCCTCCTCGTCTTTCCGCGATATTTTGCGGTTGGTAGGAATTACTGCAACATCGAGTTTGTAAATATCCCAAAGCTCACCTGCTTCAGTTTCGGCTGTACCAGTCATTCCTGCAAGCTTGTTGTACATCCTGAAGAAATTCTGCAGGGTGATTGTTGCATAGGTTTGGGTGGCAGCCTCGATGGTTACATTTTCTTTGGCTTCAATGGCTTGGTGAAGACCATCGCTGTAGCGTCGGCCTTCCATAATACGGCCAGTTTGTTCATCAACAATTTTCACTTTGCCATCCATTACAACGTATTCCACGTCGTTTTCAAAAAGCGTATAAGCTTTTAAAAGTTGATTGATGGTGTGGATTCTTTCCGACTTGATCGCGAAATCGCGGAGAAGCTCTTCCTTTTTGTTGAGTTTATCATCGGTAGATAGTGTGCTTTTTTCAATCACTGCAATCTCCGACCCTACATCTGGCATTACAAAGAAATTGGTGTCTTCGCTTTGGCCAGTAATGAGTTCGATTCCCTTTTCGGTAAGCTCGATAGAATTGTTCTTTTCGTCGATTACAAAAAACAATTCTGTATCAACTTTGGGCATTTCACGGCCCTGATCCTGCATGTAGAAATTCTCTGTTTTCTGCAGCAATGTTCTGGTTCCTTGTTCGCTCAAAAATTTGATGAGAGCTTTGTTCTTTGGCAACCCGCGGTGAGCGCGCAATAGTGCCAAACCTGCAGCTTTGTCGTCTTGTCCGAAGTTTTTCTTGGCTTCGTTTAATGCTGTATTGATGAAGGTCTTCTGTGCATTCACGAGTTTTTCTACACGTGGACGAAGCGCGAAGAATTCTTGGTTTTCTCCTTTGGGTGTTGGACCAGAAATGATCAATGGGGTTCTTGCATCATCGATCAAAACGGAGTCAACCTCATCCACAATGGCGAAATTGTGACCTCGCTGCACGAGTTCTTCAGGGCTTCTAGCCATGTTATCGCGCAGGTAATCGAAACCAAATTCGTTGTTTGTACCGAAGGTGATTTCAGAAGCGTAGGCTTTTCTGCGGCTATTCGAATTGGGTTGGTGCTTGTCGATACAATCCACACGTAAACCGTGGAATTCATAAAGCGGCCCCATCCATTCGGAGTCGCGTCGGGCGAGGTAATCGTTCACCGTTACAACGTGCACACCTTCCCCTGAAAGGGCATTTAGATAGACTGGAAGCGTTGCTACAAGGGTTTTACCCTCACCAGTTGCCATCTCAGCGATTTTTCCTTTGTGCAGCATGATACCACCGATGAGTTGAACATCGTAGTGCACCATATCCCATGTTACCATCGATCCAGCCGCATTCCAAGTGTTTTTCCAAATGGCTTTATCGCCTTGAATCATCACATGATCTTTGGTAACAGCCAGTTCGCGGTCTACATCCGAAGCCGTAACTTCGAGTGTAGCGTTTTCTTTGAGACGACGAGCTGTTTCACGAACAACTGCAAAAGCTTCAGGCAACACCTCTTCTAAAACTACCTCGATTTCGGCAGTTATGTGTTTTTTGAGTTTATCGATCTCCTCAAAGTGACCTTCTTTTTCTACGAAGTTCATGTCTGGAGAACTGTCCATCAGTTGGGTGAGTTCAGCTATACGTTTGCGCTCACCCTCTACTCTTCCACTAATTGCTTGGCGGAATTTTGCAGTGCGGGCGCGCAATTCGTCGTTTGTATCGTTGGCCAATTCAGGATAAATCTGATTGATTTTCTGTAGAAGTGGCTGAATTTCTTTCAGGTCGCGATCGGCTTTGTTACCGAGAAATTTCCCTAAGAGGGAGTTGATCACTTTGATCATGAGGTTGTATAAATAAAGTCGCCAAAATTAACCCAAATTCCGAATGTTTGGGCAGACTGATTAGTCAAGAATTATTCCTCGGTTATTTTCCTGCCAAAAAGGCGAAACGGCTGATCGTTTTGCAACAACCAGCCGTTTCTATTTAGCTGAAAATCAACGAAAATGAGTTGTTAATTCGTTTTTACGAATCGTTTTACAAGTTGGTATTCATCTGTCAGAATGACGATTTGATAAGTTCCACTTGCCAAATTCGAAACAGGTACATTGTATCGGTTGTTTCCTGCGTTGATCATGTTCACTTCTACCAAACGACCTGATAAATCGGTAATTTGGATAGTGCTAACGATCATTTCAGCAGGGATTTCGATAGTTACCAATTCATTGGCTGGATTAGGATACAACTGAACGGTTTGACTGATGAGTTCTTCGATAGACGCACAAGAGAATACCTTTAAATCATCGGTTCTGAAGGCAGAACATCCATTGTTATCGGTAAATTGATAAGTGATGATGAATGTTCCAACTGTTGAAGAAATGAAGTTTCCTTGGTCAACATTGGTTCCTGAATAAACTCCACCAGCAGGGCTACCGCCTTGTAGTGTGAACAATTGATCAACACAAGTTGTATCAGGACTCAATGTAAAGGCAACAGTAGGTAATGCAAAAACAACTACTTCAGTAGGCACAGACTCGCTCAAACAGCCTGAAGTGTTAACTGCAGCAACCGCGAAATCACCGTTCTGATTGGCAGTAATTGAAGACTGATTTTCGCCTACGATCGCACTTCCATCGAGCAACCACTGGTAAACAATTCCAACAACTGCAGGCGTGCTGAGTTCAACATCTGATCCTTCACAGAAGCTAAGCGGGCCGTTTGCGGTGATCAATGGCACTGCAGGTGATTCTCCTACAGTAATGGTTTGAACAGAAGATGTAGAAGTACAATTGTTCAGATCGGTTACTGCCACAGTGTAGTTTCCACCCGCAGTTGCGGTGTAGCTAACAGAAGTTGCACCAGAAATTGTGTTGCCATTGTTGCTCCACTGATAAGTTAAACCAGCTTCACTATTAGCATTCAAGACAACAGCTTCTCCGTCGCAGATTGCAGGTTGACCAGTGAATGAAACCTGAGCTTGAACGCCGGCAACATTCACATTGATAGCAGTTGAAGTTGCAGAACAGTTGTTTAGGTCGCTCACAGTAACTGTGTATGAACCAGCAGCACTTACATTAAGCACACCATTCACTGCGCCAGGAATCACGTTCCCGCCATTTTGCCATTGGTAATTGAATCCGTTTCCTGAATTTGCTTGAAGAAGCACATTTCCGCCAACACAGAAAGTAGTTGGTCCGTTAGGAGTGATTGCAGCAGCAGGAAGGGCATTGATTGTTACAACCGATGGTGAACTGGTTGCTGAACATCCATTGGTGCTTGTAGCGACAACTGTATAAGATCCAGCGCCATTGGCTGCGTAAGAAGCATTTGTAGCTCCACTGATGTTTGCTCCGCTTGTTTGCCATTGGAAAGTATTACCTGCCGATGGGGATGCGGTAAGGCTAACTGAAGATCCTTGACAGATTGCCAAAGGTCCAGAAGCAGCAACTGAAATTTGCGGCAACGCTAAGATGTTAACGTTTGCAGCGTTTGAAGTAGATGAACAATTACCACCTTGAGAAACAATAACTGTATAATTTCCTGCTATTGAAGCTGTGAGACTTGCGTTTGTTGCTCCACCGAGTTGCGTACCATTGAGCAACCACTGATAAGAAAGTCCTGCACCAGCGTTTGCATTTAATGTAACAGTGCTGCCTTGACAAACAGTTGTACTACCATTGGCAGTAATAGTCGCTACTGGAGGCGGAGCTACAGATACGCTGATTGCATTGCTTGTTGCTACACAACCATTGCTAATAACATTTACAGTGTATGTTCCTGAAGTAGTTGCTGAATAAGATGCTGAGTTTGCACCATTAATTTGAACGCCTCCATTTAGCCATTGATAAATTGCACCCGAAACTGGTGTTGCATTCAAGTTAACGCTTCCACCTTCGCAAAAAGTAGTAGTTCCTTGAGCCGTTGCAATAGCAGTTGGAATTGGGTTTACCAATACATCAATCGTATTTGAAGTGGCCGCGCAAGCTGATGTCGTAACAAGAATGTTGAATGATCCACTTGCAGTTGCAGTATATGAAGTAGTTGTTGCTCCGTTAACTGGAACGCCGTTGTTTAACCATTGGTAAGTAGCACCAGTTACCGGCAATGCCGTTAAAACAACATTCCCTCCTTGACAGAATACTGGACTCGACCCAGAGCTGATTGAAGCTGAAGGACCAGGAACAACTGTAATTGTAATTGAATTTGAAGTTGTTGAGCAATTTGCTCCCGCAGAAACTACTGCAGTATAAGCACCTGCTTCGGTTGCTGCGAAGATGTTGTCGGTTGCTCCATTAATTGGATTGCCATTACGTCTCCATTGGATTGTTGTACCTGCTTGTGAAGCAACAGAAAGAATGATGTTGCTACCTTGACAAATTGTGGTATTTCCTGCAGCAGTAAGCACTGCAGTTGGAGCACTAATTACATTTACATCGATACCATTTGAAGTACCAGTGCAGAATCCACCTGAAGTTCCAACCAATGTGTAAGTTCCAGTTTGTGTAGCTGTATAAGATGCTGAAGTAGCGCCATTGATTGCAATATCATTGCGGAACCATTGCCAAGTGATACCAGGCTGAGTTGGCGTGCTAAATACAACAGAACCTCCAGTACAGATGGTAGTTGAAGTTGCTGCCGAAATTGCTACAATTGGCTGAGGCGTAACCTGAACACCAATAGCATTCGATTCAGCGGTACATGCTAAGGCATCAGAAATTACAACTGTATAAACGCCAGAGATAGTGGCGTTGAAACTATTTGCAGTTGCACCTTGGATGTTATTTCCATTCAATCGCCACTGATAAGAAAGGCCATTTACAGATGGTGTAGAAAGATTAACTCCTCCATTTCCGCAGATGTCGATGCTTCCGTTTGCGGTAGCTACTGGAGCTGCCAAATTACATCCTACAGGATTGCCTGTTAAACGAATGTAGAACGTGCTGTTGGTAACCGTCGCGTCAAAATCGTAGACGCGGATAAAATATTGTTGGCCAGGCGCTAACGTAGTGAACAATTGGTTTTCTATATCATAATTCCCAGTAGTAACATTATTCACACACTGAACTGACGTTAAATTTCCACAAGTTCCTGAATACACTTGAAAAACAGTTGAGAAATCTAGATCTCCACCAACTTCAATGTTAGTTCCAAGTGGATTTTCTCCTGCTATGAATGAGAACCATACATCATCATTTGCGTTACCAGAGCAACCAGCCGAAGACTGTGTTGCAAGCGCGGTATTGAAATACTGATAAGTTGTTGGATTTGAAACTGCCACCGGAATCGCACCTGCACAGTTGTCGTTTGCTAAAGTAGTTGGATTGTTGATGATACAAATAGTAAAGTCTTGCGCGCCAATAGCTGCTCCACGGTAATCAAAAACTCTAACATAATATGTTGTACCGATGGTTAATCCTGTAGCAGTTAAATTCTCATCAAAACCTTCGATGTAGAAATCAGAACAGCCTCTGGAAACCAGATTTGCACATGAGCCAGAGAAGTACTGAATAACTGGGTCGCTGATATTTACGCTTCCAACGCGGATGGTTGCTGACGTACTTTGTGCAACAAACTTGAACCATACATCTTGGTCAGGGTTTCCTCCTGGCGAACATGAAGTTGTTGGAAGTGATCCTGTTGCGTTGGCATTTGAAAATGCTGTTGAATTACATGATGCAGAAGGAGTTAATGTAATTGCTCCTGCACACTCGTCATTGTCTGGAATAAGCACTGAAGCATCCCACCAAGCACAAATGGTGAAGGTTGGATTCGCTGGAGGAGCTGTTGGAAAATCGAACACACGCACCCAGATTGACTCGCCAGCGCTGATGCCATTAATCACAAATACTTCTGGCTCACCTGCTAATGTGTTGTCTGCACAGCCAAAACTCACCAATCCTGAACAATCGCCAGTTGAAGAAACAAACAATTCGGCAACAATACCTAATGATGCAAAATCAGGTGTGATTTCAACTATCATGGAAGTATCAGAGGCAATTAGTTGATACCAAACATCCTCTGTATTAGTACCTCCGCAAGTAGTAGTTGGAAGTGATCCAGTTGCGCCATCAAGAGTACCAACAAAAGGCTGACAAGACGCCCCTGCAAAAATCACAGTTGAATTGTCGCATTCGTTGTTCACAGGGCCTGAATTTCCAGCTCCGTTCTCATCAAATACACAAATGTTGTAATCTAAGTTGGCAGTAACATTAAAGCCACCATCATACAAACGAAGGTAAAAACGATCGCCTGGAGCCGTAGGTGTAATTTGTACGGCCTCAAGTTCTCCTGCAGCGGTAAAATCGCCACATCCTAAGTTAATCAAAGCTGCACAATCCGTTCCTTCGTAGATCTCATAAACGGCATCGGTTAATCCAAGAGGATCTATATTAAAGAATACAGAATCGCTAATTGAAACGAAAGTGTACCAAACGTCGGTAACTGGGTTTGAAATACAATCAAAACCTTGTGAAGCACCTAATGTATAATCACCATAATTGGCAAGAATAGGGTTTGTACAATTTGTTGTTGTTTGGATATTAATGGCATTCAAGCAATCGTCGCCAGGGATTACAATTTCGTCGGTATAAAATGCACAAACATTGAAATTAGGGTTTGTAGCAACACCAGCATTAAAGTCATATACACGAACATAGAAAGTTGTACCAACAGGCACAATTCCTGGTGATGCAAAAAAGCCTTCTGTAAAACCATTACCACCGTTATTTACACAAAGTAAAGAGGCAATATTTGCGCAAGAAGTACCTGCGAAAACCTCCATGATTGGGTCAAAACCCAAACCATTTGGAGTAACTTCAAAATTTAACGTTTGTGTGGCATTGTTCACGGTAAAGGTGTACCAAACATCATCAGTATTTGTACCCAAACAAGCTGTTGCAGGCGTTGATGCAGTGGCATTCAATAACGTTCCAGCAGTAGGAACACAACTTTGTTGTACATTCAAATTGGTTGCAGTTGCGCAATTGTCATTAGAAGGAACTGAAGCTCCACTAACTCTGCGATATACCAATGTTGTGTTAACTGAATTCGTTGCACAATCGAATTGATTCACTTGCACGTAAACAATTCCTGTAAATGTTGCAGTCCAAGTAATTTTTGCATCATCGCCACAGAAATCATCGCTGTAATCTAATGGTGCAGATGTATTTGTAGAGGCAAACAAAGACAGTTGAGAATCGTAAGTTGCAGACCCGCCATCAGCAGTACATAGCGACCATTCGTAAGTTTGACCAGCCGTTACATTGTAGCGTGAATGCTCTCCAGCGTAAATGTTCGTGGCAGCAGCAGTAAAAACATTTGATGTTGGTGTGAAAATACCAGTAGGATATTGGGATAGATCGCCTGTGTATGCACAAGACTGCACTGCAACTGCAGCCAAACGATAAACTAAGGTCGAATTCACTGCATTGGTGAGGCAGTTGAACAAATTTACTTGAACATAAACCTGACCTGTGTATGTAGCTACCCAAGTAATTTTCGCGTCATCCCCACACTCATCGTCGCCATAAGCAATGGCAAAGGAGGTATTTGCTGGATCAAACATCGAAAGCTGAGAATCGTAACTTGCGGCACCACCGTCTGCAGCACAAAGTGACCACTCGTAGGTGTTTCCTTGAATTACATTGTAAATTGAATACTCGCCAGCATAAATATTTGCAGCAGCAGCCGTAAATGTTTGCAATGTTGGAGTAAACGGGGTGGTTGGAAACAGATTGTCACTAAAGACACACTGCGCCGTTGTAGAATTCATCCCCGAGAGTAGGAGCATGAACCCTAAGGTAAGTAATCGTAAAATATTTTTCATGTAGAGAGCTTAGTTGAGCATGCGAATGTAAGAAAAACTCTTCTTCGTAAACAATTTGCCCTCTTAATTGTATTGAATCGCTATTCGTAGAAATGCATCTCGGTCATGTACTTCCAAGCCTTATCAGGCATCAAAAATCTAATATCCTTCTTTAGAGCTATGGATTGTCGAATAAAAGTTGCAGAAATTTCCATTGTTGGAACCCCTTCAACCCATGTGATTTTTTCATGATTTCTTAACATTCCACCTTCATAACCCGGTCGTGGATAAACAAATAACCGATGCCGATTCAAAATCACCTCCGGGTTTTTCCACTTGTGAAATGTTTCCAAAGTGTCGCTGCCCAACAACAATGAAAACGTATGTTGGGGATATTTTTCCTCCAAATAGGCCAAGGTATGCGACGTGAACGATGGCCTTGGCAAATGAAACTCCACATCAGAAGCACGCAAATAAGGGTAATCCTCAATCGCTGCACGAACCATCGCCAACCTGTGATGATCCTTTAACAAAGATTTCTTTTCCTTTAAGGGGTTTTGCGGACTGATCACCATCCAAACCTGCTCTAATTCTGTAAACTGAGCAAAATATCCTGCAATGGCAAGGTGGCCGATATGAACCGGATTGAAAGATCCGAAGTACAAACCGATATGCATCAGATCAGGATTGTAAAAACTCTGTTACTATGGCGATTGCGTCTTTTTTGGCCTTGTCGAGTTGATCGTTCACCAAAATTTTATCGGCATGTTGAGCATACTCCATTTCACGGCGCGCTTTGCTCACACGAACATCGTAATCTTTTTGCGTTTCGGTGGCTCTCTGCAACAAACGTTCTTTCAAAACTTCCAACGATGGAGGTTGTACAAAAACCAACATAGCGCGTGATCCAAAATGGCGCTTAATGTTCAAGCCTCCTTCCACATCCACGTCGAAAATTACGTGATTTCCTCGGTTCCAAATGCGGTCAATTTCATTCTTCAAGGTGCCGTAAAAAGTACCTGGATACACTTCTTCCCACTCCAAAAAATCGCCCTTCGCAATCCGAATGGTGAAGTCGTCGGTATCAATGAAATAGTAATCCAAACCGTTTACTTCCGTTGGTCGCTGCTTTCTGTTGGTTGCAGAAACCGAAAACTCAATTCCCGGAATGTTTTCAAGGATGTGCCTTACGATGGTTGTCTTACCAGCGCCACTAGGTGCACAAACGATGATCAATTTCCCGCTCACAATACGTTGTTAAGTTGTTCCTTAATTTTTTCTAGTTCATCTTTCATCAAAACCACCAACTTCTGCATACCTGCATGATTGGCTTTAGAGCCGATGGTATTGATTTCTCTGCCCATTTCTTGGGTAATAAAACCGAGTTTTCTGCCCGTGCTTTCTTGTTGATTTAATGTTTCTCTGAAATACTGACAATGCGCTCGAAGCCTTTGTTTTTCCTCGTTAATGTCGAGTTTTTCAATGTAGAAAATCATCTCCTCCTCGAAACGATTGGCATCGGCGTTTATTTTCAAATCGGCAATCTTTTGCAGCAATCGCTCCCGCATCAACACCATCCGCTCGGCATCTAAAACACCCGTTTCTTCCAAACGCGCTTCAATGTTTCCAACTCTTTCCAGCAATTCTTTTCCAATGCCCGATCCTTCGTCGGTTCTAAACACATCGGTTGCCTTCAAGGCCGACTTCAATACTTCCATCACTTGTGCCCATTCTTCATCACCCAAAACCTCTTCTTGCTCTGCCATCACATCAGGCATCATCAAAACCCTTCCAAGCAAATCGGCCGACTGTACATTAAGTTCGTTGGCCAATTGCTGCAGCTCCAAAAATCTGGCTTTTGCCAAATCATGATTAATTGCTGCCGTCCCAGTTGATCCAGCCAAACGATAAGAAAGATAAACATCTACTTTACCTCTTTCTAAAGATTTGCCAATTTCTTGTCGAATCTCGCCCTCCTTTTCACGAAAGGCTGGTGGAATACGCAAATTGAGATCTAACTGCTTACTGTTTAGTGCGCGAACATCCACCAGAATGGTTTTCATTCCAAGCGAGAGCTGACTTTTCCCGAAACCGGTCATTGATTTTATCATCGCCCCAAAAGTAGAAAAAGCCCTTAAACCTCTGACGTATTTCTGCACTTTGATTTACAGGCATTTAGACAAAATGTGACATTCATCACATGGAGCATCTAAGAAACAACCCAAATTTGCAGCATGAACATCAATCAATTTCCCATCGTTCGGACCTTTAGTTATGCCGAATATTTTGCTTACTGCGAAAACTTAGCTGCTCAAAATGCCAATTCTGGATCTAACCAAACTGAAGCATTAGCCAATTTTACGAAGCTTAATGTTACCCGAATGAAGCGTGTGTTCAAAACGTTTCAACCTGATACAGATGTTATTAAATCCCTCCGGGGAAGTTCTGCCTTGCAATGGTTTGTAATTACCGAATCCTGGTGTGGCGATGCTGCTCAGTCGCTGCCTGTGTTTGCGCGTTTAGCGGAAGCGCTTCCGGAAGTGAAATGCACTGTCGTTTTACGCGATGAAAATCCTGAACTCATCGATGCATTCCTAACCAACGGCGGAAGATCGATACCTAAAGTGCTATTCACCAACGAAACAGGTGAAATCATTCACCATTGGGGACCTCGGCCACAAGTGCTTCAACAGCTGTTTCTAAAGGAACACAACGCCGGAATACCCCATGAACAGTCTGTTTTGATGATGCAAGATTGGTACAACAACGACAAAGGCAAGCATCTAACCAACGAAGTAGCTCAATTACTAGCTTAATTCCCTAAAATAACGAGTCCGTTCAAAAGGGCTTCCATTTTTGGTTTTAGTTCGTTAGAACCTTTTGCTGTTGTGAAACACAGCAATTGGATAGAACCTTGCGGACCCGAATAATAGTAATTGTAATAGTAGATTTCGATTTTCTGGATGTTTCCAATCATCTCCAATGCTACCATTTCATTGCCGTTTACGGTTCTGATTTCTTTCGACACCACGGTTAAATCGGTGGCTGTTTTTCGGGCTTGAATGATTGCAATGTCGGCCAATGTTTGCGATGTAGTTTCCATTGATTCGTAAATCAACATGCCATAAGCATCCATTTCGGTCGATTTGAAAGCGACTTCTGCTATTTCATTCAGATTCTTTGGATCTGTTCTTTCCCACTCTTTTTCGTTGTACCAGATCTGATAACCTTTCGAAATACCTTTGTAATTGTCTTTCGATGAAGAAGATTTCAAAAACTTCCCTTCATTTATAGGAAGTAATTCTTCTGCAATTTCAGCCGTATCAAGAAAAGCCCAAGTGCCGTCAGAATTCAATAAAACTGTGTCGCCCTCTTCAGTGGTTGCCCGAATTTGTGCACTCAGCGTGCATCCGAAAAATAGTATGCAACCGCAAGCAATCAGTAGTTTTCTCATCACATTGTTTCTTGTAACCAACGGTAAAATTCTTTTTGCCAAACGATGGCGTTATGTGGCTTCAATATCCAGTGGTTTTCATCTGGAAAATAAAGCAAACGACTTTTAATTCCTCTCAATTGAAGTGCTGTGTAAGCTTGGAAACCTTGAGATTCCGGCACGCGGTAATCCAATCCGCCATGAATCACCAACATAGGTGTGTCCCAATTTCCAACGCGATCAATCGGATTGAATTCGGTGTAGGCTTTCTGCGCAGCGGCATTGTCTTTTTCCCAATAGGCACCTCCCATATCGAAGTTACAGAAGAAGATTTCCTCGGTAGTTCCATACATACTGCGCAAATCGAAAACTCCAGCATGAGCAATAAACGACTTGAATCGTTTGTTGTGAATTCCAGCCAAGTTAAACACCGAATATCCTCCATAACTCGCACCAATACAGCCCAATCTTGACTTGTCTACATAAGATTCTTTCGACACATCATCAATCGCGCTGAGGTAATCTTTCATTACTTGTCCTCCCCAATCTTTGCTTATCGCTTCGTTCCATTCAACACCATGACCTGGCATTCCGCGTCGGTTTGGCGCAACAACAATGTAACCGTTAGCTGCCATCAATTGGAAATTCCAACGGAAAGAGTAAAACTGTGTGAGCGCCGATTGTGGCCCTCCTTGACAATAGAGTAACGTTGGATACTTCTTGGCAGGATCAAAATTTGGCGGATACACCACCCACACCAACATTTGCTTCCCATCGGTAGTGGTTACCATGCGCTTTTCGGTTTTGCTCACAGCCACCGATTTGTATGCTTCATCATTCACCTTGGTGAGTTGGGTTAAAGCTTTCGACTTCAAATTGAAGGTGTACAATTCGTTTGCATGATTCATGTCGGTTCTTGATAAAACCAATACATCGCCCGATTGACCTACAATGTCGTTTAAATCGAACATCCCGCTAGCAAGCGGAGAAACGACAGGCATCTTTTTCGTTAAACCTGGATAATCTACTTCCAGCAATTGGTTTGTACCTCCCACTGCGGCAATGAAATAGATCTTCTTTCCATCAGCCGACCATCTGAACGACTTCACAGTGCCATCCCACTTGGCTGTGAGGTTCATGATGCCACCTTTGCCTTTTACGTAAATATCGTTCTTGTCGGCTTCGTAGCCATCACGCGCCATACTCAACCAAGCCAAATCATTGTTCGCCGAAAACGCAGGATCGGTGTCGTAACCCATCATTCCTTGTGTGATATTGGTGGTTGAACCAGATGCAACATCGTAAGAATACAAATCGGTGTTTGTGCTCAACACATAAGCGGTTCCGAATTTCTTTTTGCATACGTACACAATGATTTTTCCGTCAGCACTCCAAGTGTAGTCAGACTCGTCGCCCATTGGCATCGTCGGCGTGTCGTATTTTTCATCCGGCATGAGGTCTTTTCCTGCATCAGGCTTGCCGTTCACCAAATTGTATAAAAACACATGGTTGTATTCTCCATCTTCCCAAGAATCCCAATGGCGGTGGTGCAAATCGTCGTAAATCTGTGCAGAATTGGTTCCCGCTTCTGGATAAATGTCTTTTCCAAAAACCTTATCGAGTTTCACACTTTGGTGCCCGATCAAGAATTTACCATCTGGGCTCACCATTCGATCGGCTAGGAGATTGCCCACAGAATCTAATTTTACTGCATCGCCACCTTTAATCGGAACCATGAATGTTTCGGAAGAGTTTTTTCCAGATTTCACATCAGTTCTGCTCACTTTGAAGATCACTTGTTGGCCGTCTTTGGTGATTCCTAGCGGACTAACGCGGCCGAGCGACCAAAGTTTTTCAATCGTTAGCGGATTTTGTGCCGACAATATTTGCACAAAAAGAAGTAGCGCAATTGAGAGGATTTTTTTCATCAGATGTTCTTAAAAGCGGGGCAAGATAGGAGAATTCTATTTATCAGTTCGGTGAACTTCGGAGTTCAAAACAGAACAAAATTAGAGTTTGAAATTTGCAAGGGGAGCCCAAGCTTCGTTTTTTGGAAAGGTAGCCTGAATGTTAAGCGGTTCTCCATTTATTGGATGCGTAAAATCGAGCTTAAACGCATGTAAACAGATACTTCGGTCGGGATTTCCGCGGCGAGCGCCATATTTTACATCACCACGAATGGGCCAACCCATGGCAGAAAGCTGCACACGAATTTGGTGATGACGGCCAGTTAACGGTTCCACTTCGAGCAGCGTGTAGCGCTCTGCACGGTGCAAAACAGTGTATTTCAACTCGCAACGAAGCAATCCATCGGCAGGATTTAAAGATGCTCTTGACCGATTTTGAGATTCGTTTTTGGATAAATAATGCACCAGCGATCCTTCGGTTTCCTTCACCAAACCTTCTACCAAGGCAAGATAAGTTTTACGAATTTTTCGGTCGCGGAACAGTTCATTCATGCGCGACAATCCCTTGCTGGTGCGAGCGAGAAGTACCACACCACTTACTGGGCGATCAATTCGGTGGATAACACCAATAAATGCATCACCAGGTTTGTTGAATTGTACTTTTAAATATTGGGCAACTTTTTCGCTGAGCGGTTGATCGCCAGTTTTGTCGCCTTGTACAATCTCGCCGGCTTGCTTGTTAACTGCGATAAGATGATTGTCGAGATGAAGAACTTCTAAGCTCATCAGTAAGATTCTGATGCATTCGGGAAATCTTTCGACTTCACATCGGCCACATATTTTCCAATAGCACCAGTAATTTGATCATGCAGATCGAGGTACGTGCGCAGGAATCTTGGTTTAAATTCGGTATTGATCCCTAACATATCGTGTAATACAAGCACCTGCCCATCAACTCCTCCACCCGCTCCAATGCCGATGATTGGAATTGACACCTCTTGGGCCACGCGTTCAGCAAGCGCTGCAGGTACTTTTTCGATCACTATGGCGAAACAACCAGCTTCCTGCAATAAATGCGCATCGTGGATGAGTTTTTTAGCTTCCTCTTCTTCACGGGCACGCACTACATAGGTTCCGAATTTATAAATCGATTGAGGTGTTAAGCCTAAATGTCCCATCACAGGAACACCGGCGCTGAGAATTCTTTTAACAGATTCAACTACTTCTTCGCCACCTTCGAGTTTAATTGCATGGGCGCCAGTTTCTTTCATCACACGAATCGCCGATGTCAGGGCCTCCTTTGAATTTCCTTGGTAAGACCCAAAAGGAAGATCCACAACTACCAATGCGCGGTTTGTTCCTCGAATTACCGAAGATGCATGGTAAATCATTTGGTCTAAGGTAATCGGCAATGTAGTTTCATGGCCTGCCATCACATTTGAAGCAGAGTCTCCTACCAAAATAATGTCAATACCAGCTGCATCCACCAATCGAGCCATCGAAAAGTCATAAGCAGTGAGCATGGAGACCTTTTCTCCGCGCACTTTCATATCTTGAATTGTGCGTGTAGTGACGCGTTTTACTTCTTTTTGTACAGACATAGTTTCAACCGATAAACGGCAATATTAGTAATTTCCTCAACTGACTTGAAATGTATACTTTTGCCTCATGCGTTTTAAGTCAATTATTTTATCAGCTCTAGCTAGTCTATTCCTGTTTTCTGCATGTGAAAATGAAGTCGAAATAAATGGCGATTGGAGAGATGTTCCGGTAGTTTTCGGCTTGTTGGATGTTGATTCAACTGAACAGTTCATTCGAATTAGTCGCGTTTTTCTTGGGGAAGGAGATGCATTAGCATTTGCGCAAATTCAAGACAGCTTGTATTACAAAGAAGGCGATATAGATGCAAAAGTTTTCGAATTCATCAATGGGAACGAAACCCGCGTTTTCCCTTTAGTTCGTAGAACAGATATCGCGAAAGACACCGGCATTTTTGCAAATCCAGGGCAAGTTTTATATAGCTTCGAAGTACCGGCAAATAATAAACTAAAGCTTAATGCAGAGTATGTTCTTTCTGTTAAAAATATCAAAACTGGCAACGAACTCATTGGCAGAACTCAGCTGGTAAAAAAGGTAAATGTGGCAACGCCAAGTCAGTTCTCACAATCAGCTAATATTTTCCCACAACAAAAAACCTTCGTTAAATGGACGAGTTCTGAAAATGGACGTTTGTACGAAGTGTTTCTGCGATTTATTTACCGCGAGTATCCTGAGGGTCTGCCGCAAAATGTAGTGCGGAAAGAAGTGAATATCAACTTAGGAAGATTAACTGCAAACAATGATGTTGGAGGCGAAGAACTTCAACGAGAAATCGATAACCGAGTTATTTATCAAACATTGGCATCGTTTATCTCAGCAGCAACGCCTGAGAACCCAATGTTGCGGTTTGCAGATAGCTTGTATTATGTGATTAATGCAGGTGATGAAGATCTATTTACATATTTAAACGTAAACCAACCGTCGAACACCATTGCGCAGGAACGTCCGCAATTTACCAATATTGAGAATGGATTGGGCTTGTTTGCAAGCAGAAACACTTACATCCGTCGTTTACCAATTGGGCCTTTAACTTCCGATTCGTTGCGGAACAATCCGGTTACACAACCACTCAACTTCCAGTAATAACCGCTGACTAATTGTCACCAAGTTTGCTGACAGATTCCTGTAATTGACAGTTGAATCTGCCAAAATCGACATGCTTTCCTGGTGGCATAATGATTGAAAAGTCGCCGTCAAACTGATTAACACGTAAATAAAATCATCATGGGAAAGATCATTGGTATTGACCTCGGAACCACCAATTCCTGTGTCGCTGTAATGGAGGGTAACGAACCTGTTGTTATACCGAACAGTGAAGGGAAAAGAACCACTCCGTCTATTGTTGGATTCCTAGACAAAGGCGAACGTAAAGTGGGTGATCCGGCGAAGCGTCAGGCGATCACTAATCCAACAAAAACTGTTTATTCAATTAAGCGCTTTATGGGAAATAGCTTCAATGAAGTTACGACCGAAACACAGCGCGTTCCTTATAAAGTAGTGAAAGGCGATAACAATACGCCTCGCGTGCAGATCGATGACAGAATGTACACTCCGCAAGAGATTTCTGCCATGGTTCTTCAAAAAATGAAGCAAACTGCGCAAGATTTTCTTGGGCAAGAAGTAACAGAAGCCGTGATCACTGTTCCAGCTTATTTCAACGATGCGCAACGTCAGGCTACAAAAGAAGCGGGCGAAATTGCAGGTTTGAAGGTGATGCGTATCATCAACGAGCCCACTGCAGCTGCATTGGCTTACGGTTTAGATAAGAAGAACCAAGAAATGAAAATCGTAGTGTTCGACTGCGGTGGAGGTACACATGACGTTTCTATCTTGGAATTGGGTGATGGAGTATTCGAAGTAAAATCAACTGATGGTGATACGCATTTAGGTGGAGATGACTTCGATCAAAAAATCATCGATTGGTTGGCTGATGAATTCGCTAAAAACGAAGGAGAAGGCATGGATCTTCGTAAAGATGCAATGGCACTTCAACGTTTAAAAGAAGCTGCTGAAAAAGCTAAGATCGAATTGTCGAGCACTGAAACTAGCGAAATCAACCTTCCATACATTACTGCAACGCAATCTGGTCCTAAACACTTGGTTCGCACCTTGAGCCGTTCGAAGTTCGAGCAATTGGTAGACGACTTAATCCGTAGAACAATCGAACCTTGCAAATCAGCATTGAAAAATGCAGGTTACACAAATAGTGATATCGACGAAATCATCCTAGTAGGAGGTTCAACAAGAATTCCTGCTGTACAAGCTGCAGTAGAGAAGTTCTTCGGAAAGGCTCCAAGCAAAGGCGTAAATCCAGATGAGGTTGTGGCTATCGGAGCCGCGATTCAAGGTGGCGTTTTAACAGGTGAAGTGAAAGATGTTTTGTTGCTTGATGTAACTCCACTTTCGCTCGGGATTGAAACTATGGGTGGTGTAATGACTCGATTGATTGAGTCGAACACAACGATCCCAACCCGCAAGTCGGAAGTATTCTCCACAGCAAGTGATAGTCAGCCATCTGTTGAAATTCACATCTTACAGGGCGAACGCCCAATGGCTCCGCAAAACCGTACGATTGGTCGTTTCCATTTGGATGGCCTTCCACCAGCACCTCGTGGAGTTCCTCAAATTGAAGTAACTTTCGATATCGATGCAAATGGAATTTTGCATGTAGCTGCTAAAGACAAGGCTACTGGGAAAGAACAAAAAATCCGTATTGAAGCTTCCTCAGGTTTGAGCGACGACGAAATCAAGCGAATGAAAAATGAAGCTGAAGCCAACGCAGAAATCGACAAGAAAGCGAAGGAAGAGGCAGTGAAGATTAACGAAGCAGATTCGATGATTTTCCAAACCGAAAAGCAGTTGAAGGAATTTGGAGATAAAATTCCAGCCGATAAAAAATCAACAATTGAGTCTGCCTTGGTAGAACTTAAGGCAGCGCATTCAAGTCGCGATTTAAATTCGATCGATACAGCATTAGCGAACATTAACACAGCATGGGCTGCTGCATCAGAAGATATGTACAAGGCGACACAAGATGCACAAGGAGGCGAATCGCAAGGTGAACCATCTGGACAAGCTCAAGGAGCAGATGTAACTGATGTAGATTTTGAAGAAGTAAAAGAAGATCAGAAATAATCTTCGAAATGAATTAACGCAAAACGCCGGTAACATAGAGTTACCGGCGTTTTTTATTTATAAATCATTATAAATTGAGCCTTTAAGCAATGCCCATTCAAGATTATTTTCGAATGAGTGTTTTGGCCTCTGCGTCATTAATCACATCCACTAAAAAACCTGCCTGTAGAGGCTTTTGCATATATCCACTTACCAAAGGATGTTCTACAGCCATTCTTGGATCAGAAGGGTTAATTGAAGATGTTAACATGTAGATTCTACATCTTGTTTTTAGCCACGGATGCCGATCGGTGCACAACTCCAGAAATTCCCAGCCGTTGATAATTGGCATTGAGATATCTAGGAAAATGATGTCGGGTAGCCTCCTTGATCTAGGATATTTATCAAGCTCTTTCAGTGCATCACCGGCAAACAAAAAAGATTCAGATTTTATTTCCGGAAAGTGGTCTTCAATCAGGTAGCTATTGAAAACATTGTTCATCGGATCATCATCAATCAGCCAGACGTTTTTAATGTTCATTCTGTGTTGGTTTGGAAGTGGCAAGCTATATAAACTGTAAATCTTAGTTAGAATGAAGTTTTAGCATTGCTTACAGAATTCAATATCAAATTTATAGAACCATATATTATTGAAGATGAACAGATTGCGTTAAGCAAAAAAAACTTACATGATGAAATATCTTAGAATTAAGAATTTACAGCACGCAATGACAAGAAAATGATGCTTATGAGATTTTAATAATCCACCTCAAGCTTTAAAACTACAATACAGATTAAACAGCCCTTCTCTCTTGAATCGAGGGAGCAAAAATGGGCTGTAGATTTTCCACTTCAAAAGGTTTCGATATAAACCCTCGAGCCAAGGAATTATTCTCAGCACGTAACCTGTCGGCTGGATCTAATGAAGATGAAAGCATGTAAATATCCGGGAAGTGATTTCCTGATTTGCCTTGTATTAACAATGCATCTAGAAACTCCCATCCATTCATTTCAGGCATGTTGATATCGAGAAAAATTATGTCGGGATAATTCTTCGATTCAAATAAATCTTCCAGAGCAATTTTCGCCTTCCCAAACAATTGGATTGTAAGTCCTTTGAAATGCTCTTCTAGGTAATACCTATTAAGCATATTGGTTACATTGTCATCATCTATCAGCCAAACACGCATCTTACATTATTCTTTGATAGTAAATGTAAGTATGAATGTTGTACCCTCCCCTTCTTTACTCTCAATTTGAATATTACCCCCCATGACACGAACTTGTTCTTGCACCATGGTTAATCCAAGACCTGTTCCAGGAACATCATTGTGCAATCTTGAATAAAGCTTAAACAATTTACTGCCGTGTTTTTCCAAGTCAATACCGCGGCCGTTATCACTGATAGTGAGAATTACTTTACCAGAAAGAGTAGACGATTTAATCTTTAATTTCAAATCTCTGCCCGCTGCTCTATATTTGAATGCATTGGAAATAAGGTTTTGAAAAACGCTCACCATGTATGGTTTAAATGCCTTTATTTCTGCTGCCTCTGAAAAATCAATATCCAATATTCTAGGGATTTTCGATATCTCATTTTTCAGATTCTCTAAAACAAAATCAAAAATTTCTTGAAACTGAATTACTTCAAACTGGCGAAAAACATTTTCTTTAATGTTGAGTATTTTATTTAAATCACGTAGAATATTGTCGACAGAATTGGCAGATATTTTTAACCCATTAATTAATTCTTCATTTCTGCTGTCCGCAGGGTCTTCTTCGTTGTAAAGATTAATACATCCGAGAATATTGGCTACTGGCGCACGCAAATTGTGAGAAACTATATAGGAATATTGCCTTAATTGGACGTTAGTATCCAGTAACTCATTATTCAATAAACGCAATTGATTTTCTGCATGAATTAATTCGGCCTTTTCTTGAACAGATTTAATCAAAGTGGAAAACAATGAAAGTGCGTCGGCTTTATCAATTCCGTCATTGTCGGCATCAAAAAGGAAATAACAACGCCCGCGTCCAGGCATTTGTACAGGAGCAATAACCCTGTTTGGGTATTGATCGCCAAAATAACTGGTTTCGTTTAGTGCTAATGACACCCAACTTTTATTCAGTTCTGATTGTACATCAGTAATGAATGGCAGCTTTGCTTGATAAGCCTCCGGATAAATCATCTTTGGCAGAAATGTGCCTGGCACATCATCATCAGAATAAAGCATGCATCCATTCACGATTTGAGCATTATGAAGGGCTTCAGTAAATCTGAGAAACAGATCTTGCAAATCAGCAGCTACGGAAATTGATGCAGCTACTGCATTAGAAATTGCTTCACTTTGTATGCGTCCTGTTTTTTCCTTTTCTGCAATTTTACGGTCGGTAATATCCACCGTTACACCCATAAAAATACGTTTCCCCGAGATCGATGTGATTGCAACCGCAGACTTTTCATAAAATCGCACAGGTAAATCTGGAAGTACGTGGCGACATTCAATTTTGTAAGGAATTCCATCATTTAACAAGCGGTTAAAGACCATGTTAAAATGATCTAAATCGTCTGGATGAATAAATGGTAAAACAGCATCAAATTTAAGCGGATCTGTCGAATTTGCAACAAGTCCGTAAAATTCAAACATGGCCTCCGACCAAAAAACAGAATCGCGCCCCTCTTCAATTTCCCACGCTCCAATTTTAGCGAGACTGTAAGCTTTTCTCAGTTTTTGGTCTGCTTCAATTCTATGGAAATATTCTAAATTAAATGAGATTAATTCTGAAATTGACCCAACAAATGAAGCATATTCACTTTGCCATTCGAAACTTGAGCGATTGTTTTCAATTAATAAAATTAATCCGTTCGACAAATCAGTATTCACTAAATTGATGATCGGAATTATTGATTCATCCAAGTCGAAAATAGCGTTTAAAGAATCGTGAAGAATCGCACTTGGATTTCCATTTGCTATATCGTTTTGTGAGGCGTGTTGAATGCTGATTTCATTTAACAGTCGCGATTTTTCGGCATTTAGAGCTACTATTTCTGTAGATGTATTTGCATCATTCAAATTGTGCCAAACAATCCTCTTATATAATTCGCGATCCGAACTCAATTCCCACAATGAGAAACTGGTAAATCCAAAATTCTCATTTAATTTGGCAAAAAGCATCGAATAAAATTCATTCAAGGAATCAGTAGAAACCTTTTCCTCTCGAGATATTTCATACAATGTATGCTCAACTTTCTGGCGTCTATCGTCTGTTTCTTTTTGTTGTGTGATGTCGTTAAAAACACCTGAAATAGATATCGGCTCACCATTTGAATTAAACAATAACTTACTGGTTTCTCTGAGCCATTTCCAATGACCATTTGAGTGCAGTATCCTATAAACCAAAACATTTTGCTTACTTGAATCGAAGGTTAAAACATTTTGCTTGACAATTTTTACATCATCAGGGTGAATTTTGGAAAGCCAGAAATTAGGTGTTTGGGCAATTTCTACTTCATCGTAGCCTAACAAAGACTCTACACGTTCATTTAAGTAGGTGAATTCATAAGGATTATTGTGGCTCATCGTGAATGGCAACACTGGCAAAGACTGCACAAGAAGCGACAATTTATTTTCGGACGCAATTAATTGTAATTCGGCTTGCTTTTTAAGCGATATATCTCGGATAAAGGAACTGAAAATGATCTCACCTTCTATTTCAATTCTTGTAATGAATATTTCGATTGGAAATTCATGGCCCGATTTATTAACAGCAGTAAGTTCCATTAAGGTATTCAACACATTCGACTTTCCAGTTTTCATGTGCGCATCCATTCCAAACGAATGAGAATTTCTATGGAATTGAGGGATAATTGTATCTACAATATTTTGCCCTTTAATTTCCTCTGCTGTCCAGCCAAATATAAGTTCTGCTTTAGGATTCCAAATTTGTATCAACCCTTGAGAATCAGTCGATACAACTGCATCCAACGCAGTATCGATAATTTGCTGTGCTTTAAGTTCAGCAGATTTCCTCAATTTAGATTGATGAATTTCTGCCGTTTTGTCAATCATGGTGAGAAAATTCAATTTTCTACCTCCAATTTCCATTAATGCTCCTTGAACCTCAACAATTTTTGGCGTTCTTTCATAATCGTAAATCCTCAGCAATACAGCACCAGAATCTTTTCCTGCATAACGGTCTGAGATCGCTTGTCTAACACTCTTCCTGTGTTCTTCATCTATAAAATTGAGTAGGCTTAAAGATTTGTAATCAATTTCTTCAGGCAAGGCAAAGAGTTTGCGCATGGCATCATTAATCAATTCAGCACGATCAAAATCAACTATTGCAAATGGAATAGGAATTTGCTGAATTAAATGCCTATTAAACACTTCGCTTTTCTTTAATCTTTCTTCATTTAAAAGACGTTCAGTGTGATCAGCTCCAACAAGCATGAGTAACTTTTCTCCCGACTCGGACAATATCGGCGTGGCGGAAAACTCAACTGAAAACTCATGTGTACCTTGTTTTAAATGGCAGTAACAGGTATGTGATTCTCCTTCATTCATGCTGAATGCGAGAGAAAATTTATCTGTAAATTCCGAACAAAATTCTTCTCGAATGAGAGAAAGCATATTTATATTGAATACTTCACTTTCATCAATACCCAAATGCTGCTTCGCGGCTTTATTTAAAGATGTTACATTAAAATTCTGATCAACAATAAAAATTAACATTGGATTGTTCTCAAAGAGACTTCTAAATTTGCTCTCCGAAAGTTGAAACTGCCGCTCAGCTTCTTTCAATTCAGTAATATCTATTCCATAGCCAATAACAAGTTTCATTTCCCCTTGCTCTTCATAAGGATAAAACCTCCTTAATTTATATCTTACCGAGCCATCTGCTTTGGTGTGTGCATCAATTCTATCGTTGGTTTTCTTGGTAGAAACTACTTCATTAAAAACTGCACGTCTCGCATCAGCAATTTCCATCCCTGAACCTTTACGTTCGAAGAAATCATAATCTGTTTTACCAATCAGCCATTTTCTCAATTCATCATTTGCAACAGCTTCCAAGTTTAGAAACATGTACTTGTGATTTAAATCAAATACCGCTATATCGGCTGGTATATTATTTAAAACTGTTTCGTAAAAGTCTTTTGTTTTTTTGGTTTCAATTTCTGCAAGTTTTCCCTTTGTGATATTGGTGATATTTAAACATGCACCTGTAATCTCACTTTGAGCCCCCTTGATCGGATAAACGGTGAAACTAAACCAAACCCTTTTCTCATCACTTACATCGAAATCAAGATCGAAGGTAATCTGATGCCCCGCCTTTAAAACTGTTTGCACCGAGACTTCGATTGTGCGTGCAAAACTGCCTTCAATTAATTCATCCAATTTTGCCCCTTCTTCGATATCAAAACCAAAATATCGTTTGGAATCCTGACGAGCCTTTTGATTAAAATAAGAAATTTCCTTTTCTGGATTTATTAATATTACCGCACTTCTGGAGCTATTTATTATGGCTTCTATTTGCGCTTGAGTAATCGACTGAAGCTTGGTCATTCTGGACGCTTCAGTAATATCTACAAAAAATAGGTTCCACGAATTCCTCTCACGAAAAAAATCAATGCGGTAATGTTGACTATTAAATTCAATTAATCCAGCAAATGATTCGGTGGAAATTAATTGCGACTGTATTAACAACAGCAGTTCCTTTTTCAAAGAGGGCGCTAATTCACCTTTTTCTTGAAGTAAATTTACAGCTGCAGGATTTGAAAACAGAATATCGCAGGTTTCTGAAATTCGCAAAACCGGATTTGGATTCTTGGCAGGAAAACTGGCTAAGTCAACAAAATCAATCACTTTCGACAAAGAAACCTCTAGTCGAAAACCCAACAATAAATCATTGAAAAAAACTGGATGAATTGCAATCTGATATGATTGATTTTCAAGCTCTAAAGAGTATATCTCTTGACGTTGATAAGCCCATGCATCAAATAAACTGCTTCCAAACTTCGAAACACTGCTATTGAGACTTTCTTGAAATTTTAATTGGTCTTTCGATTTTCTAAACTGAGCATTTGCCCATAGTATTTGCCCGGAATTATCTACAAACAAATAAGTTATTGGTTGATTTTCAAATATTTGATGATGGCATGAAAGAAACTTTAACTGCTCTTCTGATTGTTCAGCATTGGAATCTAAAGAGAAGAATTGATATATTGAATGATGGGCTGTTTCGTTGTGTATGACTTTCGAAAAAATCAATTGAATTTTGCCATCAAATAATTGAAGAAATTTTGAGCCACTTTCGGAGATAAATTCTTTTGAAAAATGCGCTTGGTAAAACGCCGAAACTTCTTTCCCTTCGAATTGCGATGAATTGAGAGATAAGCTGAACTTTTCTTCATCAATTATGCGGAGAATTTGCCCTCCCTTTTCAACCTCAAATTTCAACAACTCCTTCATAAATTGATTAATTCATCTCTTCGAAAGTAAGCAGTAAATAATTTAAATGCGTGAGTGTTAATCCCTATTTTATTTGCTAAAAAATAAACTGTTGGAAAATTTATCGCAGCAAAATTTATTCTACATAAAAACCTTAGCCTTCTGAGATAACTGGCCTATAATAGGGTCTGCTAGAATGAAAAATAGATTAAGACCTTAAATGGTCGCGGGAATAAAGAAACCAAATGAAGAACCTTTGTTGATCTCACTTTCTCCAAACACTTCGCCCTCGTGCATTTCAGCTAATTTCTTCACAATCACAAGACCTAAACCGGTGCCCTGAATATTTTCAGAATTTGACGCTCTGTAAAATGATTGAAAAAGATTATCCATTTCCTTTTGCGGAATTCCTATGCCGTGGTCAATTACTGTTACCTTAAAACCAGTATCAGAAAAATCAAGAACAACTTCTGGAATTTCATCTTCACTGCCATACTTAAATGCATTGCTGATCAAATTTTTCAGCATATAGGTAATGAAGCTTCTATCAACATTGACGTTAATTGGGGTTCCATTTTCAATTAAACGAATCGAGCGCCCATTGTGGCTAAACAGCTCCTCTTCTACAATACTTGTAATTAATGCTGATATGTTATTTTCAACAGGATTAAAGTTCATTCTGCCAGCATCAAGTCGCCCCATAAGCAGAATGTTATTCATGATTTCTGTAATTCTTCTTATTTCTTGTTCAATTCGGCCGTGATGGCGATTAAAAATCGGGGCCAAGGTTTCAATATCCTGGTCGTCTTTGTGTAAATAATGCATCAAAATATCCATGCTTGTTTGAATGGATGCCATAGGAGTTCTAAACTCATGTGATGCCATCTGGATAAATTGTGTTTTTAAATCACTTAATCCACGCTCCTTTTCAAGCAATTCCATCACGGTTTTCTGTGCCATTTTTAGTTCCGTAACATCAATCCCGTAACCTATCACCAACTTTAATTCACCTTGTTCTGTATATGGGAAAAATCGTCTCAATTTATAAGCGATCGATCCATCTGGACGCAAGTGTTCATCAATTCCTTCGTGGGTTCTTTGGGTTGTAATCACCTCATTAAAAATGGCTCTGCGTGCATCGGCAATTTCTATTCCTGAACCTTTTCGCTGAAAATAATCATAATCATTTTTACCAATAAGCCAATTGCGCAATTCGTCATTTGAAATCGCCGACAAATTCACAAACAAATAATTGTGGTCAAGATCAAAAACGGCAATGTCTGCAGGGATATTGTTTAAAACTGTTTCGTAAAAACTACGTGTCCTTTTTAATTCTAATTCAACAGCTCTTCTTGCAGTTAATTCGTGGATTTCAATGGAAACTCCAGAAACAATTCCTTGGTCAATACTGATCGGTTTGATATTTATCCCCAACCAAACCAACGAATCAGAGGAGGAATTTACATCAACCTCAAAATTTGAACTTTCCCCAAATTGCATGCAGCGGAAAACATCACGTTCAAACTGCACACTAGCGCTATCTTTCGTTGGAATATTTTTAAACGAAGCGCCTACTTTAAATTCTTTATTTAAATAATGATCTCCAAAAAAAACAGCTTTATCATTGGAGAAAATCACATTCAAATTCTTATCAAGAAGAATCATTCCATGATCCGAACTTTTACATACAGATTCCAAAAATGCTAACTTTTGCATTTCATCAGTATGGTCAATTGACAGAGAATTGTTCGTTCGTTCTAACATTCGAAATGATTCAGTCAAATTTTGGATTGCTTAATATGAACGAATTGAAGAGCAAATAGTTTCTTTAATTAATCCCAATTTTGCGAAAGTATTAGCTTCTTGTTGTTCAGGCAGAATCTTAAAAGCGACAAATGCCCTTTCAATCCTAGCTTGTTGGTAATGTTCGATCTATGATTTTCGACTGTTTTTAGGCTGATATAATACTTCTTCGAGATTTCGGCAGAAGTTGAGTTTTGTGCAATCTGGAAAATGATTTTCTTTTCGGTTGGTGTAAGCACGTTCAAATCATCGGACTTTGCTTTGGGCGTGTCGTCGGTTTCGTTCCAAGAAATAGAATCTTGATCTGCCGCTCTGCTTAATCGTGCATTTACAGCGCTCAGTAATTCTTCGGCACTAAAAGGTTTTGTTAAATAATCATCAGCTCCCAAATCCATTCCTGTTCTTACGTCTGCACGATCAACTTTTGCAGAAATAAAAATAAAAGGCACCTTGCCAGTCGGGTTCAATTTTCTTGTTTCATTTAATACCCAATACCCATCATATCGTGGCATCTTTATATCGCACAATATGAGATCTGGCTTATAAATTGAAATAAATTGCATGGCTTTATCACCAGCATCCACTGGTAAAACATCATAATTATTCAACTCTAACAGCTCCGAAATATTTTCTCTAAGTTGCTGTTCATCTTCGATTAGAAGAATCTTCTTCTTGTTAGTTTGCATTTATTGCTGCGGAATTAAAATTGAAAATTTAGACCCTCGGTTTAACGTACTTTCTGCTGAAACAGTTCCAAAATGCATCTCGGTTAACTGCTTGATAATCACTAATCCCAAGCCTGTCCCTTGCATGTCCTCTGCATTTGAGGCTCTAAAAAACGACTGAAATAGGCTGTTCAATTCACTCTCTGGAATTCCAATCCCTTTGTCGGTTACCGTTAACATGAAATTCAACTCCTCAAATTTCAACTCAACAATCGGTTCCTCATTTTGTGCACCATATTTAAACGCATTCGACAAAAGATTCTTCAAAATATGCGTCATGAAACTTCTGTCAATCACCATCGGTGACGGGCTTCCAAGCACCTTGTAATGAATGATTGCTCCATCTCTCGAAAGCATTTCTTCATCAATGAGGTTTTTAAAAAACTCAGGCAAATCAGTCTTCACAGGATTGAAAACCATTTTTCCTGCATCCAAACGTCCCATTAATAAAACATTGTTCATGATTTCCGACATGCGGGTTATCTCTTGAGCAATTCGGCCGTGATGTCGGTTAAAAACGCCTTTCAAATCATCCCTTTGAACACTATTGTTCGAAACATAATGCTTCAACACATCCATACTTGTTTGAATAGATGCCATCGGTGTTCTAAATTCATGCGAAGCCATGTGAATGAACTGTGTTTTTAGCTCGCTCAATTCTCGCTCTTTGTTAAAAGCCGAAAGAATATTGGCCTCGGCTTCCTTCTTTAATGTTATATCACTTTCAACCGCAATGAATTTCACGAGTTCGCCTTTTTCGTTACGAACCGGAGCTACATCAATATAAAACCAAATTGGATTTCCATATTTATCATAACTCAAAATTTCGCCTTGGTAATCTCTTCCTGCACCTAAATGCTCATAAATGGTTTGAACAGTTGCAGGGTCTGTATCAGGTCCACTCAACAATATGTGTGGCCGCTGTCCTACAATTTCGTTCAAAGTATAACCCGTTTTTTGAGTAAAAGAATCATTTACCCACGTGATTACCCCATCAGAATCCGAAATGATTACGCTCAAATTAGTCCGGCTGGCTACAAGTGCCATTTCTTTTAACTCTGCTTCATTCCTCTTTTGGTCGGTAATATTATCGGCAATACAAATTAAACCACCATCTGGCAAAACGGTTAAGCACACGCTTTGAAAAATTGGCGCCCCGTCTTTCTTTACGCCTTGACTTTCAAATCGAAGTACACCTGCTGTCATTAATTTTGGAAAGACTTCTTTGTTAATTCTTTCAATTTCATCTTTCTGGTAAAGCGTCTGCCAGCTTTTCCCTAATAAATCGGATTCGTTCTCATACCCAAACAATTCAACATGTTGCCTATTTAGATACAAGTAATTCCCGTCTTTATCGAGCACTGCAATGCCTTCTTGCGCATTTTCGATGGCAAGACGCTGATTATATACGATCGTCTCTGCAATCTTGCGTTGGTGAATATTCATCAATGTACCCGAAACTGCACTTTTTCCTCCTGAACTCACCGATTTGCGCACATGCAACTCCATCCAAAGAAACTCGCCATTTTGCTTCAATATTCTAAGCTCTTGGCGAATTGTTTGAGAACGACCTGAAACGAGATTTAGAAAGTGGCTTTGAAAAAGTTCACGGTCTTCCTCAAACACATAATCAACAAATGGAACATGAATGAAGTAAGACAAAGACCTCTCTGTAAGTGTCTCCCATGCAGGATTTACAAAAACGCCTTGCCCATGAATATCTAAGGAGAACACAACTTCATCCAGATGATTGATCAAACTCAGATATGACTCATCCTTTTCAGGTAAATGCAAACTAGGCGGGTAAACAGTAGTTAAATCCTGCATGGTTCCCGAAATCCCAACCAATTCGCCATAAGAATCAATTTCAGGAGAAAATCGCATCAATACATTTCGCGTTTCTCCTTGCTCATTCTTAAAGAGTAAAATGCCTTGTTTGGTGGATCCAGTTTGAATGCAAAGCTGACTCAATTCTACCAACATAATTCGTTGTTGGTCATCAAGATAAGGATTCGGATCAGCAAGATTGATTGTTTCTTGCTTGGGATCTCTGCCGAGGATAGAATATATTTCTTTCGACCATTCACCAAGCCTTCTATTGAAAACATACAAGTACGTGCCAATTCCTTCTAGCATCTTCTGAGGATGCAAAACAATCTCCTGTGTCTCCAATGTAGATAGATTTAAAGTAGTGGTTCGTGATTCAACAAAGTTAACCCCTATTTTTTTCCTAAAAATGGGAGGTGACCCCCATTTTAACACACCGCTTCATTCAATCGAATTCCTAATTTTGCAACCTTCCAGAATAGCGGTTGTTATTGAATTGATGAAAAAAACCAGAACCGGAGTACTCGTAATGCAACTTGGCACTCCAGATAGCCCTGCCACCAAAGATGTTCGAAGATATCTTCGAGAATTCCTCATGGATCCGCGTGTAATTGATGTTCCTTACATCCTTCGGCAAATCTTGGTAAATGGCATCATCGCAAACTTTAGAGCGCCAAAATCGGCAAAACTTTACCGCGAAATCTGGACCGACCAAGGCTCTCCGCTGCTCATTTATGGGAAATCTGTAAAAGAGAAACTTCAACACATGTTGGGCGACGATTATCAGGTGGAACTTGGGATGCGCTATCGAAAACCATCCATGAAAGAAGCCGTTCGTCGATTTAAAACAGCCAAGGTGGATAAAATTGTATTGCTTCCTCTGTTTCCACAATTTGCGTCCTCATCCACAGGTTCGGCTACCGAATATGCCCTCCGGGAAATATCATCGTGGCAATTCATCCCCGAACTAAAGGTAATCGGCTCTTACTACAACGATCCAGGTTTTTTAAATCTTTGGATTGAAAAGGGCCGACAGATGCAAATCGAGAATTACGATACGGTGATGTTTACCTTCCACGGAGTGCCATGGCGACATATTCGCACTTCTGGATGCGCGGGAACTTGTCAGAAAGGCCCAACCGATTGCCCTATCATTCACCCCGATAACCATGTGTGTTACCGAGCGCAATGTTTTACGTCGGCGAAAGCGGTGATCGAAGCCCTTCAAATTCCGAAAGATAAAGCTGTTATCACCTTTCAATCTCGATTAGGAAAAGATCCTTGGCTCACGCCTTACACCGATAAAACTTTGATTGATCTTGCTGAATCGGGCAAGAAAAAAGTGCTGGTTTTTTCGATGGCATTTGTTGCCGACTGTCTCGAAACAATCCACGAAGTTGGTGCAGAGTATCAAGAACTCTTCGAAGAACACGGCGGAGAAAAGGTTCAATTAATCCCAAGCTTGAACGACGACGAATCATGGATTAAATTCCTATACGAAATGGTAACTTCGCCGCGTTAAACCTCCGCGACCAAAACCGTTTCCTATCGGATAATGCTACCCAAACAACTACGATTTCTTCATCCTTATTTGCACTTCATTGGTTTGCTCCTCATGGTTGTCGGCTTGCCATTTTCGATGCTGTTGATGAGTTTGTCGCAATTTTTTATCGGAGGAAACTGGATTCTTGAAGGCAACTTTATCGAAAAGTTGAAACGATTCAAATCCAACAAGTCGGCCATTGCTCTGTGTTGCATATTTATCATGTTGTTGCCTCCGCTTTTTTGGTCAACCAACACCAATGAAGCGCTGAAATTGATCAGGCTAAATCTACCGTTTCTCATTTTCCCATTTGTGTTGGGCAGCATCAAACCACTTCAATTTTCGTGGTACAAACTGCTCATCCGGTTGTTTATTCTGAGTGTTTTTCTTGCCGTAATTGTTTGCTCCTCGGTTGGGCTTCCTCGTTGGATGAACGGCGAACTGACAGATATTAGGAATATCTCATTGTTTATCTCCCACATCAGATTCTCTCTGTTAATTTCATTTGCGCTGCTGCTAATCCTTTGGATGACAATAAAAAAGCCATTCAAATTTCTTCCCTACGAGAAATATATACTGCCTTCAATTGGCTTGATTTTACTGGCATTTCTCTTCATCCTACAGTCGTTAAATGGAATTATCATTTTATGTATTGTTGGGGGTATTTGGCTGATGAAAGAAATTAGAAGCCGATTTAACCTTCCTTCAACGCTCGTTTTATATAGTATCCCAGCGCTATTCTTGGGCTTGAGTATTTACTTCGCGGGCAATGCTTGGCAAAACTATTTCACACCCAACGAAATCTACAGCGCGCCACTTCCGGCCAAAACCGCCTTGGGAAATCCATACAAGCACGCCTTCGGGATGATCGAAAATGGCCACTATGTGGATGCTTTTCTCTGCGAGGATGAAGTTCGATCTACTTGGAGACAAAGAAGCAGCTTGTCGATTGATAGTGCAGATGGGAAAGGCCATCCTGTTTTTACCACCTTGGTGAGATACTTAAATTCTAAAGGGCTTACCAAGGATCAAGCTGGCGTGATGGCCCTCAATGAAAAAGACATTCGATACATTGAAAACGGCACCGCGAATGTGAATTACACTGGATTGCTCGGCATCAGAATGAGATTTTATCAACTTCTGTATGAGCTCGATTTTCAAAAACGTGGAGGAACCAATGCTTCTGGCCATTCGTTAATGATGAAGCTTGAGTTTTGGAAAAATGGAATTTCGCTCATTCGCAAAAACCCGATTTTTGGAACCGGAACCGGTGATGTTCCTGCTGACTTTAGAGAACAATATAAATTCACAGCAAGTTGGCTAACTCCACAGTGGTGGATGACGAGCCATAATCAATTTATTTATTTCGCTGTAGGATTAGGAATTCCAGGTTTGTTGCTCTTTTTAGTTCTCTTTTTCTTCCCTGCAATTCACTCGAGAGCATTTAACTATTTGCCGTTCACTCTATTTTTTAGCATTGCGTTTCTTTCGATGTTTACCGAAGACATGCTCACCACGCAAGCTGGCGTTTCATTTGTTGTTTTCTTTTATGCTTTCTTCCTTTTTGCAAGACCACGAGAAAACGATTCAGCATCCGAAAAATCAGGCTCATCGGTGTCTTCATCTTCTGCATCCTGATTTAAGCCTTTAATCACCAGGACAATTTCTCCACGCGGGGCTGTTTTTGTAAAATGAGCCACTAACTCTTCAAAGGTTCCATTCACGCATTCTTCATGAATCTTCGAAATCTCTCGAACAACTGCAGCCTCTCTCTGTGCACCAACAAATTCAACACATTGAGTTAAGGTTTTTAGCAGCCTGTGCGGCGACTCATAAAATACCACTGTTCTGCTTTCTTCGGCAATCTGTTTCAGCTTGGTTTGGCGACCCTTCTTGTGTGGCAAAAATCCTTCAAAACAAAATCGATCTGTAGGAAATCCAGAAATCACTAAAGCTGGAATCAACGCTGCTGCACCGGGTAAACATTCAACCGGAATTCCGTTTTGCTTGCAAGCACGAACAAGTAAAAAACCAGGATCAGAAATGCCTGGTGTGCCAGCATCCGAAACCAACACTACCAAACCATGGCTCTTGATGAGCGAAATTGCTTGGTCGAGAAATTTGTGCTCGTTGTGTAAATGAAATGCCTTTAATCGTGCAGAAATCGAATAGTGCGAAAGCAGCTTTCCTGTGGTACGCGTGTCTTCAGCCAAAACCAAGTCGGCTGATTTGAGCACTTCTAAAGCACGCAAAGTAATGTCGCCCAAGTTTCCAAGAGGCGTCGGAACGAGCACTAAACGGCTCATATTAAATTAGGCGTTGTGCAGATATCTGCGGTTAAGCAAATCAGCAAGTCCTTGAAACGATTTGCTTTCAGAATCCCAATTGTATTTCGATTTCAACTCTTGGAAATAGTCTTCCGCATCAGCATAACTGTCGAAGTTGTTCAACTTGTCTAGCGCTTCGTTGTAATCGTTTACATTGTTCTTAAAAAGCTCTTTCAAATATGCAAACTTCTCATTGATTCCGATCGAACCTTTAATATTTGAAACAGGCTGTCTGGTTGCTTGACCAACAACTGTTTTGTCGCCCGGCTTTGCAATTTTATCATACAAAGAAGCTGCTTTGTCAAACAAGCTTTCCTTTTTGTTATCGACTGTTTGAGGCTCAGGTTTGAACTCGATTTTTCGCACTGTAGGCACAAAATCCTTCTGGCGTTCTTGCAGAAGATCTACTTTAGGTGCAACAACTGGTGGATTTTCAGAAGGCAAAACCACAGGCTTTACTTGCGCTATTGGCTCTTTTGCTTCTTCCACTTTTACCTCTACAGTTTTTTGAAAGTCAACTGCGGGTTTTTCTTCTTCTTTTACAGCTTCTACAACTGGTGGTTCAACTTTCGGCGCTTCAACAATCGCTGGAGCTACCTCAATCTTCTCAACAACTGCAACTGGCTTTTCTGCAACTACCGGAGCCGTATCAACTGCCGTAGCCTTCGATACTTGTTCAACCACTGGTGCAGTGATCATTCCACGTCTTTGCAATTCTCCAACGGTTTTAAGGTTGATGAAAAGTTCATACAAGTCTCTTACATCCTTCAAAACCAAATCAACCTCGATGGTTGGAATCTGGTCTTTGTAGGTGAGAATTCTTGAGTATTGCTCCTCTAATTGAATGAGTGTAGTGTTGATCTCTTCGTGAATCCGGCGAACGTCCATAGTTTATTGGGGCGAGTGCAATTTGATTAGATTTGTGCTCTGTTCTTATCGGGTAAAAATACACAAAAACTTAGGTTCATTCGAATGTTTCTCGAAAACACTATTCACCCCAATAAAAGACGCGGCTGGATTGAGGTCATCTGCGGCTCAATGTTCTCCGGAAAAACCGAAGAGCTCATCCGTCGTTTGCGTCGCGCAACCTTCGCCAAACAACGCGTTGAGATATTTAAACCTGCAATCGACGTGCGTTATGATGAAGAAAACGTGGTCTCTCACGACTCCAATTCTATTCGTTCTACGCCAGTCGAATCCTCTCAAAGTATCCTTTTGTTATCGTCGGATGTTGAAGTTGTTGGTATCGATGAAGCTCAATTTTTCGACAATGAACTCGTAAATGTATGCAACGAACTCGCCAATCAGGGCATTCGTGTAATTGTTGCAGGCCTCGATATGGATTATCGTGGTTTCCCATTTGGGCCAATCCCTGCGCTGCTCGCTACAGCAGAATATGTTACAAAAGTGCACGCCATCTGCATGAAATGCGGTAATCTCGCCAACCACTCTCACCGTTTCGATGCGGCCAATAGCAGCTTGGTAGTTCTTGGCGAAACAGAGTCCTATCAGCCACTTTGCAGAGATTGCTTTTACGAGTTCAATCCACTTCCCTATTCGGGGATGAAAGGCAGCAAAGACAAATGACGAGTTACTCGATTGATCAATTGTCTCAAATGGCAGGGGCAATTTTGCACCCTGGAAATTCAGCGTGCAACGAAATCAATTATTTACTTTACGACAGTAGAAAGCTTTCTCAACCCAACGTTACTTTATTTGTTGCGATAAAAACATCAAGAAACGACGGCCATAAATTCATCCAATCGTTGTATCAAAATGGCGTTCGGAATTTCTTGGTAGAAGCATTACCCACAAACGAAAAATACGAGGAGGCTAATTTCTTGGTGGTTAAAAACACCTTAATTGCTCTTCAGCAAATAGCTGCATCACACAGAAATAAATTCGAATTTCCAATTGTTGGAATCACTGGCAGCAATGGAAAAACCATCGTTAAAGAGTGGTTGTTTAGTTTATTAAAAGCTGACTTTAATATTTCGAGAAGCCCCAAAAGCTTCAATTCCCAGCTCGGCACTGCCTTGTCGCTGTGGAATTTAAACGATCAAAATACCTTAGCAATCATCGAAGCTGGAATTTCCCTCCGGGGAGAAATGGTGCAATTGCAAAAGATGGTCCTACCCAATTCGGGCATTTTTACCAACATTGGGAGCGCACATGGAGAGAATTTCAGCGATATCGATGAGAAGATTCTAGAAAAACTAACACTATTCGTTCAGACCGATTTACTGATTTACTGCGCCGATCACAATCGAGTTGCCGCAAAAATCAAGGAAAACCACAAGGGCCAAACCTTCACATGGGGATTTCAAAATTCAGCTGATGTAACCGTAAATGCAACCAGTTCACCTCAAGTTTTTACGGTCGATTTTCAGGGAAGCAGTTTCGCTTTAAATCTACCATTTAGCGACCAAGCATCGATCGAAAATGCAATGCATTGCGTTGCTTGGATGCTTGCTCATCAATACTCACCGCAAACAATTATAAACAGAATCGGGGCGCTCGATGCACCTGAAATGCGTTTGCAGATTCTGCAAGGAAAAAACAATTGCACTTTGATAAATGATGCTTGGATTGCAGATCTCGATTCCCTTCAAATTGCCTTGCAAGCATTGTCGCAACAACCAGGAAATCTTAGCAAAACAGTGATTCTCTCCGACATTCTCGAATCGGGTATTATGCCTGACACATTATACAAGGAAGTTGCAGAATTATTGAATGCCCAAAAAGTTTCAAAACTCATTGGTGTAGGCGAGATTATCACAGAAAAAATGGAGGCTTTTGGCGGAGAGAAATACTTTTTTCATTCAACAGAAGCACTAATTAATTCTTTGCCAATCTTACAATTTCACAATGAGGCTATATTGCTGAAAGGTGCACGAATTTTTGAATTTGAAAATGTAGCCTCAGCGTTACAGTTAAAAACGCACGAAACTGTTCTGGAAATAAACTTGAGTCATTTAATTCACAACCTAAATTATTACAGAAACAAACTTCCAGCACAAGTAAAAATGATGGCCATGGTTAAGGCATTTTCATACGGTACAGGAAGTATTGAAGTAGCAAATGCATTGCAGTTTCATGGGGTTGATTATCTCGCGGTTGCCTACGCAGATGAAGGATTAGATCTCCGCCGTGCGGGAATAAATTTACCAATAATGGTGATGAATCCAGAAGCTGATAGTATTTTCCAAATGATTGAAAACCGCTTGGAACCTGAAATTTTCAGCATCAGAATTCTAAATCAATTTTTACATGCTCTTCAAAAAAGAAGCGGATTCGATAGTGAAGAATTACGCATCCACATTAAAGTTGATACTGGAATGCATCGCCTCGGATTCGAAGAAAAAGATCTACCAGAACTCATTCGATTATTGAATGCGAATCCACAAATAGGGATATCTTCAGTGTTTTCACACCTTGCAGCAAGTAGCGATCCAGAACATGATGCGTTCACAAAAATGCAAATACAGAAATTAGATTTCTTAGCGAAAGAAATAGAGCTCGGTACGGGTAAAAAATTCATGAAACACATTCTCAATTCGAGCGGAATTAGCCGCCATCCTGAGGCTTGTTTAGATATTGTTCGCCTTGGAATTGGCATGTATGGCATCGGAGAAGTTGAGAACCAATCAAGCCTTCTCCCAGTTGGAAGATTAAGCACAATGATCAGCCAGATTCGTACCGTTGAAGTTGGCGAAACTGTTGGTTACAGCAGAAAAGCTCGCATGACAGTAGCCTCACGTATTGCAACAATTCCGATTGGTTATGCAGATGGCTTCCCACGAAAACTTGGAAATGGGGCGTATTCGGTCATCGTTCATGGAAAAAATGCGCCAACAGTTGGGAGCATCTGCATGGATATGTGTATGGTAGATGTTACAAATATTCCAGAAGCCCAAGAAGGCGATCAAGTAATTGTTTTTCAAAATGATACGGAGATTAGAAAGATGGCGGAAGTGCTTGAAACGATTCCATACGAGGTGCTTACCAATATTTCTCCCCGCGTAAAACGTGTCTATTTCCAAGAGTAAATAATTTCTCAACAGTTTCCGACAGTGGTAGATTTCTGTAAACTTCCGCTTCTCATTTGTTTTTAACTTTGACCATCCAAAAAAGCTCGTGTCGATACTCGTTAACAACATCACCCGTTTATACGGTGCACAAAAAGCACTCGATCAAATTTCCTTCGAAGTCCCGAAAGGAGAAATCTTAGGATTCCTCGGGCCTAATGGCGCCGGAAAATCAACCATGATGAAAATCATCACTACGTTTATCCCTCCAACAGAAGGAGACGTGAAGGTTTGTGGATATGATATTATATCCGACAGCATGGAGGTACGCAGAAAAGTGGGCTATTTGCCTGAGCATAATCCTTTGTATTTGGATATGTATGTGAAGGAATATCTGAGCTTTATTGCCGGCCTTCACCAGATGAAGCAAAAAGAAAAAAGGGTGAAGGAAATGGTCGATCTCACTGGATTGGGCCAAGAGCAGCACAAAAAGATTGGTGCGCTTTCTAAAGGTTTCCGACAGCGCGTTGGACTAGCGCAAGCCCTGATTCACAATCCCGAAGTGCTAATTCTTGATGAGCCAACTTCGGGTCTTGATCCGAACCAATTGGTCGATATTCGAAATCTGATTAAGAATATTGGAAAAGAAAAAACGGTGATGTTTTCGACCCACATCATGCAAGAAGTGGAAGCTGTATGCGACCGGGTGATCATTATCAACAAAGGGAAAATCGTTGCCGACGGACTTTCTGGAGAACTGGGGCGTGAAAAAAATGCAGGGTACAGTGTTTCTGTGGAATTCGACAAGGACATTTCTCGTGGTGCATTGTCGAACATTGAAGGCGTTAAACGCGTCGATAAAATAGGCGTAAATAATTGGGAGCTTTTCACCGATTCGAAAGAAGATATCCGTCCTGCAGTATTCCGATTTGCTGTTGATCAGCAGCTAACCGTGCTCACAATTTCGAGAAATGAAAAAAATCTTGAGGCGGTATTCCGCGATGTGACTAGAAAATCTTAAATTCTTAAATATCTGTTGATTTTGAGCGCAATCTGCCCGCTGATTATTTGTAATATTGCGCCACAAGGCTAATTTTGCAGCCAATCAATAACTAAATCCAAATCTAAATGCCGTATTTGTTTACTTCCGAATCTGTTTCTGAAGGCCATCCAGACAAAGTAGCAGATCAGATATCTGATGCTCTAATTGATCATTTTCTTGCAATTGATCCTTCATCTAAAGTTGCCTGCGAAACACTTGTAACTACAGGTCAAGTTGTGCTTGCTGGAGAGGTTAAATCTGAAGCATATCTTGATGTTCAGGAAATTGCTCGTGAAGTGATCCGTAAAATCGGATACACGAAATCAGAATACATGTTCGAGGCGAATTCTTGCGGAATTTTCTCTGCAATTCACGAACAAAGTGCTGATATCAACCAAGGAGTTGAGAAGAAAGATCCTTGGAAACAAGGTGCAGGCGACCAAGGAATGATGTTTGGCTATGCTTGCCGCGAAACCGACAACTACATGCCACTTCCATTGGAATTGTCGCATTTGTTGTTGCGCGAACTCGCTGATCTTCGTCGTGAAAATAAGCAGATGAAATATTTGCGTCCAGATGCGAAAAGCCAGGTTACGATCGAATACAACGACAAGAACGAACCTGTTCGTATCGACGCGATTGTGATTTCGACCCAACATGATGATTTCGACGCAGAAAAGAAAATGCTTGATCAGATTAAGAAAGATGTGATCAACATTTTGATTCCACGCGTGATGAAAAAGTTACCGAAGCGTGTGCAAGCATTGTTTAATAGCAAGATCGTTTATCACATCAACCCAACAGGCAAATTTGTGATTGGTGGTCCACATGGTGATACAGGCCTCACTGGCCGTAAGATTATTGTAGATACTTACGGTGGAAAAGGAGCTCACGGTGGTGGTGCATTCTCTGGAAAAGATCCTTCAAAAGTTGACCGTTCAGCAGCTTATGCAACAAGACACATCGCGAAAAATTTAGTAGCTGCAGGTGTTGCTGATGAAGTTCTGGTTCAAGTTGCATATGCGATTGGCGTTGCTGAACCAGTTGGCTTGTATGTTAGTACTTACGGCACTTCTAAATTAGCAATCAATGATGGTGAAGTAGCGAATATCGTTGCCAAATTGGTTGATATGCGTCCATATGCTATAGAACAACGTTTTAAGTTACGTACACCTATTTACAGCGAGACTGCAGCTTATGGTCACATGGGCCGCGAGCCACAAGTAGTTACTAAAGTGTTTAACAAAGGCAAGAAATCTGAAGTGAAAGTGAAAGTTGAACTTTTCCCTTGGGAAAAACTCGACTTAGTTGAAGCTTTCAAAAAGGGTTTTGGCTTGAATGGAAAAGCAGCAGAAAAAACTGCAGCGCCAGTGAAAGCAGCAGCACCAAAAGCAGCCGCAAAAGTAGCCTCTAAGCCTGCAGCAAAACCTGCAAAGAAAAAAGCTGGAGCAAAAGCTTGATTCTATTAATAATTCAAAGCCCTGGCATATCTTGTCAGGGCTTTTTTTATGCTTAAAACTTTAACATGGAAACAGGAAGAACTGGACAAATCATCAAACATCCTATTTACGGAAAGGGCACCATTGTAAGAGTTGGTGCAACGTTTTACACCATACAATTCCCTAACCGCGGCAATCTCGATATTTCGATGAGAACAGAAGGGCTTGAGTTGTTAGAAGTAGAACAGGTGGAAGAAGAAAACGAGCAACTGGACCTTCCGATGATGGAAAAAACATTGCGAAGAATTCTATCCGAATACAGTGATATTCAACAAATCGTTCCAATTGGCGACAAATGGCAAGGAGGCACAATTCTCTTGCAGCCTGCAGATTCATCATTAAAAGGGAAAGAAATTCCGATTGAAACCTTTTTTCACAAAATAGTTATGGTAAGGGATCGATTAAGAGTTTTAGAGCAGCAGATTAACGCAAATGGAAAACTTGAGGATGCTGAAAAAGTTGATCTTCAACAATACATCACACGGATCTATGGTAGTTTAACTACATTCAATGTGCTGTTTAAAGACCAAGCCCATTACTTCGTTGGGGAGAAAAAGTCTTAACGTAAAATTCGAACTTGTTTTAATGTTATTTGTTATTTAAAAGTATCCAACACAAAACTTATGGAAGCCGGCGAAAGTCAAGATCCATCCGAATTTGAGCAACAAATAGGAAACCTCCTTGAAGAGGTAGATCATATTTTTTCGTTTTCAGAAAGAAGAGAACTTGAAGTTATGAGGCACTTTGGCATTGGTGCATCAGTTGCAACGGGGAAGAATGCTCAGTTTAAATTGGCACAAATCAACCAGTTTTTTAAAGAAGAGCAACTTAAGAACACGTGTGTAAAATACAGGTTACGCTTATTAAACAGTGCACTTTATAGCGGTGAAATTCCCTACGAGGTCATTAGTGTTATTAAAAGCTACGAACATCGCCATCCAGGAAAAGAAATTCAATTTTTCATCTTGGCTCCATCCGCATTTTTCTTGCAAGATGATGAATACAAAAGTCCATTGTTGTTCGCATCTCAAGGGGTTGAAAGGTTTGAAATGATCTGCCAATGGGGCAAAAAACGCCCCTTTTACAGTGAGTTTTTGAGGTTCCCGTTTAGAGATATTAAAAGCCTTGTGATAAGTTCTCTGATAACAGGGGTATTCATAGCCATTTGTGCAGGCCTTTTAGGCTTAGCTAATGGAGACACTCTTTTTAAAAGCATTCTTTACAAAGTGCCTTTAATTATTCTTACTTCGGGAGGATTTTCTACAGCTGCATTGATATATGGTCTCCTTACCAGAACCGATTTCAGTAGCGATAATTGGAACAAGGAATACTTCAATCGAACGAATCGATAAAGATTCAAGCAAGATTATTCAGTCTTGTTATTTCTGACGGAATGAAATCATGATTGGCACTCCATTAAAATCAAAGTGTTTCCTGATTGTATTTTCTAAAAACCTACGATAAGGTTCTTTAAAATACTGAGGCATATTGCAGAAAAAGATAAAAACTGGGTATTCTGCTTTTAGCTGCGTAATATATTTCACTTTCAAATACTTTCCTTTTGTAGATGGTGGTGGATTGTCGAGAATGATTGGCAACAACAACTCATTTAGTTTGGAGGTAGCAACACGATTCTTTCGATTATTCGATACTGTTACAGCAGTCTCAATCGCTTTTAAAAGTCGTTGCTTTTCAAGTACTGAAGTGAAGATGATTGGCACATCCTTAAATGGGGCAATCTTTTCAAGAATGGCATTCTCGTAATCTTTGGTTGTATGGGTGTCTTTTTCGATTGTGTCCCATTTATTTACCACAATTACTACACCTCGGTGATTTCTGATGGCTAACCAAAGAATATTCACGTCTTGCGATTCCATGCCATCTTTGGCATCAAGCATTAATACAACAACATCGCATTTTTCTATTGCACGCACTGTGCGCATTACAGAATAAAACTCGACATCGTCTTTAACCTTTCCTTTTTTACGCAAACCAGCTGTGTCGACCAAATAAAAATCATGGCCAAAAGCTTTGTAGCGCGTATGAATTGTGTCGCGCGTTGTTCCAGCTATGTTGGTAACAATATTTCTTTCTTTGCCCAATAAGGCATTTACAAAAGAGGATTTTCCAACATTGGGACGGCCAACAAAAGCAATCCTAGGAATCTCAGGTTCTTCTAGAAGAGCTTCTTCCTTTGGGATTTCTTCTACAACAGCATCAAGTAATTCTCCTGTTCCTGAACCGTTAATGGATGAGATGCAATAAAGTTCTCCTAATCCAAGGCTATAGAATACGGCAGCATCATTAATTCTTTGGTGATTATCTACCTTATTAACCACAACAAAAACAGGCTTTTTACTTCTTCGAGTAATTTCCGCAACTGCATCATCGAGATCCGTAATTCCCATTGTAACATCGACAACGAAAAGAAGTATGTCCGACTCATCTATGGCAATCTTAACTTGATTTCGAATTTCTTCTTCGAAAACGTCATCCGAACCAAAAGAGTAACCTCCTGTATCGATAATTGTGAACTCCTTTCCGTTCCACTCGCCTTTACCGTAATGACGGTCGCGAGTAACACCAGCAGCTTCGTCAACTATTGCGTCGCGCGTTTCAGTGATACGGTTAAATAATGTGGATTTTCCGACATTCGGTCGGCCAATGATTGCAACTATACTTCCCATGATTAATGCAAATATCCGAACCTTTTCAGTTGTTTTTCATTGTCGCGCCAATCTTTGCTGACTTTCACCTGAAGTTCGAGGTAAACTTTCTTCCCAAGGAACTTTTCCATGTCGAGTCTTGCTTCGGTAGAAACCTTTTTAATTGAAGCTCCCATATGCCCGATAATAATACCCTTTTGCGATTCGCGCATCACATAAATCGTTGATCTGATCTTTGTAATTTGAGATTCCTCTAGAAAGTCTTCAACAATAACTTCCACTGAATAAGGTATTTCCTTTTGATAATAGAGAAGGATTTTCTCTCTGATAATCTCTGTAACAAAAAATCTTTCAGTCCGGTCGGTAAGAGCGTCTTGATCAAAATACGGTTTGCCTTCTGGCAAGAGTCCTAGAATATTCTTGATTACTTGATCAAGGTTAAACTTTTGATCGGCACTTACTGGGACAATTAACGCTTGCGGTAGAATCGTTTTCCAATCAGCAACTTTTTGTTCGAGTTCCTTTTGATTGGATAATTCGAGTTTATTTAGCGCCACGATTATTGGCGTACCTGAATCACGAACTTTTTCAGGTACATCATCGATATTGGCTTTGTCGCTAATCTCTGAAACGTAAAGAAAGACATCCGCGTCCTCAAAAGTACCTTCAATGAAATTATTCATTGATTCCTGCAGTCGATAAGCAGGATTCTTAATGATGCCCGGGGTATCGGAAAATATGATCTGATATTCAGGATCGTTAAGAATTCCAATAATTCGATGTCTAGTAGTTTGCGCCTTTGGGGTGATGATAGATAATCTTTCACCAATTAGGGCATTCATCAAGGATGATTTACCAGCATTAGGTTTACCGATAATATTTACAAAGCCTGATTTAAAAGTCATAGTAAAAATCTAACCGGATATCAAAAAAAAAGCAGCTAAAATAGCTGCTTCTAGGTAGCGGGGACCGGACTCGAACCGATGACCTTTGGGTTATGAGCCCAACGAGCTACCAACTGCTCCACCCCGCACTGTATGATGACTGATCAATTATGATCAAAATGTTGGCAAAAAGGCGGCTTAAAAATAATTAAACCGAATTAAAGAACTTAAATAGGTAATATAAAAAAAGCCCCATGTAGGGGCTTTTTAAAAAAATCGGGCGACGACTTACTCTCCCACCGGTAAAGGCAGTACCATCAGCGCTGTTGAGCTTAACTTCTCTGTTCGGAATGGGAAGAGGTGGACCTCAACGCTATAGTCACCTGAAGGCCTTAATTAACTGAATAAACAGTTAAGTGACATAAGAGAAAGAAAATACAAGTTAAAATACAAAACGAAATTGTCTGAAAAGAAAGCTAACGGGCAATTAGTACTACTCGGCTATGACATTACTGCCTTTACACCTGTAGCCTATCAACGTAGTAGTCTTCTACGACCCTTAAAAGAAAACTAATCTTGTGATGAGTTTCGCACTTAGATGCTTTCAGCGCTTATCTCAACCGAACATAGCTACCCTGCGGTGCCACTGGCGT